>CAVERI010000053.1:0-19105 GCA_963618055.1 bacterium | reverse complement strand
GCCAGCGCAATGAAATACCCTTCCTCACGCCAAACCTTCCGCGTAGTGCCGTCCGCCTGATGAACGATGGTATTGGGCTTTGCGCCCGCGATGGCCAGCACCTCCCGATAGCTTCGCCCCTGAAACGACTCTACCTGCGAAAATCGCTCCCGCAGAGAACGCCGCGTTTTCCGCTGCCAGAGTCCGAGCGCCAGCAGGAAACCGCCAAGAAACGCCGCCACAATCCAGCCAAGATACAGCATTGAACCTCCCTTCTTTCGCCTGTTGTGCCTTTATTTTAGCAGCGAACGGGTGAAAAAGCACGTGCAAATTCTGCACATTCGGCGCGCACAATGTGCAAATTCTGCACATTTGGGGTTTTCAGCCCTAAAAACACAAAAAAGAGCTTTTTCTGAAAAGGAGAGGCTCTTTTTCTATACGTTTATTCGTAGTGAACGTGCGTCGAAAAACATGTTTCCTGTGGAAGGAAATGTTTAATGATGCAATGAAAACAAAGAACTCATAGCGGAGGAATAGTTTTGTATTCTTGATGCTATGAGCTCCTGCGCTTATCGGTGTGGGTGTTTCATATTGGATTTTCGAAAGCCGTGCGATTGCTACGGGAGTGTATTTTCCGCTCGTTTAAGCGCGGGTTACTGGAGGCCTGCTTTATAGCGGAGAATCTTGTCGACGCTTCTGTTTAGGCGCTCCATGCTGATTGTGCCGTCCTTACAGGCGGACAGAACAGCTTCGTAGGCCTCGACGAAATCATAGGGCATAAGCAGGATATCGCAGCCTGCCTGAAACGCCTTTATGGCGGCCTCGCCGGAGGAATACGCGTCGGTGATAGCCTGCATGGCCAAGGCGTCCGTGATAATCAGGGTATTATCGGCGTCGGGAATCAGGCTCACGATTTTCTCGGAAAGCGTGGCCGGGGTATTGTCGCCCGTCACATTGGGCATGGAGATATGGGATACCATAATCGCGTGCGGAGAGACCTCCGCGGCGGCGGCAAACGGCAGAAGCTCGCAGCCCTGAATTTCCTCCAGCGTGCGATAGCTGTAGGCGAAGCCCGTGTGGCTGTCCTCGGCGGTATCGCCGTGGCCGGGGAAGTGCTTGAATGTCGGAATCACGCCCGCGTCGGCGAGCCCCTGTCCGGCCGCCTTTGCCAGCGCCGCAGCCTTAACCGCGTCGGAGGAAAACGCGCGCGTGCCGATGATGGGGTTGTCCGGGTTCGTGTTTACGTCCGCGTCCGGGGCAAAGTCGATATTGAAGCCGTATTCGCGGACGTATTTGCCGATTGTGTTGCCCATTTCGTAGGCCGCGTCTGTGCCCTCCGCGCCAACGGCCGCGGCGCTTTCATATTTGGGCAGGTCAAAGGTGGCCGTATTGGCCAGCCGCGCGACTCTTCCGCCCTCTTCGTCCACGGCGAGGAACAGGGGAATGTCAGAGGCTGCCTGCAGGTCGGCGTTGAGCTTGGCAATCTGCTCGGGATTCAGTATGTTCTTGCCAAACTGGCAGACCCCGCCAATCTGGTATTTTTTGATGTTCGCGCGAATGCGGTCGTTGATTTCCGTGACGCCCTTCGCCTTGGTGTCGTTGCACTGCTCGGGCGTATAGGCCTCCTGGTCGAGCGCGTCCGGCCGCACGATGAAGAGCTGGCCAACCTTTTGCTCCAGCGTCAGCTCTGAGGTCTGCGCGGCGGTTTCGCCAAGCGCGGAACAGCCCATCACCGAGAGCGCGGCTGCAAGCACGAATGAGATGGTTCTTCGGGTTTTCATAAAAGCCTCCTTAATCTTGTCTGATGAGTCAATAAAGCCCTTTACGTTCCTTTATAATCCATGAGGAGCATGGTAATGTCGTCGAACTGGGGCGCACTTCCGGCAAATTCCTGCAATTCGTCCTGAAGTGTCTGAAGCGTCTCAACCGCGCTGCACGACGCGTGGCTGTTCAGGAAGGCGCGAAGACGATCCTCGCCATAGAGCCGCTGCTGGGAATCCGTTGACTCGGTAACGCCGTCGGTGTAGAGGAACAGGCGGTCGCCCGGCGCGATGTGCAGCGTGCTCTGGCGGTATTTCAGATTATCCATACCGGCCAAGACGAAGCCGCTTCGTTCTCGAAGGTATTCAAACTCACCGTCGACCCGCTTGATAAGCGGCGGGTTGTGCCCGGCGTTCACATAGGTCAGCGCGCCGGTGGAGATTTCCAGCACGCCCATCCATGCCGTCACGAAGAGCCCCGCGTCGTTTCCGTCGCAAAGAAGCCGGTTGACCATCGTGAAGACCTCCGCGGGCTCCATTCCCGTCTGGGTGTAATTCTTGATGAGCGTCTTCGCAATGACCATGAACAGCGCCGCCGGAACGCCCTTGCCCGACACGTCCGCCACGATGACGGCAAGGCGCTTTTCGTCAACCATGAAGAAATCGTAGAAATCGCCGCCGACCTCCTTGGCGGGGTGCATCAGGGCGTAAACGTCAAACTCGCTGTGCTCCGGGAACGGGGGAAATATGCACGGAAGCATATGCGCCTGTATATCAGAGGCCAGCGTGAGCTCGGCGTTTATGCGCTCCTTTTCCGCCATGACGTTCTGTAGATTTTCTACATACCTCCCCAGATCCTGAACCATGGAGATATAGGAGCGCGCCAGCGCGCCAGCCTCCGTAGAGTCGTTTGCATAGACTTCGCAGGCGCGTATCATTTCCCGGCGCTGCTCGTCCGTCGCGTTCTCCGCGTAGTAGCTTCCGACGATGTGCGCCAGATTCTCAATCGGGCGGGAAATTTTTGACTCCGTGAAGCGCATGAAGCCGAACGAGAGCGCGAAATAGACGTTCATGGACAGCGTTTCGAACAGATAGATTTTTCCCCAGAGTCCCACGCGCTCACTTGTGTTGTATTTATCGGTCAGATAAATTGCCGCGCCAACCAGCGTGCAGATACATAGACCCGTGACCAGCGTGTTGAGAATCATGCGCTCGTTCATGGAAAAACGAATATGCTGGCCTTTTTTCCCGGCCTTCAGGTTTTCAATCTGATTCTGGAACAGGTGTCCCACAATCAGAAGCGGCGCGCCGAAGAGAAGACCGGAGTCGAAGCTGTTTACGAAAAGGAAGAAGGTATCGTAGGAAAGAAAATCCGCGACGCTGTACGCGTGATTTAAAACGCTGGAGCAGATAACGGTCAGGCAGGCGTTCAGAATCAGCAGCAGGCAGAACTTCAGAATTCGCGCCACGCTGTCAAGCCTGAATTCATTTCCGCCGCGCTCTCGGTTGATGCGCTTCCAGAAGAAATAGGCGCACATGGCATAGAGAATCTGCAAAAGGCTGTTGAAAATCGAATACAGGCGCTCGTATCCGGCCAACAGATCGCAGAGCAGATTGCCAGCCGCGCAGCCCAGCGCCGCGGGCAAGCCAAAGATCATGCCGAGAACCGGCGTGAGAGCGGCCGCGGGGCGCATCTGCGTGATTTCAGATGCGGCGGCCCACAGCTTGAACGGCGCGGTCAGCAGCACAAACAGGATGAAATTCAGCGTAAATACCATTGCGGCCGCGCCCGCCCGGTTGAGTTTTCGTTTCATATGAAGCCCTTCCTTCTTTGGTTTCCGATCGGCCGCGCGCGCGACTCGTTACTTTTTCTCCTTCGCCGCGCGCACGGAGGGGAACATGTGCAGGCTCTTCGTCATGGCAAGCGTAAACAGAAGCACGCCACCAACCGAGAAAAGCTGCAAGCCCCACAGGGTCGCCTCCAGACCGATCAAGTCGATCATCGGGCCGCCGACAAAGCCGGTGATCAGAAAGCCCGCCGTGAAGGCGCTGCCCACCAGCGCCTGTCCCTTCAAAAATTCGCTTTCCGGCAGCGTGTGCGCAATGTAGCGCACGCCCGCGGGCACATAGATCGCGTAGCCCACAAATTGCAGAAGCTCGGCCGCGTATATGAAGTATACGTTTGGCGCGATGGCGATCAGGAAGTTCTTCAGCGCCCACATCCAGCCCGCGAAGGCAAGAAGCCGCCGGTTGCCAAACTTATCCGCCATCCGGCGGTAAAGGAGCATAGCCGGAAGCTCCGTCATGCAGGAAATGAACACGGCCAAGCCAAGGTTCACGCTGTTGCCGCCGATGTTTTCAATGATCTGGAAAAGGTAGGTGTCCATAAAGCTGTGCGAGGTTGCGAGGCAAATCACACCGGCAAAGAAGATGTAGAACTGCGGGTAATCCTTCATCAGCAGCTTCTTTTCCTTCGGAGTAACGCTGTTCGCCTGTTTTTCCGCCGTGTTCGGGGCGTTGAACAGAAGCACGGCCACGCATAGCAGCAGGCAGGGGAGTATGTACGTTCCCGGCAGGACGTTGGGCGAAAAGCGCTGAATCAGCGCGCCCGCCGCAAGGCTTGAAAGCGAATACGCCACGGAGCCGCAGCCGCGCGCCGCGCTGAAATTGATTTTCACGCCCTGCTCATGGTAGCCCCGGTAAAGCGAGTTGACGGGAGCCTGCATGGAGGAATTGAGCAGGAACACGAGAACGAACAGGATGCAGAAGATCGCGCTGCTGCCCAGCGGCAGAAGAAGAAGCGCCAGAGCCAGCACCGCAATGAGCGCGTAGATGACGAACATCACGTGCCCCAGACGAATTCCAAGCCGCTGTACGTAGGCGGCGATAAGCAGCTGAAGGCCGACGGAGCCGAGATTGCCGACGCCGAGCATAATGCCGATTTGCGCGTTGGTAAAATTGCGGTTCAGCAGGTAGGCGGAGGCGTAGCTGCCGATAAGGGCGAGCGTGCAGAAATACAGTGCCTGAATGATCGCGTAGAACACAGTGGCGTTTTTCTTGGTAACCTGAATTCGCATGGGAATCTCGAATCCTCCTTATGCTGTCCGCTCGTGGCGCTTGAAAATTACGCTTTCTCAATCGTCATGGAAATCTCGTTGCAGCCGTCCTGCGTGTACCGGTATTGGATGCTTCCCGCGGCGTGCTCGGCGAGCTTTCGGGAAATCTCGTCCATATTGAGAAGCGGATTTATGGGAGCCGCCTTCCATTGGAACTGCAGCGCGCAGGTTTTGTGCCTTTCCGAATATTCCAGACTGAAATTCATCTCCGTCTTTTCATCCAGCACGGGGAGAATCGTTTGCAGATAGACCTCCTCGATGGCGGCTTCAACCCGATAAAGCAGCTCGGGCGTGAACATCTTCTTCAGGGCGAAGGCGTGAATTTCGCTGATGAAGCCGAGATAATCCAGCTCGTCGCGAAGGAAGCTCTTTCGAATCCAGTCCAGACCATTGATAAAGCAGCGGGTTCGCTCCTTCTGCGGATGGTTGAAGATCTGATCGGGCGTGCCGTCCTCATAGATAACGCCCTGATCCATATAGAAGATTCGCGTGGAAACCGTTTTGGCAAGGCGCATCTGGTGCGTGACAATCAGCATGGTCATGCCCTCCTGCGCCAGCCGGTTGATAACGGCCAGCACCTCGGCAACCATGGTGGGATCCAGCGCGGAGGTCGGTTCGTCAAAGAGGATGATTTCCGGCTCCATGGCCAAGGTTCGCGCAATGGCGACGCGCTGCTTCTGCCCGCCGGAGAGCTGATCGGGATATTTATGCTCTCTTCCCGCCAGACCGACGGTGCGCAAAAGCTTCATGCCGCGCGCATAGGCATCCGCGCGGGACAGCTTCAGCACCTTCATCGGCGCGTACATGATGTTTTCAATCACGCTCATGTGGGGATAGAGGTTGAAGCTCTGAAACACCATTCCCATCTTCCGGCGAATCAGATGCAGCGGGCAATTCTTGGCGCTTATGTCCACGCCGTCCACCAAAATCGTGCCCGACGTGGGCGTTTCCAGCCGGTTCAGGCAGCGCAGGAATGTGGATTTGCCCGTGCCGGATGGGCCGATGATGGAAATGACCTCGCCCTTTTGAATGGTCGCGTTCACGTCCTTCAGGGGAGTGGCGTCCGAAAATTCCTTTCGTAAATGCTGAATGGAAATCATGCTTCGTTTCCTCCCATCGGCTTTTCCGCGCCTTCGACCGTGCGTGCGTGCCCGGGCGTCAGTCGTCTGCGCAGCAGCGACATCAGCGAAAGCAGCAGGCAGGCAATCGCGAAATAGATCAGGGCGATCGTCACGAGCGGCACAATCGCCTCATAGGTATTGCTGCGGATAATGTCGCCAACCTTGGTCAGGTCGTTCACGGCAATGTAGCCGACGACGGCCGTGCCCTTCATGAGGCTTATGAGGTTGCTGAAATACCCCGGCAGCATGGTACGGATCGCCTGCGGAAGCACGATTCCGCAGAACGTCTGAAACCGGGTAAGCCCCGTGGCGAGCGCGGCCTCTCGCTGTCCCTTGTCCACGGCGCGGATGCCGCCCTCGAACAGCTGCGCCATATACGCGCCGAACACCAGCCCGAAGCCCAGAATCGCAACCAGCACATTGGAAATATTCGAGTGGCCAAAGACGATGTAGTAGAGCATCATCAGGATGACGACGATCGGAAGCCCCTGCATCAGCCGCGAATACGCGCCGGAGAGCGCCCTGAGCGCCTTGGAGCGGGACATGGACAGGGCGCAGAACGCCGCGCCCAGCAGGTTCGCCAGCGCGAAGCCCGCCGCCGTGATAAGCAGCGTCACGAGAAGGCCGTGAAGCACGGATACCCATCGATCCTCCTCAATCAGCGTGCGGTAGACGCTTTTCGCGAACGCGCTTTTCGCGAACGCGCTTTTCCCGTCGCCATCCGCGGCCGTGTCATCCGAGCCATTCGCTTGCGGCTCGGCCGTAACGAGCGCGGGCGAATCGAATTTTTCCGCATTGACGATGGGCACGAACTTCTGCGTGTAATAAAACTCGGAAAAGTTGACGCTTTCGGCGCGCGCCTCCGTCCATGAAATCTGTCCGGCGGCCAGATCATATCGGCCGGTGGTGATACCGCTTAAAATTCCGGCAAAATCAACGTCCTCAATCTTCATGCCGTAGCCATACGCGCGGCAGAAGCCGGCGACGATGTCGACCTCATAGCCCACGCTTTTGCCATTCAGCTTGAAGGAAAAGGGCTTCAGCGTGCTCGTCGTCGCGAACGTCAGGGTTCCGTTTTCGCCCGTCTGCGGAATATCGACCGGCTCCCAGTCGCGCGGGAAGAGCCAGTACTCCTGCTTTTTTTCAAGCTCGCCGCTTTCCTTGAGCGCAGCGATATATTCGTTCAGCTTCTCGCGAATGGCGTCTGCCGCCTTCGTCTTCGCGAAAACGGTTCCCACGTCGTACACCGCGAACGGCACGTCCAGATAGCCAAGGTTCGTGTATTCCTGAACCAGCGTATAGTAATTCACCGTCGGAAGCGCGGCAAAATCGATTTTGTTTTTCTCAAGCGCCAGCGCCACGTCCGTTATGCTGTTGAAATAATCGATTTTCGCATCCGGGAGCTTGGCCAGTATAATCGCGTCCTGCGGTGTTCCCGTCATTACGCCCGCCGTCTTTCCCTTGAGCAGCGCAAACGCAGCCTCTTCCGATTCCGCGAGGGCGGGAAGGGCAAGGCAGAGAACGAGCAGCAGCATGCAAAGCAGCCTGATGGGCATCGTGTTCATCCTGTTCATGAGATTCCTCCCAATCCACCGTTTTACGCGTCCGCAAGGAAAGCCAGACAGCGCTGCCTGTAATCCGGCGCTTCGTCATACACGCCGTGACCGTAGCTGTCGTCATACAGATAGATTTCGCAGCCGAGCGCCTCGGCAAGCTGCCTTGAGCCCTCCGCCGTCACAACGCCGTCGCCCTCCGAGCCGAGCACCAGCACGGGGCACTGGATGCTTGAAAGCTCGCTGAAGCAATCAAAGCTCCGGCACGCCTGCGCCAGAATGATAAAACGGCGGTATTCCTCATCGGTGATTCCCCGATTGGAAGAAATCAGTACCTCGCGGTAGGCATCAAGCGTCGCCTGAGAATACACGCTGTCCGCGAAGCTCTCCAATAGGCCCAGCTCGTTTTTTTCTTCCGCCAGCCGAATCCATTCGTCAACGATTCCGTTGAATGTATCGTTCGGCTTTGCAAGCGTCGAGCCGAGAATCATTTTATGAACCAGCTCCGGGTGGTCGATGGCCAGATACTGGGCAATCATGCCGCCCTGCGACGCGCCGAAGACGTCCGCGCCTTCAATCCCCAGCGCCTTCATAGCCGCCGCGGTGTCCTCCGCCATGCTTCGAATGGTATAGCCCGCCTGAAGGTTCTTTGCTCTGTCGAAGACATATACGGTATATTCCTCTGAAAAATCCGTATAGGCGTTTGCAATCGCCTCGGCGGAGCCCATAACGCTGTGTATGGATAGGCCGGGCAGGATGACAAAGGTCTTTTTTCCGCTGCCGAAAACAGCGTAATCCATTTCCACCATTCCAGTGGAAACGGTTTTCACGCTCGCGGACGGCGAGGACGGGGCTTCCTCCGCAAGTCCGCAGCCGTTCGGACAGACCATGCTTCCGAGCAGCAATATGCCAGCCATGAGGGACGCGACGCGCTTTTTCATAGGGATTCACGGCTCCTTTGAATTTTCAGAAAAATCTGCTCTGCCGCCGCGCCTTCCGGCGGAAGGCAGCGGCGGCAAATGCATTGGTTCTGTATAAGGTTTACGGAACGTAGTCAACGATGATTTCGGTCAGCACGCCGTTTTCCACAACCGCTCTGGTTTCGTAGGGCGTGTATTCCTCGGCGAACTGCGCCAGCTGGCCGGCAACCTCCGCGGCGGAAACCGTAACGGAGTCATAGCCGTCGCCGATGGGGGAGAGGCTTTCGTCGTGCTTGTAGATGCGGATGGTCACCTGCTCCGCCAGCGTCAGCTGCGCCTGTCCCACGAGCATGCGCTCGACAAGCTCGTAGTCCATCGCGTGGTAGCAGTTGTCCTCGTCCGCGGCAAGAAGCATAACGCCGCCATCCTCGTCGCCGCCATTGATCAGGATGTAGCCGTATTCGTCGGTTTCCTTGGATGTAATCACAATATCGCCGTTCGCGGTTTCAAGCGTATCGCCGACGGTCATGTTGTGCACGTCCACGAGATCGTAGGAAACCTCGTCATAGACCGAGACGAAAATGCCGGTTGCGGAAACGTCCTCCACTGTAAAGCCAACGTCCAGTATGCCGTCGGTCAGTCCGTCTTCCATGGTGAGGCCGCGCTGAATTTTATACGTCTCCGCGGACGCGGCGGCGCACAGAAGCAGCGCGAGGGCGAGAGTCAGGGCTCCGATTCGTTTCATTTTTCTTCCTCCTTCTTTGGCTCAAAGCCAAGCATTAGACACCCCGGCAGGGTGGATTGTTCCGGTGCCAGCCGAAGGGAATCAGCATTTTTTAGAAATCCAGCGTATCCAGCACGGGCAGCAGCTCGCCGATGTGCCTGCGGCACGATTCGATGACGGCACGGCCGTCGTCCGTATTGAAGCCGTTTCGGCGAATCGTGCGGCGCATCAGCCGGGCATAGCCGATCAGCATGGCCTTGCGCTCCGTGGCGCGCACCTCCGCCTCATCCGCGCCGTCCATATAGCGCGACAGGCTTCGGCGCCAGAATTCGCGGGTCACGGCGTAATCCAGTCCCATGAATTTGCGCGTAATGGAGGGATCCAATTCGCCAAAGCCCACGAAGCCAAGGTACATGCTGGCCAGCTCGAAGACCGGGTGCCCCACGCACAGCGTGTCCATGTCAATCAAAAGAACCTCGTCGCCCTGCATCATCAGGTTGTTGGTGTGATAATCGCCGTGCAGCATGGTATCCCGCTCGGGAACCGCCTTTACCAGCGCGCAGAGCTTTTCGCCCTGCTCGGCGGGCAGGTATTCCTTCAGAAACTCCACCCAATCCACGGCCACATCTTTCATGCGCGGCATTTCGCCGGGCTTCACATGGGTGGAATGAATGGTTTTGAGCAGATCGACATACATTCCCACATAGTCGTCCATGCGCTCCGGGTTTTTCAGAAGCAGCTTGGAAAACGACGTAGCATTCAAAAGCTCAAAGACCGAGCCGTAGCCGTCGCCCACCTTGACAACGTCATAGGGGATTGCCGTTGGGATGCCCAGCACAAACGCCTTTCGCGCCAGCTCGCGTTCGCGCTGAATATCCGGAAGGCTGTCCGGATTAAAATAAACCTTGATGATCGTATCCGGATCCAAACGGTACACCTTGCCGTTCGCGCCCTGTCCGATCACCTCGCAGCCGTCCACGCTGAGGCGGCGATAGGCCTTCTGCACGGGCATCAGCTCCGCAAAGCCCGTCATCTCCAGAACCTCATAGACGGCGGCGCTTACATTGATCAGACTGAATTCCTTCTCCGCCTTGCGAAGGCGCAGAACGACGCGCAGGCCGGCGCTGGAGATGTACTCCAGATTCTCCATATCCAGAGCCAGCTCGTCATGCGGATGCGCCGCGCGCGCCTCGTTGATTTCCTTTTCCCACTGGGACGCGTTGCTGGAATCGATGTGGCCGCTCAGAGCAATGGTCAGGTTTCCGTTTTCGCAGCTTGTCTTAAGCATATGTTCCTCCTGTATGTCCGCAATTTGCGGCTCGCGGTTTTCCTTCAGATGCGCTTGGTCAGCTTCAGGATGTTCCGTCCGTCTCGGCGCTCGTATTCGAGACTGTCCATGGTCTTTTTCACAAGATAGATGCCCAGCCCGCCGATGCCGCGCTCCTCGGCGCTGAGCGAAACGTCAGGATCCTCGCTTTTGAGGGGATTGAAGGGAACGCCCTCGTCAATAAAGGTAATCTCGGCAACGCCATCCTTCACAGAAACCTGCACGGTGGCGCCGCCTTTTTTCCCCGCATACGCGTAGTGCGCGATATTGCCGAAGATTTCGTCAATCGCCACCGCGATTTGCAGCAGCGGCCGATCGCCGCATCCGTGCGCCTCCAGCTCTTCGCTCACAAATTGCGTTACCGGGTCGATGTTTTCCACGATCGCTTCCACGTTCATCTGCTTCATTCCACTCACCCCCTGTAATTTAGTGCCAGCATGGTAATGTCGTCAAACTGCGGCGCGCCGCCCACAAATTCGTCCACGTCTGCCTTGACGTCGCGGCAGAAACAGCGGATCTCTTCGTTTTCGCATGCGTTCAAAATTCGCTTCAGCCTGTCCTCGCCATACAGCTCCTCCGCCGCGTTGGTGGCCTCGGTCACGCCGTCGGTGTACAGGAAGATTCGGTCTCCCGGCGAAAGCTGCAATTCGCCCGCGCGATAGCGCACGCCCTCCATGCCCGCGAGCACCAGCCCGGGACGGGTTTTGAAATACTCGAAGTCGCCGCCGTCATGGCGCACCAGCGGCGGGTTATGTCCCGCGTTGGCAAAGCGCAGAAGCCCCGTTTTCAGATTCAGTATGCCCATCCACGCCGTCACGAACATGCCCGCTTCATTGCTTTGGCAAAGCCGCTCGTTGGTCACGGTCATGATCTCGTCGACCGGAAGCCCGCTTCCCGCCAGATCCTTGATGATCGTCTTGGTGGTCATCATGAACATGGCGGCGGGAATGCCCTTTCCGGAAACGTCGGCGACGATGAACGCCAGCTGATCCTCTCCGACAAAGTAAAAGTCGTAAAAATCGCCGCCTACCTCTCGAGCCGCGTCCATTGTGGCGTAAAGGTCAAAATCCGTCCGCTCCGGATAGGGCGGAAACACGGAGGGGAGCGCGGAGCGCTGAATCTGCCTAGCAAACTCAAGCTCCTGATCGATGCGCTCTCCGGCTTCCCGAATGTAGCGCTTCAGCGTCGCCACGGTTGCGTTCACGTCGTCGGAAAGGGCGGCGAACTCGCGATAGGCCCGCACGTCGATTACCGTATTCAGATCGCCGCCTGCAATGGCCTTCAATCCTTCGTTGACCCTTTGCAGGTTGCGAACCACCTTCTTTTTCAGCATCTGGTAGATTAGGATGAACATCGCCGTGTAGATCAGTATCTCCATGAACACCACCAGATAGAGCGTCACCTGACGATAAAGCTCCGCTTCCTCCGTTGTGATGCGGTACACGATCTGCTGCGTGAAGCTGCTGGTGGACAGAAAAGCAATGACGACGCAGACCAGCAGCCAGAACGTAAAGTCATAGCTGAGACGCTTGTTCTTCAGATCGATTTCCGCACGCTTCAGCGAAAAGCCTCTGAGCAGCGAGGCAACGCTGACGGCGACGCCGGTGCACAGAATCATGGGGAAGGAGCAGCGCTGTACATAATAGAACGCGTTGGAAACGTCCTGAAGGTTTGTCACCAGCACCAGCAGCATGTGCAATACTTCCATTGTCGTTCCGATGCCGAAGCCGGACAGGAAGCCGGCGTTTCGGTTTTCAAAGAGCTGCCTGCGCATCATGCCGCTGAGCACGCCCGCCAGAACCGTTGCCAGAGAGCAGGCGACGCGCGTAATCATGCCGCCGCCCCAGTAGACGCACAGCCATCGATACAGACCGCCCATGAAGCCGGCGATCAGGCCGGAGGGCGCGCCAAAGAGCAGACCGGCGCACAGCGGCGAGGCGTCGCGGACGTTGATCATTACGCCGTCGCCCGCGTGCACGCCAAATTCCGTAGACAGAATGGCCGCCAGACCGAACGCCGCGCCAATGATTCCCTGCCGGACGCGATAGCGAACGGCGGAGAACCGCGTTTTCTTCTCCAAGACCGTGAAAAATCCGGTCAGCAGAACGGGAAACAGCGTGGCGGCTGCCAGACGCAGTACGATCATTCCGGCGGTCATTCCTTTCACTCCTCAATGGTCAGGAAGTCGGCAAAGCCCGTGATGGTGAATACCTCCATGACCGGCGCGGGCACATGCTTGAGCAGCATGCCGCCCTTCCGGCTCATTGCCTTCTGCGCCTTGAGAATCAGGCGAAGTCCGGCGGAGGAGATGTATTCAAGCTTGCCAAGGTCAAGGGTCAGCGCGTTGGCTGCCGGAAGCAGCTCGTCCAGCAGGGCTTCCAGCTCGGGAGCCGTCGTCGTGTCCAGACGACCGGCAATGGTAATCTCCGTTTTCTCTCCCAGTTTCTTTTCGATGCTCAGGCTCATGGTCAATTCTCCTTTTCCGCATTTTTACGACCCGTCTCGTCCTCAGGCGATTCCGTGTCGAATACCTCGCTCGTTCGCTGCTTCAGCTCCTCGTACATAGGCAGTCCCTCCAAAGGAGCGAGCGCCTGAACCGTTTCCCGAAACAGCCACGCCTGCTTTTCCCGTCCGCGCTTGAAGCGCTTCCACACTGCCTCGCCATCCGTTTCAAGCCCCTCCTGAAGGCTGCGCATGTTGGACAGCTTGTCCGCGCACATCAGCATTTTGTGTGCCCGGTCGCCGGGAACTCGGAGCGCCTCCAGCGCCGCAGTCTTGCGCTGCTCCCACGTGTCCGCCTTATTTTCGCTGTCCGCCGCGACAAGCTCGGCGATTTCATCGGTAAAGGCGGCTGAAAGCTGCTCCTTCGTGATGAACGCGTCCTCGATGGTGTCGTGCAGAAAACCGGCGCAAATCAGGTTTTCGTCCGCGCCGTTGCGCGCCAGCTCCATGGCCACCTCAACGGGGTGCATAATGTAGGGCAAACCATCCTTGCGCTTCTGCTCGCCATGCGCGTACATGGCAAACAGAAACGCCTTTGTGATCATGCTGCGCATGCTGCCTGTTTCCTTCCTCCTTCGATTCGAAGCGCCGCCGATTTCAGGCAGACACTTTTAAATCCGTTTGCCTGTCGGCAGAATGGAAAGCACTGCTATTAATGAGGCCGAGTCCATTCGCCCGTCTGCCTTCCAAGCTCAATCACCTCTTGGGTGCATTATACAGATTGCCTTATAAGGATTCAAGAAAGAATGTGCTAATATTGCCGCACGATCAGCGCTTTTTTTCTTTCCAAACGGCGCGCTTACGCGTGTATGACGCGCCGCCTCGTTTTACGCGCAGTCGGCGCGCGTGAAAAAAGGTAAAAATACATGGAAGGGAACGAAAAATTATTCAGATATCACTTGCTTTCGGCAAGAGCGGCGTGTAAAATAGGTACGGATTTTTCTTTCTTTTTTACGATGAAGGAGGCTATGTACGATGAAAAAATGGCTTGCTCTTCTGCTGACGCTGGCTATGCTGTCCGTCTGCGTGTTCGCGGCGGCGGACGAGGCGGCTCCCGCGCTGACCCGGGATCTGATGATTCTCTTTACCAGCGACGTGCATTGCGGCGTGGATCAGGGCTTTGGCTACGCCGGGCTGGCCGCCATGCGCGATCAGCTGGCGGAAACCATGAACGTTCTGCTGGTGGATGACGGAGACGCGATTCAGGGCGAGCCCGTCGGCACCATGACGCGCGGCGAGACGATTATCGACCTGATGAACGCCGTGGGCTACGATGTGGCAATCCCCGGCAATCACGAATTCGATTACGGCATGGATACGTTCCTGTCTCTGACGGAACGCGCGAATTTCCCGTACATCAGCTGCAACCTCACCAAAGAGGGCGAGCTTATGTTTCCTTCCTATATAATTAAGGAAGTGGAAGGCTTGAAGGTCGGCTTTGTCGGCGTCACCACGCCCGAAACCCTTACGCAGTCCACGCCCAAGTATTTTCAGGATGAGAACGGCAGCTATATCTACAGCTTCATGGAGGACGGAACGGGCGAGAGGCTTTACGCCGCCGTTCAGAGCGCCGTGGACGCCGCCCGTGCGGAGGGCGCCGACTACGTAATCGCCATTGCGCATCTGGGCAATGAGGCGGCCTCCTCTCCCTTTAATTACGCCGACGTGCTGAGCAACACCACCGGCATCGACGCGATGGTGGACGGGCACAGCCACGATACCGACCAGCTGGTGATGAAGAATAAAAACGGCGAAAACGTAATCCGCGCCGCCTGCGGCACCAAACTGGAGGGCGTGGGCTGCATCACCATTTCCGCGAAGGACGGCACGCTGTCCTACGGCCTGTATACATGGCACAACGACGTGTCCGCGCCCGCGCTTTTAGGCATTGAAAACGACGTATCCAAGGCCGTTGCCGGCGCGACGGAGGAGCTGAACGCCCGTCTGTCTCAGGTTGTGGCAAGGACGGCCGTGGATCTGACGATCAGCGATCCGGTAGCCAAAACGGAAAGCGGCGCGCCCATCCGCATCATCCGCAGCGCGGAGACCAATCTGGGCGATCTGTGCGCTGACGCGTATCTGGATCAGACCGGCGCAGATATCGCCGTGGTGAACGGCGGCGGCATTCGCGTTTCCATTCCGGCGGGCGACATCACGCTGAACGACATTTTAAAGGTACATCCCTTCGGCAATCAGCTTTGCGTGCTGGAGGTGACGGGGCAGCAGGTGCTCGACGCACTGGAGTTCGGCGCGCGCGAAACGCCCGCCGAGTGCGGCAGCTTCCTGCAGGTCGCAGGCATGACCTATGAAATTCACACCTATATCGAATCCTCCTGCACGATGGACGACAAGGGCGTGTTCACCGGCGTGGCCGGCGAATACCGTGTGAAGAACGTGATGGTGGGCGGCGAGCCGCTCGACCTGACCAAGACCTATACGCTGGCGGGACATGACCACACGCTGCTCAACGGCGGCGGGGGAATGTCCATGTTTGCGGACTGCAAGGTGCTCATGAAGAATGTGAAGCTGGATAATCAGGCGCTGATCGATTATATCGTAGATACGCTGGGCGGCGTGGTGGGGGAGGCCTATGCCGATCCCTACGGGCAGGGTCGCATCGTGGCGGTAGCCGAGCCGCCCGCCCAATAAGGCGCGCGTAAGGACAGAAAGGAGCCGAAAGCTTATGCAATACGAAACAAGCATTCCGACGGAGGAGGTCTCCCGCTGTCTGCTGTGCGACCATGCCGCCTGCTCGCAGGCCTGCTCCTGCGAGCTCGACCCCGCGAGGCTTCTGCGCTCTCTGCGGTTTGAAAACCTCATCGGCGCCGCGGCGAGGCTTAAAAAAAGCTTCCATTGCGCCGACTGCGCCGCGCCCTGCGAAAGCGCGTGCGTTCAGCGGGAAAACCCCATTCAGATTCGGCGCGTACTGACCGCGCTGAACGAGGACAGCGCGGCATGGCCGGACATTCCCGAAGCGCCGGTCGATCTTTCGTGCGAATTTCTGGGCGTGCGTCTGGAAAATCCCTTTCTGCTGTCCTCCTCCGTCGTGGCCAGCACATACGAAAAAATCGCCCGCGCGTTTGAAATGGGCTGGGCGGGCGCGTGCTTCAAAACGATTTGCGACTTTATTCCGCGCGAGGCTTCGCCGCGCTACTCTGCGCTTCCCGCGGAGCACGGCTTCTGCGGGTTTAAGAATATCGAGCAGCTTTCCTGCAACCGCATGGAGGAGGATCTGGATATTATCCGCCGCCTGAAGCGTGATTACCCGCAAAAGGTCATCCTTGCCTCCATCATGGGACGAAACAAAGAGGAATGGGAACGGCTGGCGCGCCTTTCGCAGGATGCGGGCGCGGATATCATCGAATGCAATTTCTCCTGCCCCAACATGGAGCAGAACGGCCTTGGCGTGGACATCGGTCAGAGCACGGAGAGCGTCGCCCAGTGCACCAGAGCGGCGCGGCGCGGCTGCACCGTTCCGCTGCTTGCGAAGCTCACGCCGAACGTCGCGGATATGCGGCCGTTTGCGCGCGCGGCAATGGCGAACGGCGCGGATGGCATCGCGGCTATCAACACCGTGAAGAGCCTCATGGGCATGAACCTTGATACCTACGCAACCGAGCCATCTGTGCAGGGCCTGTCCGCCGTGGGCGGCTATTCGGGTCGCGCGGTAAAGCCAATCGCCCTGCGGTTTATCTGGGAAATGACGGTCGATCCCGAGCTTCACGGCATTCCCATCAGCGGCATGGGCGGCATAGACACATGGCGCGACGCGGTTGAATTTCTGCTGCTGGGCGCAAATCACGTTCAGATTACCACGTCTGTGATGCAATACGGCGCGCGCATCATCGACGACCTGATTGACGGCCTTCGCTGGTATCTGCGGGAAAAGGCGCTTCCTCGCCTGTCTGAGCTGCAGGGACTGGGCGTTGAAAACGTGACGGATTTAGACGAGCTGAACCGGCAGACCAAGCTTCTGCCGCGCTTTAATCGTAAAAAGTGCCTTGGCTGTGGGCGCTGCTTCCTTTCCTGCCGCGACGGCGGCCACGAGGCGCTTCGAATGGTGAATGGCAAGCCGGTCATGGATCCGCGCACATGCGTCGGATGCCACCTGTGCGTGCTCGTCTGCCCCGCGGGCGCAATCAGCCCCTACGGCAAGCGAATCGACCTTTAACACGCAGACTATCCACGGGGCATGATTGCGTTTCGGCGCGTCATGCCCCGTGGATAAGTCCATGCTTTGAAACAAAAAGATTGTCCTTCCAGCTTTCGAAATACCGGAAGGACAATCTTTATCCTGCGGGAAACAGGACTTGAACCTGCACGAATCGTAATGATCACTAGAACCTGAATCTAGCGCGTCTGCCAATTCCGCCATTCCCGCGAAATGCCTTCCCTTTCGAGAAGGACTTTGGTGGGCAGGGGTGGATTCGAACCACCGAAGTCTGCGACGGCAGATTTACAGTCTGCTCCCTTTGGCCACTCGGGAACCTACCCACGCGCTCGCCTTAGCAAGCGAAGATTATTATACAGCCCGGCGCGGCGTTTGTCAATACCTGATTTTGTTTTTTTCGTCGAAAACACGCCGAAACACGAGAAATTCACAATTTTCTGATACAATATCGCAAACAGAGAGGGGCGTTGCGAGGATGGCTTATCCGGAGAAGTGGAGAGAAACCTGCGATCCGTTCGCGCTGGCGTACCATGAGTTCAGGCCGGTCGAGGTTCTCGGCTATCCGCATGCGGGCAACGACGTGTTCCGCATGCGCGGAGAATGGGCGGGCAGGGAAGTGACGGCCTTCGTAAAGGTCGCGCGGCAGGAGAGCGCGAACCTCGCAAACGAGGTGAACATTCTTTCCCAGCTGGACGCGCCCGTCTTTCCAAAGGTGCTCGACTGCGACCGCGAGGGCTTTCGGTTTTCCGTAACCGAGGAACTGCCCGGCGAGCGGCTGTCCATGATCGTGGGCGGCAGCGAGGACGGCGCGGCGCTTTCCTATATGGAGGAATACGGCGAGGCGCTGGCGCGCCTGCATGCGCGGACGCCGAAAGCGGGGCCGCAGGCGGAACGGCGGTTCCATCATCGGCCGGCGCGGGAGATGCTTGAGGAATTGAATCTGACGTTCTTAGACGAGTTCTTTGCCAAGCCTCCGGAAAATGGGAAAACCGTGTTCTGCCACGGAGATTTTCATTACGCCAACGTGCTTTGGAAGGCGCACCGCATCCGCGCGATTCTGGACTTCGAGCTGGCGGGCTATGGCGACCGCGACTTCGACCTTGCGTGGGCGCTGTTTCTGCGCCCCGGTCAGAAATTTCTGCGAACGGAGGAAGAAATCGAGCGCTTTCTGAACGGTTATCGAAAGGCGGGAAGCTGCGACGTCCATGCGGTGCGGTATTATATGGCACAGTGCTACGTGCATTTCCTCGCCGTGATCAAAGATGAGGAATACCGCGCATACGCGAGAAGCTGGCTTGAACGAACAAAACACTGGAATTAACATTCAAAGGTGAAAAAAGGTATTGACAAACAGGACTCATATCGTTATAATAGTGTACGTCGCTTGCGAGGCACGGTCCAATGGACTGATGAGTTCGGGGTGTAGCGCAGTCTGGTAGCGCACGTGCTTTGGGAGCATGGGGTCGCAGGTTCGAATCCTGTCACCCCGAGGGAATGAGACCTCTTGGTCAAGTGGTTAAGACATCGCCCTTTCACGGCGGTAACACGGGTTCGAATCCCGTAGAGGTCGCTTCTTGGTCTTTCAGGTGACGCTTGGGCCTTTAGCTCAGTTGGTCAGAGCAGTCGGCTCATAACCGATCGGTCCGGGGTTCAAGTCCCTGAAGGCCCAGTATGGTCCGGTAGTTCAGTTGGTTTAGAATGCCAGCCTGTCACGCTGGAGGTCGAGGGTTCGAGCCCCTTCCGGATCGTTTTCGATTTTTGCCGGAGTTTCTGGTTTTGAATCCGCTGGCGTAGCTCAATTGGTAGAGCAGCTGATTTGTAATCAGCAGGTTGCGGGTTCGAGTCCCTTCGCCAGCTCTTCTTCGGTGAAGATAAATGTGGGTAGGTTCCCGAGTGGCCAAAGGGAGCAGACTGTAAATCTGCCGTCGCAGA
>CAVERI010000052.1:0-19417 GCA_963618055.1 bacterium | reverse complement strand
CGCGTCCTTCGTCCATTCCGTATTATACGGCTCGGGCTCAGGGGTTACCTTGTTCGTGTACTCGCGCGACAGGATGGCCTTATAGGTCTTCTCGTCGATGTCGCCGTAGCTGCCGTCCTTCTTGCGGATGGGTTCGAGCTCGTTGATGACGTTCTGGTTATAGTATTCTTGGAACTTCGCCACGGCTTCCAGAATTTCGTTCGTCAGCGTTTTGGATTCCGCGAAGCTCTCGTCCAGCCAGTTGGTAGCGATCAGCGCGGCGCAAAACTCCTTCACGCTCTTCGCGTCCTTCGTCCATTCCGTATTATACTCCGAGGGATCGACGTACACGAGGTTCTTCAGCAGAATGTAGCCGATGCCGCCCAGCTTGTTGTTCACGCGTCCCCACGTGCTGTTCATCGCGGTCATCGTCAGCTGCTTATCCTTGCTTACCGTGCCCAGCAGCTCGGAATCGGTGGACGGGGAGGCGAATACCTTGGTGTTGTCCGCCGTTACCTTCACGATGACGCCGCTGCCCAGATCCCAGAATGCCTCGGGCGTGGCGGTCGGGGGCGCGGTGGGCGTCGGCGTCACGGCACGGGGCGCGCTGCTCTTAAACAGCGCGGTCTGCGTCGCCTCGTCGGCGGTGCCGCTCGCCGTGATTCCGGCGCGCTTCTGGAACGCGGCCACGGCCGCCTTCGTCTTGCTGCCGTAAATGCCGTCGGTGTAGCCGGTCTGATAGCCCAGCTGAATCAGGCGCGCCTGCAGCTCGCGCACGCGCTGGTTGCGGTCGCCGGGCACGAGGGTTACGTAGCCGCTGTACTCGATCGCGTCCTCGTCAAACAGCTCCTGCTGCATGGCCACGGAGGCGATGCTGGTCACCGTGAAGCCGTTCTGCTGCTGGTAGTGGCGCACGCCGCGCGCCACCTGCGTGGTGTAGGTGTCGCCCTTGGCGGTGCTGGGCAGGTAGTACAGCTCGATCAGCCGGTTAATAAGTTCGGCGACGCGTTTGCCGCTGTCGCCGCTCTGAAGTTCTATGTAGCCGAGGTTCTGGGAGGCGCTCTCCGAGAAGAGCGCCTTCAAGGTTTCCTCGTCAGCCTGACCGGTTTCGTTCAGACCCTCCTGCTTCTGGAAGGCGGCGACTGCCTTCTGCGTGCCTGAACCGTAAACGCCGTCGGTCGCGCCGGCGTAATAGCCCAGCGCCTTCAGCTCGGCCTGCATGCGGCTTACGCGGGTGCCCCTGTCTCCGCGCTCCAGCGGCAGATAGGGATTATAGGCGGCGATTTCGCCCGCGAACAGCATCCGCTGAAGCTCGGCGGTGGCCACGCCGGTCACGGTCATGCCCAGATCGGCTTGCAGCTGCTCAATGGCAACCTGCGTCTTTTCGCCGAAGATGCCGTCGGCGGTATCATCCAGATAGCCCAGCTCGATCAGCTTCTCCTGCAGGTTCTTCACGTCCGTGTTGCGATCCCTGCGCTTCAAATCCTTGTACACAACCGTGGGCGCTGCGGTCGGCGTCTCGGCTGCGGCGGGCGTAGCGGCGGGGGACGTGCGGTCGGTGGAGCCGACGTACACGTTGTAGTAGTAGCGCGCGTTTTCCACGGTTCCGCCTTCCTTCAGGCGGTCGTAAATCACGAGCTCCTCACCGGCGGAGGCGAGCAGCGGCTCATACTCCGGCGTGTCGGCGTAGGCGTCCTTCAGCAGCATGTAGGTCGCGTACTTGCCGGAGGACGGGCTCATGCGGTAGACGGTGTACTCGGTGTCGATTACATAGAGATATTCGCCCGCGGCCACGAGCTGAGACATCAGCTCGCGCAGCATGCGGCAGATTACCTCGTTGTTGCGGCTGGTCAGGTCAAAGCGTGCGATTTCCGTCATCCAGCGGGTGCGGCGCAGGTAGTATACCGCGCCGTCATAGGCAGCGAACGCGCTCACATCCTCGGCAATGGGAAGCGTGAGGTTGTTCACCGCGTCCAGACGCAGGCTGAGCTTGCCGGACTCCGTCAGGATGATTTCCACGCCGGAGGCCATCACGCTTTCGGTCACGGTTTCCTCGTCCGCCGGAAGCGCCACGGTGCGGCTCAGCAGCTGCACGTACAGGAAGCGGCCGCTCTGGCACGTAATCACGGGGCCGTTCACCGACATGGACAGCGCGAGCACCGGCTCCTCGCTGGTGCAGGCCAGCACGTCCACCTTGCCGAGGGTCGGGTACCACGCGAGCACGCGGACGCTCTTCGCGTCGGCGCCGTCTACATAGTAGACGTAGCCGCTCACCTCGTCCAGCAGCGCGTGACCCGAAACCGACGCAGCGAGCAGCTCGGGCTCGCCGGTCGAGCCGTTTTTCAGCTGCTCCTCGCTCTGCTCGGCGCTGGCCTTGATCGTGTCGGGCAGGAGATTGACGGCCACGCGATACAGCGCGCTCGTCGCGCCATCCGCGTTCGCCGTCTGGTAGTAGGCGTTTCCGTCATGCACACCCACGACGTAGCTTGCGCCGCCGGTTACCAGCGGATCGGTGTACCACGTCTGAAACAGCGCGTCGTCCTTCCCGCGGTACACACCGTAAACGCCGCTGCCGCCGGTCAGCCCGGCCGCCATTGCCATGGACGGCGTCATCAGTGCTACCACCATAAGAAGGCACAACCATTTTGAAAATCTTCTCATAGCTTTATACCTCCACATTTCCTCCGCTTTATTGACGCGTGAGCCGTCGAATCGGTTCCGTTTTTTCATGCCCTCGGACGAAATTTTACGTGCCCGCCGCAGGCCTGCGCGAGCGCGTCGCCCGCGTCCGGGAACGCCCGCTGATAGCCGCGCCACAGCGCGTCCTCCAGCGCCTGCCTGCGCGCCTCGGGCACCAGATCGCCGGTCTCGACGCTTCGAAGCATCTGCGCAACGCACGCCGCCGAGCGCCGCGCCACGTCGCCCGGCCGCCGCTTAAAGCCCAGAAACAGGCTGTTCGCGCTGGCGCATTTTATGAACAGCGCCACGTATTCCTTCGCCATTTCGTCTAAGTAATCGCGCCAGAAGGTATCCTCATCCGGCGCGAGCGCGCACACGCGCGGAATTTCCGGGTTTTCGAAGAACGCCGCCATCATCCGCGCGCGCGCCTTCGCGGAAAACTCGCGCGGCTTTTCCAGCGCCTGCAGCGGCCAGAACGGAATGCGATAGAAGTCCGGCCTGCCGCCGCGCTCATAAAGCCTTCCTATATAAAGCAGCCGCCGCTCGATTTCGTAATCGTCCGGCCACGCTTCCCGCGCCGCGAGAAGCCTCTCCCGCCGAAGAAGCGCATCCTCCTCCGCGTCCGCGGCCTTCAAAAGCGCCTGCCTGCCGCCGTCGTCCGGCAGCAGCGCCGCGCCGCACGCGGAGCAGAACCGCGGCTCGTCTCCGTCCAAGGGAAAAATTTTTCCGCACTTCAGGCAGCGAATTTCCGCCATGCCCGCATTCCCCCTTCTATCCCGCGCCCTTCAGCCAGTCCCGCAGAAGCCGGTCGCCCGGCGCCTGCGAAAGCCACCGCTCCTCCGGAATGTACCCCGCGGCGCGGATGCTGGCTGGCTCGCGGTCGGTCACGATGATGTGATCGACAAGCACCGTATTCACCAGCTTTAACGCCGCCATTGCGCCGCGCGTAACGTCAATGTCCGCCGACGATGGATCCGTGCTGCCGCCCGGGTGGTTGTGGGTCAGCACCGCGTATTTCGCCTCCGCGCGCAGCGCGGCCAGCGCCACGTCGCGCATGTACACCGCCGAGCGGTCGATCGTGCCCCTTTGTAGAAGCTCGCACCTTTGCATGCGCCCGCGCGCGTCCATGCACAGAAGGTAGCAATACTCCACGCGCCGCCCCAGCATCAGCGCCGAGAAATACGCCGCCGCGTCCGTCATCCGGCGAAGCACCGGCCGCGCGCCGAAGGCCTCCAGCGCCAGCACCCGCCCCAGATCGTCAATCAGATCGACGGCCTCCGCCGCCGGGCGGCTCAGCCCCGGATGCAGAAGCAGATCGTCCGCGGACAGCTCGTACACCGAACGCACCACGCCCGCCGCTTCCGCCAGCGCGCGCGCCGCGCCCTCGCCGTCCAGCCTGCGGTCGACGGTGTGAATCAGGCCGCCCAGCGCCCGAAGGCTCTCGTCCGGCTCACGCGAGTCCATCGTTCATCGCGCTTCGAAGCGCGCGCTCCACCATTTCCGCGTCCTCCACGCGCTCGCCCATGTACCAGCCGTCCATTTCCTCGTCAAACAGCATTTCGGCGGCCGCCAGCAGCTCAAAGCCCTTTTCCGTTTCCTTCAAATTGACCGTGAGCGGCTTTTCCGCGTCGTACAGATCAGCCACGTATTCGTCCGCGCCCAGCGCCTCGCAGTCCCCGCCCGCGAGCAGGAACGCCTTTAATTCATCCTTTGGGAGCTTCAGCAGCATAGGGTTCCCTCCATTTCGCCTATAGTGTACCGCAAACGGCGCGAAAGCGCAAATTTTCGCTTGTTTATTTCGAAAGTGTTTCATTTCTCGTTTAAATGTTTCAGATATATTGACTGTTTTCTCCATCCGCTGTATAATATAGTCGATGAAGCATCGGGAGGCACGGCACATGCGCAGGCGTATCATCGCGGTCTGGCTGGTTCTGGCAATGACATTTCTGGTTCTGGCTTGCTCCGCCGCCGCGGACGGGCAGTACACGCTCACGCTTTCGCCGTCGGGCACGTTGACCATGAGCCCGGGCGACACGAAAGCCGTGTCCGTCTCCGTGGAGCCGGTGAACCTGATCGAGCACGTCGTTACGTGGTCGAGCGACAACGCATACGTGGCCTCGGTGGACGCGAAGGGCAAAATCACCGCGCGCGCCGCGGGCAGCACGCGCGTCGTGGCCACGCTCGAAACCGGCGACAGCGCCTCCGTGCGCGTGATGGTCTCCGGCCGTCCCGTCACGTCGATTGCGCTTTCCGAGACCGAAATCGAGCTGGAGCTCGGCGACGAGCGCACCCTGACCCACACCATCAATTCCGACGCGGACGATCCGCGCGTGCGCTGGTCGTCGGACGACGAGGCCGTCGCCACCGTGGACGGCAAGGGCACGGTGAAGGCGGTGGGCTATGGCACGGCGGTCGTCACCGTCATGGCGGTAAACGGCAAAACCGCGTCGGCCACCGTGTATGTGCCCTCGGACGTGCAGTCCGTGATGCTGTATCCAGAGGAAATTCTGCTGCCGCCGGGCGAGCGCGCGACGCTGGACGCGTATGTATTCCCCGGCAACGCCCGAAATCGCGAGCTGACGTGGGAGACCAGCGACGTGAGCGTCGCCCACATCGGCCAGAGCGGCGTTTTGACCGCGCTTTCCGAGGGCGAATGCACCGTGCGCGCCTACACCGCCAACGGCGTGAGCGCGACGGTAAAGGTCACCGTTTCGAACATTCCAACGAAGCTGACCGTCAGCCGCGCGGCTGTGGCGCTTTCGCGCCAGAATCGCACCTGCCAGCTTACGTGCGAGATCGAGCCCGCCGCCGCGGCGAACTGCGCGCTCACGTGGGAAAGCTCCGACCCGAAGGTTGTGAAGGTTGAAAACGGCCTGCTGACCGCCATGAACTACGGCCGCGCCACCATCACCGTGACCGCCCTCGGCGGGCTGACCGCCGTGACGGAGGTGTATGTGTGCGACCCGCCGACGGCCATTTCGTTCGCCGAGGAGCTGTACACCGTGCAGGCCGAGAGCGCGCCGGCGGAAACCAGCCTTGTGTTTGAGCCCGCCGGCAGCTTTGAAAACGTGACCTACCGCGTGACGGACGAAACCGTTGCCGCCGTAAACGAAGCCGGCGCGATCACCGGGCTCAGATCCGGAACCACCCTTCTGATCGTCGAGTGCGACAGCGGTCTGAGCGCCAGCGTACCCGTGCGCGTGACGGAGGAAACGCGTGCCATCTCCTTCGCCGAGGGCGAACGCGAGCTGTTCGTGGGGCAGAGTCTTCAAATGACCGTGCTCGCGCAGACCGGCGAGCCCGCGGGCGACGCGTTTGTGTGGACGTCCGCCGACGAGACCATCGTCTCCGTGTTTGACGGCCTGCTGTTCGCGCGAAAGGCGGGGCAGGCGACCATTACCGCGCAAAACGAGAGCGGCACGCTGTCCTGCTCGTGCGAAATCACCGTGACGCTGAACCCGAACGCGACGCCGAAAAACGTCGCCATCACCTTTGACAACGGCCCCGGCGCGTATACCGAGGATATATTGACCGTGCTTTCGATGTACGACGTGCGCGCGACGTTCTTCCTGCTGGGCGTGAACGTGGAGAAGAGCCCCCAGACGGCGGCGCTTCTGCGCGATACGAAGCACGAAATCGGCAACCATACCTACCGCAACGCGAGCCTGAACACGTCCTCCTTCGCCGACATCGCCACCGACATTGAGCGCGCCGACCGGCTGATCCTGTCCGCCACCGGCCGCGCCGCCACCGTGCTGCGCGCGCCCGACGCGAACCTGCCCGTGAAGCTGTTTACCACGTTTCTGGACACGCGCCGCTTCATAGGCTGGTCGGTCGACGCGGGCGACGCCCGGCGCGGCGCCGCCGCCGACGCCATCTGCGAAACCGTGCTGCGGGAATGCTTCGATAACGCCATCCTCGTGTTCCACGACTGCGGCAGCGAAACCGCCGAGGCCCTCCGGCGCATCATTCCCGCGCTGGCCGAGCAGGGCTACCAGTTCGTCACCGTAAGCGAGCTGATCGACATCACCGGCAACACCAACGCCGTGTTCACGACGAAACGGTGAGCTTCGCCGGATAAACCATTCGACCCTTGCGGCGAGACCCGCGCCGCGCACAGGACAAAACGATGATTTTGATTGAAAAAGCCGCGCGCCGCTTGACGCTTTTAGACGGCGAAACCGGCGAGACCGTGTTCTCCTGTCCCGTTTCGCTGGGGTTCTGCCCGAATGGGCCCAAAATGAGAGAGGGCGACGGGCGCACGCCCGAGGGGCGCTACCGCGTCGTCACCATTAACCGCCAGAGCCGTTTTCACACGGCGCTGGGCTTGAGCTATCCCTCTCCCGCCGACGTGCGCCGCGCGCGCCGGGAGGTTGCCATCTCCCCGCTTGCCCGCCTGCGTATCTGCGCCGCAAGCCTGCTTGGCCTGCGCCCGCCGTGGAAAACGCCGCTGGGCGGCTTCGTCATGATCCACGGCGAGCACCCGGAGCATAAGTCCGGCGACTGGACGGCCGGCTGTATCGCCCTCTCCAACGAGAGCATCGACCGCCTCGCCGCCCTCGTCCGCAAGGGCGAGCCCGTCCAGATCACCGCCTGAGCAAGCCTCTAAACCTATAAAAAGCTGTGAGTACCCTTGTCTGCGCGGCTCTGCAAAGGAAAAAGCGCCCTCTTGCGGAGGCCGGGAAAAGCCGGTATAATATGTGTATCACGGAGAAAAAAAGGAGGTCTGCGGCGCATGAAAATTGCCATACTGACCGGCGCGTCGTCCGGGCTTGGGCGCGCGTTTGCGGGGAAGCTTCACGAGGTGTTCCCGGAAATTGAGGAAATCTGGCTCGTCGCGCGCCGGATGGAGCGTCTGGAGGCGCTGGCGGCGGAAACGAACGCGGCGCGGATGGTTCCCGTGCCCTGCGATCTATTGAATGAGGAAAGCTATCGTTCGCTGATCGAGCGGCTGCAGGCGGAAAAGCCGGAGGTACAGCTTTTAATCAACAACGCGGGCTGCGGCTTTTTAGGCGCGTTCGCGGAGTCCAACGAGGACGAGCAGCTGCGCTCGGTCGATCTGAATGTGCGCGCGCTCACGCGGCTTACGCGCGCCGCGCTGCCCTATATGCCGCGCGGGGCGCGGATTCTGAACACGTCGTCCATCGCGTCGTTCTCGCCCAACCCGAACATGGCCGTATACAGCGCCACGAAGGCGTATGTGACGTTTTTCTCCCGCGCGCTGAACGACGAGCTGTGCGCGTCCGGGCGGTCGTGCACGGCGGTATGTCCCGCGCCGATGAACACAGAGTTTCTGACCCTCGGCCGCGTGGCGGGGCATTCCAAGATGTTCGAGCGCCTTCCCTATGAAACGGTGGACGAGGTTTCTCTGGGCGCGCTGAAGGCGGCGAGGGCGCGGAAAGCCGTGTATACGCCGCGGGCGTTCTACCGCTTCTATCGCTTCCTGTGCCGCATCCTGCCGGACGCGCTCCTGATCAGGCTCGGCCGCACGTGACGCGCGCAACAAATCCTTCCCCCTTCGCGGCTTGATTTTGCCTAAGTTTTCCGGTATACTGAAGATCGAGAGGAGGGAAACCGCCATGCCGTCATTTACCCGCAAGGCCATCATGGAGGCCTTCTTAAAGCTGCTTGACGAAAAGCCGCTCGGCAAAATCACGATTCGGGACATCGTGGACGAATGCGGCATCAACCGCAACACCTTCTATTATCATTTCGCCGATATTCCCGCGCTGCTCGAGGCGATTGTCAAGGAGGAGACCGACCGCGTCATCTCCGGGCATCCCGACATTTCGTCGTTTGAGGAATGCCTGACCATCGGCGTTCAGTATATTCTCAAAAACCGGCGCGCCATGCTGCACATTCACAATTCCGTGAACCGCGAGATTATGGAGCGGTCGCTGATGCGCCTGTGCGAATACGTAGTGCGCACCTACCTGCGCACGGCCTTCGGCGAGCTTTCGATCGTCAAGGAAGACCTTGAAGCGCTGGTTATCACCTATAAATGTCAGGCCTTCGGCCTTCTGATTGACTGGATGAACAACGGCCTGAACGACGATTTCGAAAACACGCTCCTGCGCCTGTGCGAGCTGCGCAAGGGCACCATCGAGGAAATGATCGCCCGCTGCCGCAGGGAGTGAGAGAGGAAAAAAGCATGCGACAAATTTATAAAATTTCGGCTGTCGCTTCTTTTTCGGTGTATATGCTGGCCATGGTGTGGCTGGTTCTGTTTAAGGGAGGCTTGTACCTTCAGCAGCTGATTCGCTTCGGCATGCCCGATCTTCCGCGCGGAATTTCGTGGGAATTGTATTTCAACGGCGCGGAATCGCTTTTGAACATCGGCGTGTTCGTGCCGCTGGGGCTGTTTCTCATGCTGCTGTCCTCGAACGAACGGGCGTGGCCGAAGGCGCTTCTGTGCTGCGCGACCAGCCTTGCCTTCGAGATTGCGCAGTATATCCTGAAAATCGGCACCTGCGACCTTATGGACGCGATCAATAATACGCTGGGCGGCGTGATCGGCATCCTGCTGTTTTTGCTTCTCAAGCGCATCCTGAAAACGCGCACGCGCCCAGTCCTGAGCCTTCTCGCCATCCCCGGCGCAATCGCCTTCGCCGTCGTGGCGTACCTCTATCATTGATCAAACACATTTTTCCGGGAAAAAACAGGGTGAAAAAACACATTTTTCCGAGAAATTCCGGCTCAAAAATCACATTTTTCCGAAATTGACGCGTTTGGATGAGAAACGGCGGCGTGACCATCGGGTCATGCCGCCGTAAACTGGTTGGGTTTACATCTGCGCGAAGAGATAGCTCAGCAGCGCCAGCTGCAGGATGAGGAAGGCGGGGACAGACACGGTGAAGCGCTTTTTCAGCGTTTTATGGTGCATCACGCGCATGCCCGCCAGCGCGCCGGGCGCGCCGAAGGCGAGGGCGAGCAGAAGCAGCGTGCGCTCCGGAACGCGCCAGCCGCCGGTTTTGGCCTGACGCTTATCGTAGGCGTACACGCAGAAGCTCACAAGGCTCATCAGGATCTCCGCGGCCAGACAGGCGGTAAACAGGGTATTCATGCGCATTCCTCCCGCTTTCGTATATCAGATGTCCACGTTCACGCCGTTCACGCACACGCCCTCGTCCGCGCGGATGAGGATGTACTTCACGCCGTCGATCGTGCGGGTTTCCACGAGTCCCGCGCAGCCGGGGTTCACCTTGATCGTGACCTCGCCCGTGCGCAGCTCCATCTGCTTGTCGTCGGCGATTCCGGCGGCGGGCAGGTCGTTTCCAAGGCCGAATTCCTCGTCGAAGCGCTCGGAGAAGCTCTGCGTGCGCTCCGGGGATACGCCAAGATCGGTTAAGACCTTTTCCACCTCGCGCTTGCCGATGCGGGCGGGCTCGGCCTCCTTGTCCTGCTTCTGTTCCTCCAGACGGCTGACGATGTGCTCGTTCACGGCCTCGACGACCTCGAAGCTGCATTCGTCCTCCAGCGCTTCCTTGAGCACGGTCTTGAAGGTCTCCTTCTGCTCCGCGGCGGGCGCGAACGCGCCGGCGTTCAGCGCGGCGGCGACGAAATCGTCGTGGCTTTCGGCGAGGTCGCGGGTGTAGAACAGCGCGGAGTGGATGTTCGCTCCGCCGTCCTCAAAGGCGGGGAACAGGAAGCCCATGTCCGGCGACGCGACCACCCAGTCCGGGTCGAGCGCGTGGAAATCGTTTTCGCTGGCGGAATAGCTCAGGCACGGCTTGGTCTGCTTCACCGGGCATACCGCGCACAGCATGTAGCTGAACACGCTTTCGCTCTCCGCGCCCGCGGCTTCGTCGTCCATCGAGGTTTTGAACGGCACGTCGTAGGTGTCGTGCAGAACGAGAATCAGGAAGTTGCCCTCGATGCGCGTTCCGGCGATAATCGCGTCGAAAAACGCGTTCAGCGCTTCGTCGTCATCCAGCGCCGTCTGGTTGAGACGGGTCAGGCGCGCGTGCGCCGCGCCGTCCATCACCTCGTCGGTGGGGAAGGTCAGCGGCACGAGGTTCCGCCCCACGTCGCCGGACAGCGAGCGGCGGAAAATCTGCATGTACTTTTCGCTTTCGCTCTGCGGAAGCGAGATCAGCGAGCGCCGGAACGCGGAAACCACGTTCTTCTGGCCGTTTACATAGCAGCCGCAGATGACCACAGGGTTCTGGCTCTCCGGGTTCAGGCGGCGGCGAATCTGCGCAATGTCTTTTTTGTTCATTTCAATGTCCTCATGAATGCGTATTGGGAATGCTTCCCTCTATATCATACCGCGTCGCCGCGCGCGCGTCAAGCGCGGAAGCGGCAAATTTCCTTCGGCAAAACGTTGCCAGCGTGCCGCCTTTGTGCTATCATGAAGCAAAAACGCATCCGCACGGAGGCAGGCACAGCATGAGCATCGTATCGCAAAACGGCATTCTTCAATCGATCTGCGCAAACGGGCGCACCTATCCCTTCCGCTCCGAGCCCGAGCACGCCGGGCCGGTTCTGCACATCGTTTACGCCGGCAGGGAAAGCGTCGGCGACCACACGTGGGAGGAGGACGGCTGGCGCGGCGTGTACTATTGGGGCGTCTGCATGTACACGCGCGTGGAGGAAACCGCGGACGGCGCGCGAATCCGCGTGCGCATGGTCAACCGAAGCTCCCAGACCTTCCGGCCAGACCGCGTTTCGCTCAGTCTGGGTATAGACTGCTATATGGAGCGCTATCCGGACTGGAACCGGCAGGTGTTCCCGACCCTGCTCCGCTGCGAGAAAACGCACTTTTGGGGCTATTTCCGCTCGCCGCTGGGCGCGATTCTGGGCATCGCGTGCCCCGACCCGATTCCCTCGTGGGCGCTGGAATACAACCGCTTCTTCTGCGACGGCGGCCACCGCATCTATACGGCGCGGCTGGATCTGCTTTCCATTGAGAAGCAGCCCGGGCGGCATCCGTCCGTCGAGTCCATTCGCCCCGGCGAGGAGAAGAACTGGACGATCGACCTGTTCGACGCGCCCGATCTGGACGCGCTGATGCGCGCCGCGTCAACGCTGTGCCGCGCGCCGATGCTTTGCGCCGAGCGGCTGATTCTCGAAGGGGACGAGCGCGCCTTCGTCACCATCTACAGTCCGGAGAAGCCCGTTCTTTCCGAGGGCGAAGCCGTGCAGACGGAGCCGGGCGCGTGGCGCGCCGCGCTGGCCGGAGCGGGCGCGGAGGGCTGCCATACCTTGCGCGCCGCCGCGGCGGGACACGAAAGCGAGCTGATTTTCTACCGCCGCAGGGACTGGTCGTTCTATCTGAAGGCCGCGCGCAGGGCGGCGCTGGACATGCCGCAGAAGACCGGCTCGCACTGCGAGTCGTGGTACGGGCTGTTTTCCGCCTTCGAGGCCGCGCGCTTCTTCCCCTGCGCCGAGCTGGACGAGCCGCTGCTCAGGCGCTTCGAAGCGCTGCTGCCGCTGGCGTTCAACGCGGAAACAGGCGAGCCGACGCGCATCGCCGGGCGCATTCAGAACACCGCGACGCTCGTCAGCCTTTGCGCCGACGCGTGGCAGGCCACGCGCGACCCCTCGTGGCTGGAAACGGGCGCGCGCTTCGCCGACTTCCTCATTGACAAATGCCAGAACGAGGACGGCGTGTTCTTCTCCTACGGCGGCACGCATTATACCTGCGTCATCTATATCGCAAAGAGCATTCTGGAACTGTGGCTGGCCGAAAAGGATCAGCCGGGCTTCGCGAGCCGCGCCGAAAAGCACTATCGCGCCGCGAGACGCGCGATTGACGAGCTGGTGCGAAACCGCGACAACATCGGCACGGAGGGCGAGCACACCTTCGAGGACGGCATGATCTCCTGCGCCGTTACGCAGATTGCCATGATGGGTCTGCTCGTTCCGGAGGACGAGCGCGCGCCCTATATCGAGGCCGCCGAGGCGATGCTGTCCAAGCACCGCTGCCTTGAGCGCCTGAACAGCGTGGACGCGCGAAGCCGGAACACGACGCTTCGCTTCTGGGAAGCCCAGTACGACGTGCTGATTCCCGCCAACATGATCAACTCGCCGCACGGCTGGAGCGGCTGGAAGATTTACGGCGTGTGGTATCTGTATCTTCTGACCGGCAAGCGCGAATATCTGGTCGACGCGATGGAAACGCTGGGCAGCTGCGCCCAGCTGATCGATCTGGACGGCCATCTGAGATGGGCGTTCGTGCCGGATCCCTGCATCCACGCGGGCTTCTGGAAGCCCGGCGAAAACGGCGAGGGCTTCCTCACCCGCGAGACCTTCGGCGAAACCTACGTGGACATGATCAGCGGCTGGTACCGCGCGCCGGAAAACACGCCCGTGTTCGGCTATCTGGGAACGCACCCGGAATTCGACACCGACCAGGGCGGCTGCTGCGATAACGACGTTCACGAGTGCTTCAAAGCGCTGGCGGAGGTCGCGCTCGCCTACGGATACCTCTGCGAAGCGGACGGCGCGCTTCAGACCTATAACGGAACCGCCCGCGCGGCTGAGACGGAAATCCACTTCACGCCGCGGGAAGCCTGCGTGCGCGCGCTCCACGTCTCCCTTCCCTACGAAGCCCGCGTAACCGTCCACTTCGCGAACCAGACCGTAACCCAAGTCCTCCGCTCCGGCTGGCTCCACGCGGACGGCCACATCTCGCAGGGATTGCCGGATGCCTGACGCGCGGCACAGTGCCCGCAGCGCCGAAGTGCGCGTGCCCTTCTGCTTCGGCTGACTCCGCGCGGGCGGCCGCGTTTCGCAGGGACTGCCGGAAGCCTGATTTCATCTTCAAACGGACGTAAAAACACGAAGCCCCACGCTGCGGCCTGAAAACCGCGTCGTGGGGCTTCGATTGTCCTCGAAATACGAATCAGTCTGGAATCAGCGCCCTTTGCACGCGCGCGCCGTATTCGGCGGCCGCGTCGGGCGCGAGGGTGAATTCGGCGTACCACGCGAACTCGAAGCCTTCGCCGTAGTCCAGCTCTGCCTTCACGCAGGCGATCACGGTGCCGGACGCGCCCTCATACGCGTCCTCCAGCGTGACGAGCGCGGGCAGGATTGTCGGCGCGTCGGGAATGGCCGGCAGGGTCTCCCATTCGCAGGCGAACAGCGCGCGCAGAATTTCGTCCGCCGCGGGCGCCTCCTCGTGCGCGGACAGGTAGGCGCAGACGGCTTCCCCGGCCAGCTCCGGCGTGGGCGCGCCGTCAAAGCTGTAAAAGCTCTCGCATCCCGCGAGCAGCGCCATCAGCGGCAGGGCGCGCTCCGCCGCGGCGTGCGCGTCGACGGGCACGGCGGTCGTCTCGGCAAGGGAAGCGCCGGTCAGCAGAAGAAGCGCGCAGAGAGTCAGCGCAAGTGAACGTTTCATACCCTTTCCTCCTTTTGACGGAAGCCGTCCGCAGATTGCGTCAACCGCGCACGGTTCACGCCTTGTCCTCCTCCCGATAGAAGCAGCTGCCGCCCACAAATTCGCGCAGCAGGCTGTTGAGCGGAATTTCGTCCTCCACGTCGGCGGCCTGTATGTAGTTTAGGAACTTCACCAGTCTGCGCGCCAGCGTGTAATACGGCGCGTCGGGCGTGACGGCGGTCAGCATGGGGTAGACGATGCTCTTCTCAATCGCCAGCTCATACACCAGCGACGAGTTGATCATCGCGTCGGCGTCCTCCTGAAACGGGAAGATGTTCTTGTCCTCGCCCCGGCGCACGGACGACCACATTTGAAGCGTCCGTTCCGGGTGCGTGCCGCGCGAGGCCGCGTCGCGCACCATGCGGCGAATCAGGCGCGCGTCGGTGGAGCGGATGCGGTTGTGATCGTCGATGTTCAGGTTCGTCAGCGCGCTGATATAGATTTTGAACTTCGCCTCGCGCGCAATGCCGGGCGTGAGCCGGTCGTTCAGCCCGTGAATGCCCTCAATCAGAATCGGCGACGTGGAATCGACCATCAGCTCGTGCGTCTTCTGACTGCGCTTCTGAGCGTTAAAGTCGAAGGTAGGCACGCTCACGCGCTCGCCCTCTAAAAGCTGCTTGAGCTGACGACCCAGCAGCTCCGTGTCCAGCGCCTCCACGCACTCCAGATCGGGCTGGCCGTGCTCGTCCAGCGGAACCTTGTCGCGGTCGACGTAGTAGTCGTCCAGCGACAGCTTCACCGGCGTAAGCCCCGTGACCTTCAGGGCGATCATCAGCCGGTTGCAGAACGTGGTCTTGCCGGAGGACGACGGGCCCGCGATCAGCACCAGCCGCGCGCGGCTGTGCACGATCTGGTCGGCGATGTCGTAGATTTTCCGATCCATCAGCGCCTCGTTCACGCGGATGAACTCGCGCAGGCGGCCGCTCACGGTCAGCTCGTTCAGGTCGGCGGCGTTTTCCACGTTCAGAATCTCCAGCCAGCGGGCGCTTTCGCGATAGGTGGACAGGAGCTTCGGCATCGGCCTATACGGGCTGGGCATGGCGGGATTCGCGGGATCGGGCAGCATGAACACGAAGCCGCTGTCCAACAGCGTCAGCGAGAACACGCGCACGTCGCCGGTGCTTCGCGCCATCTCGCCATAGAAATATTCCATCATGCCGCCGCACTCATACATGCGGAAGTGCTCGTAGGGGCGGTATTTCAATAGCTTCACCTTGTCGTCGTCGCCGCGCCCGGCGAAATAGCGAATCGCCGCGGAGCGGGACGTGGGCACCAGCGCAAACGGCAGGTTCGCCCGCGTGATTTCGCGCATCTGCGCCTCGACCGCGCTCAGCACGTCCGCCGTCAGCTTCAGCCCGCGCACCGTTACGTACACGCCGTACCCCAGCGAGTTTTCGCACCGCACGCGCGCCTGCGGATACAGCCGTTCAAACGCCAGCAGCATCACAAAGCGCAGCGAGCGCTCGTATACGCGCCGCCCTTCCTCGTCCCGATAGGTGAGAAGCCTTGCGTCGCCGTGGCTCGCGGGCGCGTTCAGGGACAGCGTTTCGCCCTTGACCATCACCGCCAGCGCGCCCTCCGCCTGATTCAGGCGCACGGCCGCGTCAAAATAGCTTTCGTTCTCGGCGATTTCCACCGGTATATCGTTCAAACGTATCTTCATGGCAGGTTCCTTTCCGGCGCGGCGCAGACCGCCCCTGCCCATACTATACCATTGTTTGCGCCGTTCGTCAAATCGGCGGCGGGCAATATCCACGGAAAGCCCAGAATCCGCCGCGATTGAGCTTATTTCACGCGGCGCGGGAACGCAAGGACGGCGGCGGCGAGGGAGAGGACGGCGTAGGCGGCGACCCACAGAAGGTGCGCGGGAAGGGCGGCGGGCTTGCCCGCGAGAACGGCGCGCTGAAGCTCGACGGCGTGCATGAACGGAAGCGCGCAGGCGATTTTCTCAAACGCGCCGCCGGCGAGGGTCAAATCGAACCACGCGCCGGAGAGCCACGCGGAGAGATTCGTAAGCAGCGCGCCGCACACGCCGCCGACCTGCTTCACGGTGAAAAGGCTGCCGCACAGCAGACCCAGCGCAATGAAAAACAGCGCCGCGGGCAGGTTCAGAAGGACGGCGTACAGGATGGAAATCGAGACTGGCAGGCCGAGCGCGACGGCCAGCAGGCAGCACACCATCGTCTGCGCCATGGCGATCGGAAGCATGGGCAGGGTGTAGCCAAGGATGAAATCCGCCGCCTTCATGGGTGTGGTGTACAGGCGCTCGAGGAACGCGGTTTCGCGGTCGCGCGCCACGAGGGTGGCGGAGAACAGCGTCATGAACGACAGGCCGAACACCGAAATGCCGGGCGCGAGTCGCTGAATTTCGAAAATCGGCACGGGTACGTTGGCCTGAATGGCGCTCATCAGCAGAAGCAGCGCCACGGGGAAGCCAAGGCCGAAGGCAAGGTTCAGCGGGTCGCGCAGGATCTCCTTTGCCGTGCGCCGGGCGAAGGACAGCATTCTCATTTCGCCGCCCCCTTTACGAGGGCGAGAAACGCGTCCTCGAATTTTTCCTGTCCGGTCTGCGCCTTCAGCGCGTCGGGCGTGCCCAGCGCCAGCAGGCGGCCGTCCCTCATCACGCCCACGCGGTCGGCGAGCGCCTCGGCCTCCTCCATATAGTGTGTGGTCAGGATGATGGCGGCGCGCCCCTTCATGCCGCGAATCTCGTCCCACAGCTCGCTTCGGGCGATCACGTCCAGCCCCAGCGTGGGCTCGTCGAGGAACAGAATTTCGGGGTCGCTCACCAGCGCCATGGCAAGGCTGAGCCGGCGCTGCCAGCCGCCCGACAGCCCTCCGGCGCGGCGGGAAAGCACCTCGCTTAAATGGAAGCGCTCTGAAAGCGCGCGCACCCTTTCGTCGGTCTCCGCCTTGGAAAGGCCGTGCATGCCGCACATCAGGCGCAGGTTTTCCTCCGCCGTCAGGTTGGCGGCGACGGCGGTTGCCTGCGGGGACACGCCGATTTTTTGCTTCACGCGCATGGGCTCGCGCACGACGCTCGCGCCGCAGAGCCGCGCGTCGCCCTCCGTGGGCTTGGTAAGACAGCACAGCATGCGGATTGTGGTGGTCTTTCCGGCGCCGTTCACGCCCAGAAGCGCGAAAAGCTCGCCCTTTTCCACGCGCAGGCTCAGGTGATCCACGGCGGTAAGCGCGCCGTAGCGCTTGGTAAGGCCGTTTGCTTCAATGGCGGGTGCGGTCATTCTTCCCCTTCCTTTCTGACCCCGCGTCGGGTCATTCCCTCGTACACGTCGGTCAGCGCGCGGCTGATGTCCTCGTCGCTCCAGTCTAAAAACGACGTTGCGATCATCGTGGCAATGCCGTGCACAAGCAGCCACATTTCGGTGTGGAACCGCGCGGCCTCCGCCTCGGTCATGCCGGTGTTTTGGCATATCAGCCGAAGCAGCGGCTTTACGTCCTCGTGCGGGGTGTCCCGCTGCTCCTCGCGGGAGCGTTCGCGCATGAACAGGAGCTTGAAAAGCTCCCTTTCGTCCCGGGCAAAGTGAATATACGCCATGCCGCTGGCCTTGTAGGGCTTGTATTCGCCCCGCGCCATTTCCGCGGCGAGGAAGCGCTCGTATTTTTCAAAGGCCGCCGCCAGCACCGCGCGCTGAAGCGCCTCCATGCTTTCAAACAGGCCGAAAATCGGCTTGGCCGACGAGCCCAGCCTCGCCGCCAGCGCCCGCGCCGTGACGGCGCTCGGCCCGCCCTCCTCGGTCAGCGCCAGCGCGGCGTTTACGATTTCCTCGCGGGTGAATCGAAATTTCGGGGGCATGGTCTCCCTCCTTTTAAAAATCATTCGTTGCGCATCGTATGTTTCTTAATTATAGACGGCAGGCGCGCCTTTGTCAAGCCGCGAAAACGATTGACAGGCGTGTTATAATATGGATGGAAAATTTTACACAAAGGTGGTTGGAATGATGCATCTGGTGCGCGATAAGAGCTTCTACCGGACGATTCTTCGCATTTCCCTGCCCACGGCGTTTTCCTCTCTGGTGAGCTTTCTGGTGGTGGTGGCCGACGACATCATGGTGTCCGGCATCACAAACGGCGCAATGGAGGGCTACGGCAAGATCGCGCAGGCGGCGGTTTCGCAGGTGAACGCGCTCACGGCGTTTTTCACGGCGACGCTTCTGGGACTGGTCAGCGGCTCGAGCGTTCTGATTTCCCAGTACTGGGGCAAGAAGGACATGCCGCGCATCAGGCGGCTTTTCTCCATCGTGTTCGCCATATCGATGGCGGTCACGCTTCTGTTCGTGCTGGCGGCGCGGCTGTTCCCGGAGCCGGTCATCCGTCTGGTGCTGCGCGCCGGGGACGAAAGCGCCGCCGAGGCCACGCGGCTGGCGCTGGCCTACTTCGCCATTGTGTGCTTCAGCTGGATTCCCTACGCCGTCACCAACTCGCTCACCGGCATGCTGCGCTCGGTGGAGGTTGTGCGGGTGACGCTGTATGTGTCCGTCGCGTCGCTGTTCATGAACATTTCGCTCAACTACGTGCTGATCTTCGGAAAGCTCGGCCTTCCGGCGATGGGCGTAGAGGGCGCGGCGCTGGCGACGGTTCTGACCCGCGTGATCGAAATGCTGATTGTGGGCTTCTACACCTTTCGGGTTCAGAAGGTTGTGGACGTGCGCCCGCGCGACTTTTTCACCTTTGACCGCGCGCTGGCGCGCGACTACGCCCGCTACGGCCTGCCGGTGGGACTGACCGACATGCAATGGTCGTTCATCGGGCTTCTGAAGGCCGCGATTATCGGGCGGCTGACGACGTACTTTATCGCTGCGAACGCCATTACCAGCGCCATGATGAATCTGGGCACGATGTTCACCTTCGCCCTCGCGGGCGGCGCGTGCGTGATGGTGGGCAAGGCCGTCGGCCGCGGCGATTACGACACCGCGCGGGAATACTCGCGCACGATTCAGGTGATGTTCGCGCTGATCGGCGTGTGCATGGCGGCGGTGGTGTACCTGCTGCGCGCGCCGTTTACCCGCCTGTACGGCTCCGCGCAGGATCCGCAGGTGTTCTCTCTCGCCACGCAGATGATCGCCATCGGCGCGGTCACGCTGATTGGCACCAGCTACCACGCGTCCTGCTTCGTGGGCATCAACCGCGGCGCGGGCGACAGCCGCTTCGTCGCCACGGTGGACATGATCTGCGGCTGGCTCGTCGTGCTGCCCGCCATGCTGATCGCCGTGCGCTTCAACTGGCCGCTGCCCGTCGTGTTCCTCATGACCCGCATCGACCAGTGCTTCAAGTGGCTCATTGCCTTCCTCCGCCTGCGCGGGGATAAGTGGATTAAGAACGTCACGCGCGCGTGAGGGCGTTGACCGCGCCTGAAAAAGC
>CAVERI010000051.1:0-20015 GCA_963618055.1 bacterium | reverse complement strand
TCCGAGCCCGCGGACGGCTCCGAGCCTGCGGACGGCTCCGAGCCTGCGGACGGTTCCGAGCCTGCGTCGATCGATACGCCGAAGCCCGAGCCCACGCCGTATAATACGGAGTGGATGAAGGATTCGAAGAGCGTGAAGAAGTTCTGCGCCGCGCTGGTGGAGACCGGCTGGCTGGATAAGTCGCTGGCGGAATCCGACACGCTGACGGACGAAATCCTCGAGGCGGTCGCGATCTTCCAAGACTACTATAACGCGAATGTGAAGAACGAGCTCAAGTCCATCCGCAAGGAGGACAACACCTACGACGACATCGACGAGAAGACCTATGAGGCCATCCTGTCGCGCAAGTACAAAAACGAATAACAGGGCCAAAGGAACGCAGGCGAGCCGACCTTCCCAACCGGAGGGCCGGCTCGCCGAATCTATGGGATTGGATGCACCCTTACAGCCGCAGTCCCTTTATATCCTTGATGCGCGACAGAATCATGTTGCAGCTGCAGCTGACCACGCCGGGCAGCGTGTCAATGACCGCATGCAGAAACGCTTCCATTTCCCCGCCCGACGCGGCGACGGCGTGAACGTGCAGCTTGTCCTTCCCGGTCACGCGGTAAATCTGCGTGACCGTGTCGTTCTGATTCAGAATGTCTATGACCCGCGGCAGGCAGCTGGGCGCGGTTTCAATTTCAAAATAGCAGGACGCCGCGCCGCTGATCCTCTGTGGGTTGATCACGGTCGTATATTCCTCGATAATTCCCCTCTGCTCCAGCGCCTGTATCCGCGCCTTCACCGCCACCCTCGATATGCCGATTTTTTCGCCAAGCTCGGAATACGAAGCGCGCGCGTTTTCAATCAGCAGCCGCACGATTTTCCGGTCTAATTCATCCAGCCCGTCCAAATACATCGAAATCCCCCCCGCAGCGTGAGTTTCTACCGTTATACTACCACGTCTCCTTCAAAAAGTAAACGCCTTCTTGACTTGATGGGGCGAAAATGCTATAATGCTTCCGAATCGTAATTTATAAATTGCGTTTTGGAGGAAGCTATGAATCGGGATTTAACCAAGGGCCCCGTTGTCAGGTCCATGCTGCTGTTTGCCATTCCCATGATTTTAGGAGATTTGCTTCAGCAATGCTATAACATTGCCGACACGCTGATCGTCGGGAAGGTTCTCGGGCGGAACGCGCTGGCGGCCGTCGGCTCATCCTTCACGCTGATGACCTTTCTGACTTCCATTCTTCTGGGGCTTTGCATGGGAAGCGGCGCGCTGTTTTCCATGCGCTTCGGGCAGCGGGACGAGAACGCGCTTCGCGAAAGCCTCTGCGCGTCCTTTCTGTTTATCGCGCTCGTGACCGCGGTGCTGACCGCTCTGGCGTTTGCCTGTCTGGACGTGCTGCGCGCGTTCCTGCGCGTGCCCGCGGAAGTGTGGGGCGACATGCGGGCGTACCTGTTTGTGATTTTCATGGGGATTCCCGCCGTCTTCCTGTACAACTATTTCGCTTCGTTTTTAAGAGCCATCGGCAATTCCGTCGTGCCGCTGGCGTTTTTAGCGGTTTCCGCCGCGCTGAACATCGCGCTTGACCTCTGGTTTGTCCTTGACCTGCAAAGGGGCGTGGCCGGAGCTGCGGAGGCGACGGTGATCGCCCAGTACCTTTCGGGAATCGGAATCGCCGCGTACACGCTTTCGCGCTTTCCGCAGGTGCGCGCGATCGGAGGGCTTCGATGCCTGCGGCGTGCGCGCGTGCGCGAGATTCTGTCCTTCTCCACGCTGACCTGCGTTCAGCAATCGGTCATGAACCTCGGCATCCTGATGGTGCAGGGGCTTGTGAACCGCTTCGGCACAGTCGTAATGGCCGCCTTCGCCGCCGCCGTGAAGATCGACGCGTTCGCCTATATGCCGGTGCAGGACTTCGGCAACGCGTTTTCCACCTTCATTGCGCAGAACTACGGCGCGCGGCAGGCAGATCGGATTCGCCGCGGGCTGAAAAGCGCCGTGTGCATTTCGATGGTTTTCTGCGTGATCCTGTCCGCGCTCGTCTTCGCCCTCGCCGCGCCGCTTATGGCGCTTTTCGTGGACGCGGGCGAGGCCGATACCATTCGGGAGGGCGTGCGGTATCTGCGCATCGAGGGCGCGTTCTACTGCGGCATCGGCTGCCTGTTCCTGCTCTACGGCCTGTACCGCGCGCTGGGAAGGCCGGGCATGAGCGTCGTGCTCACCGTCGTGTCGCTGGGCACGCGCGTCGCGCTGGCCTATCTTCTCTCTGCCATTCCCGCCGTCGGCGTAGTCGGAATCTGGTGGTCGGTTCCCATCGGCTGGGCGCTGGCCGATCTGGTGGGACTGTTCTATTATAAAACCGTCCGGCAGCCGCCGGTTCCAAAATAAACCGCGCCCGCCGCGGACTTCTGCGTCCCTGCGGCGGGCGCTCTGGTTGGCTGTTATTTCGCCATTTCGATGGCGCGGGTTTCGCGGATGACGTTGACCTTGATCTGTCCCGGGTACTCCATCTCGGCCTCGATGCGCTTGCAGATTTCCTTGGCAAGCACCAGCGTGCCGGCGTCGTTGACGTCCTCCGGCTTGACGATGATGCGAACCTCGCGGCCGGACTGGATGGCGTAGGACTTCTCAACGCCCTCGAACGAATTGGCGATCTCCTCCAGCTTCTCAAGGCGCTTGATGTAATTCTCAAGCGACTCGCGCCGGGCGCCCGGACGGGCGGCGGAGATTGCGTCGGCCGCCTGAACCAGCACGGCCTCCACGCTCTGGGGCTCCACGTCGTTGTGGTGCGCCATGATGCAGTTGACTACGGCCTCGGATTCGTGATACTTTCTGGCCAGCTCCGCGCCGATGGTCACGTGCGTGCCCTCGACCTCGTGGTCGATGGCCTTGCCGATGTCGTGCAGAAGGCCGCCGCGCTTGGCGAGCTGAACGTCCGCGCCCAACTCCGCGGCCATAACGCCGGCGAGGTTGGACACCTCGATGGAATGCTTCAGCACGTTCTGGCCGTAGCTTGTGCGGTACTTCATGCGGCCCAGCAGGCGCACGAGCTCGTGGTGAATGGAATGCTGGTTGGTATCGAACACGGCGGCTTCGCCGGCCTCGCGAATCTGGGTTTCCACCTCGCGCTTGGCCTTTTCCACCATTTCCTCAATGCGGGCGGGATGAATGCGGCCGTCCATAATCAGCTTCTCAAGGGCGATTCGCGCGATTTCCCTGCGAACGGGATCGAAGCCGGAGATGATGACGGCCTCGGGCGTGTCGTCGATGATCAGATCCACGCCGGTCGCCGTCTCAAGGGTTCGGATGTTGCGCCCCTCGCGGCCGATGATGCGGCCCTTCATGTCGTCGTTGGGCAGCGCCACAACGGACACGGTGGTCTCCGCCACGTGGTCGGCGGCGCACTTCTGAATGGCAAGGGAGATGATGTTGCGCGCCTTCTTGTCCGCCTCTTCCTTGGCGCGGGATTCGATGTCGCGCACCATGATGGCGGCGTCGTGGAACGCGTCCTTCTGAATGCGGTTCATCAGGATCTGCCGGGCTTCCTCCATGGTCATGTTGGAGATTCGCTCCAGCTCGCCCTGCTGCTGATCGTGAAGCGCCTGCGCTTCGTTTTCAAGGCGCTCCGCTTCCTTGTACTTTTGATTGAGAGCCTCCTCGCGGGCTTCTACGTTGTCATATTTCTTATCGAGCGCTTCTTCACGCTGGTTCACCCTGCGCTCCTGCCGCGAAACCTCGCTGCGGCGGTCGCGTACCTCTTTGTCCAGATCGGACTTAAGGCTGATGATTTCTTCCTTTGCGGAGAGTATGGCTTCCTTCTTTTTATCCTCGGCTTTGCGCGTGGCCTCGTCCAGAAGGTTCTTTGCGAACTCCTCCGTGCGGCCGATTTTCTTTTCCATCACGTTTTTCCGATATAGATACCCGCCAAATCCTCCTGCGGCCAACGCAATCAGTGCGACGATAATCGCAATGATTGGACTCATGAACCTGATCGAACCCCTTTCTGTTTTTCATTTTGGATGCGGCTTCGCCGTCTGTTCTGTTCCAGCTGCCTACAGGTAGGCAGATTAACAGAACAATTTTACACGTTTTTGCCACGAAAGTCAAGAAAACCGCGCCGTCTCGCGACAACTTAATATGAAGCGCCCCGTTTTGCCGCGCGCGCAAAAGGATTTTGCGTTGCGCGCGCATACGCGCTTTGCTATAATGTTCCCGGAAACGGCGCACTTCTTACAAAACTGTTCGATTTGGGCGGCAAGATGTAAGACGAATCGATGGAAGGACGGGGCGGCGCGTGGTATCCTGTATGCGTCAATTCGAAAGAACGGAGGAACGCATCCATATGAGCATGCTGGAGGTAACGGGGCTTCGAAAGGTGTACACCTCGCGTCTGGGCACGAACAAGGTTGAGGCGCTGAGGAATGTGAATTTCACCGTGGAGGAGGGCGAATACGTCGCCATCATGGGCGAAAGCGGGTCGGGCAAGACGACGCTCCTGAACATTTTAGCGGCGCTGGACAGACCCACCGCCGGAACGGTTGTGCTGGACGGGCAGGATTTTGCCCGCCTGCGCGAGGCTTCGGTGTCGGCCTATCGCCGCGACCATCTTGGGTTTGTGTTTCAGGAGTTCAATTTGCTGGACACGTTCACGCTGGAGGACAACATCTTCCTGCCGCTGGTGCTGGCCGGGAAGCCGCACTGGGAGATGCGCAGCCGTCTTCTGCCCATCGCGGCGCAGCTGGGCATCGCGGACATTCTGTCAAAGTACCCTTATGAGGTGTCCGGCGGGCAGAAGCAGCGCGCCGCCGTCGCCCGCGCGCTGATCACCCATCCGCGGCTGATTCTCGCCGACGAGCCCACCGGCGCGCTGGATTCCCGCGCCACGGACGAGCTTCTGCGCCTGTTCGCCGCCATCAACGAAAACGGGCAGACGATTTTAATGGTCACGCACTCCGTGAAGGCCGCCAGCCGCGCCGGGCGCATCCTGTTCATTCGCGACGGCGAGGTGTTCCACCAGATCTACCGCGGCGGCGCGACGGACGACGAGCTGTATCAGAAGATCACCGACGCGCTGACGATGCTTACGACGGGCGGTGAGCGCGCGTGAAGCTGCTTTTTTATCCGCGCCTTGCGTGGACGGGCATCCGCAAGAACCGCAGGCTGTACCTGCCCTACCTGCTTACCTGCGTCGGCATGGTGATGATGGAGTACATCACCCGCTTTTTGCAGGATTCCGAGGCCGTGCGGGCCATGCGCGGCGCCGAGACAATCACCGCCATGCTGTCCTTCGGAAGCTTCGTCGTCGCGATTTTCGCGCTGATTTTCCTGTTTTACACCAACTCGTTTCTGATGCGCCGCCGCAAAAAGGAGTTCGGCCTTTACAGCATTTTAGGCATGTCCCGGCGCAACCTCGGGCGCATTCTTCTGTGGGAAACGCTGTTCGCGCTGGGAATTTCCCTCGCCCTCGGGCTGTTTGCCGGGGCGGCGCTTTCCAAGCTGGCCGAGCTGATTCTGCTGTACATCCTGCGCGGCAGCACCACCTATTCCCTCACGCTCTCCGCACCCGCCGCGGCGTTCACGCTGTGCGTGTTTCTGGTGATCTTCGCGCTTCTGTTTCTGAAATCGCTGTGGCAGGTGCGCTCGCTGGACGCGCTGAGCCTTTTAAAGAGCGAAAGCGTGGGCGAAAAACCGCCGCGCGCGAACTGGGCGCTGGGGCTTCTGGGGCTTCTTGTGCTGGGCGCGGGCTACGCGCTGGCCGTGTATGTGGGCGACCCGATGTCCGCGCTTGAGCGGTTCTTCGTGGCCGTCATACTGGTCATCATTGGAACGTACATGGTGTTCGTGTCCTTCTCCGTGGTGCTTCTGCGCTTTCTTCAGAAGCGGAAGGGCTACTATTATCAGGCGCGCCACTTCGTGTCCGTGTCGTCGATGGCGTATCGCATGAAGCGCAACGGCGCGGGGCTCGCGTCCATCTGCATTCTGGCGACGATGGTGCTGGTGATGATCTCCACCACCGTGAGCCTGTACTGCGGCGTGGAGGATTCCCTGAACACCCAGTATCCCTACGACCTGAACGTGACCGCCTATCCATCCGGCGCGGAGGACTTCACCGACGAAGGCACGCAAAGGCTGATCGACGCCCTGACGGACGCGCTGACCGCGGAGGGGCTGAAGCCGGAAACGGTGCTCTGCTTCCGCGAGGCGAGCCTGACGGGCATTCTGAAGGAGGGCGGGCTTCTGACGCGCCAAACGAGCGGGACGGCGAGCCTGAATCGCTGGCAGCGTCTGTATTTTCTGGACGTGAACGACTATAACCGCCTGTCCGGCGAAGCGGCAGCGCTCGCGCCCGACGAGGCGCTGGTGTGCATCCTCCCTCGCGGCGCCTACGAATGGGATACTCTGGCGGTGGAGGACGAGCTTGAATTTCGCGTCGTCGGGCGGCCGGAGCTTCAGGCCCTCAGCAGACAGGCCGCCTCGGACGCCTCCCCGTCGATCTACGCGGTGGTAAGCGACCTGAACGCCGTGATCGAAAGGCTCAGCGCGATGCTTGATGATCTGGAGGGGGAAACGGCGCAGGCCCGGTGGCGCATGGGCATCGACCTTGTGGACGGCAGGGATACGTATGTTTCGGACGATCGCCTTGCAAGGTGGCTGGTGGAGGACGGCAGCTTCACGGGCGAAGGCTCGTTTGTGCAGTGGGTGAGCTGCGCGAGCCGCAGCGTGAAGGCCGCGGATTTCTATAACCTCTATGGCAGCCTGCTGTTTCTGGGCGGCATACTGAGCGTGGTGTTCGTGTGCGCCGCGGTGCTGATTATCTACTATAAGCAGATTTCGGAGGGCTATGAGGATCAGGCGCGGTTTGAGATCATGCAGAAGGTGGGCATGACGAAGCGCGAGATTCGCCGCTCCATCAACTCGCAGCTTCTGACGGTGTTCTTCCTGCCGCTTCTGGGCGCGCTGTGCCACCTGTGCTTCGCGTTCCCGATGCTTTTAAAGCTCTTGCAGTTGTTCAACCTCAACAACGTGCCCCTGTTTGCCGCCACGACGCTTCTGAGCTTCCTCGTCTTCGCGCTGATGTACGCGCTGGTGTATAAGCTCACCTCCGGCGCGTACTGCGCCATCGTCAGCGGCGCGAAGAAGGAATAACGGATTCTGAAGAAACCGCGCGATGAAGGAACGATTTCCTCCATTGCGCGGTTTTCCAGTTCATGGGTTATCAGTCTCTGTGAAAATCGTTCGCGGGGATTTTCTCCTTGAACAGGAGGGAGATGCACCACAGACCCGCGATACCCACGATGGTGTAGACGACGCGGGAGAGGGTGGACGCCTGTCCGCCGCAGATGTAGGCGACGAGGTCAAAGCGGAACAGGCCGACCAGCAGCCAGTTGATTGCGCCGATGATGGTGATAACCAGAGATGTGTTGTCCAGCATTCAGATTCACTCCTTTTCCGCCGTGTCATCCGGCTAACGGTATTGTTTCCCAACGCGGCCAGCTTATACCGAATGGAAGAGGTTTTTTGCCGGAGGGCGCGTTTTTTCCGGCGCCGGTTGACTTTTCGGCGCGGGCGCTTTACAATGATACAGGAAGGCGCATGGAAAAGCGAAGCGGCATGCGCGAGGGAGAAGCGAACAAATGAGGCTGAAGATTCTGTTTACCTCCGACCTGCACGGCTATTTCTTTCCCACGGACTACATTCACGCCGGCTATAGGCCGATGGGCGTGAACGCGCTGGCAGGGATGTTCCGCGCCGCGCGCGACGAAAACACGCTCACGATCGACGGCGGCGACACGCTGCAGGGCTCGCCCCTCGCCTATTACGCCGCGCATCACGGCCGCGCTGGTCTGCTCGCGCAGGCAATGAACGACGCGGGCTACGATTATGTGACCGTGGGCAACCACGATTTCAACTATGGCTATGATGTGCTTTCCGGCTATCTGAACGCGCTGAACGCGAGGGCGCTGGCGGCGAACGTGGAGGACTTGGGCGGGGAAATGCCGCTTTTTAAGACCGACGTGCGCACGCTGCCGAACGGACTGCGCGTGGGAATCGTGGGCGCGGTGACGGACTGGGTGAACCGCTGGGAAAAGCCCGCGAACCTTGCGAAGCTGCGCGTGAACGACACGCTTTCGGCGGTGCAGCGGGCGTATGAATCGCTTCGCGGGACATGCGACGTGACGGTGTGCGTGTATCACGGCGGCGTGGAGAAGGATCTGGAAACGGGAAGGGTGTATTCGGACAGCGGCGAAAACCTCGCGTGCAAGATCGCCGAAACCTGCCCGTTCGACATCCTGCTCACGGGGCATCAGCATCTGGCGATTCCGTCGGCGAAATGGGCGCGCTCCCACATCGTGCAAACGCCCGCGAACGCGCCGTGCTATGCCGAAGTCGTGTGGGAGGACGGAGAGATTTCGTCGCGTCTGGTTCCCGCCGAGGGCGAGGGAACGCCGTCCGCGGCGCTGTCCGCGCTGGAAAACGAGGTGGAGGCGTGGCTGGATACGCCCGTTTCCCGCCTGAACCGGCCGCTCGCGCCCGAGGCGCCGCTCCTTATGGCGCTGCACGGCTCGCCGATTGCCAACCTGTTCAACCGCGTGCAGACGCGGGTCTCCGGCTGCGACGTGAGCTGCACCAGCCTTGCCAACGAGGTGCGCGGCTTCGCCGAAAACGTGACCGTGCGCGACGTGGTTTCCACCTATGTGTACCCCAACACGCTGGTGCTTTTGCGCGTGACCGGCGCGCAGCTGAAGGAGGCCATGGAAAACTGCGCGTCCTACTTTGAGATGGGCGAAGACGGGCGTGTGACGGTCTCCGAGAAATTCATGAAGCCCAAGGTGTCGCACTACAATTTCGACTACTATTCCGGCGTGGAATATCGCTTTGAGCTTTCCCAGCCCGCCGGCAGCCGCGTGGTAGAGCTGACCCGAAACGGACAGCCCGTGAAGCCGGATGACACGCTTACCATGTGCGTGAACAACTACCGCGCCACCGGTGTGGGCGGCTACGACGCACTGCGCGACTGCCCGCACGAGCGGGAAATCCTTACCGAGATGAGCGAAATTCTGCTGGACTTCTTCGCCGCGAATCCTCTCGTGACGGTGGACGAAGCTTCGCCCTACCGCGTGACGTACCGCGGAAAGCCCGCGTCGGCATGAACGCGCCGTGCAAGGACGAAATTTCGCCGGACTTCTTCGCCGCCAATCCCCTCGTGACGGTGGACGAAGCTTCGCCCTAATGCGTAACGTACCGCGGAAAGCCGGTGTCGCTGTAAAGCGGATTGCGTCAGAAGACATTCGCGCCCGCCGCGTATCTGCCGCGGGGAAGATAGGAGGACGAATCAATGAAGCTCTTGAATTCGAGTGAAAAGCGCATCATCTGCGCGAACCCGGACAGCGCGTTCCGCTATTTCGCGTGGCCGACGGTGGCGTATCTGCCGGACGGCACACTGGCCATGACCGCGTCCGGCTTCCGGCTGGCGCACATCTGCCCCTTCGGCAAGGCGGTTATCTGCTACAGCCGGGACGAGGGCGCGACGTGGACGCGGCCCGCGCCGGTCATCGACACGCCGCTGGACGACCGCGACGCGGGCATTGCCGCGTTCGGGAACGGGCGCGTGATTCTGACGTCGTTTAACAACACAATCCGGCAGCAGCGAATCTGGAACCACGCGCCGGTCGACGGGCACGACTGGACGGAAAGCCCCAGACGGCGCTTCGTCGAGGCGTATCTGGACGAAATCGAAACGCGCGGCGACGAGGAACGCTTCCTCGGCTCCACCTATAAAATCAGCGAGGACGGCGGCTATACGTTCGGAAAGCTGCGCCGCGCGCCGGTTACCGCGCCGCACGGCCCCTGCCGCCTGAACGACGGCTCCCTCCTGTACGTGGGGCGGCGCTTCTCGGCGGACGACGCGTTCGACGATGGAGAAACGCCGTTCATACAGGCGTGCCGGCTGAACGAAAACGATGAATTTGAAGTGGTTTCCTCGATTGAAAACATCGTGGACGAAAAGGACGGCCTTCTGCTAAGCTGCGAGCCGCACGCCGTGCAGCTTCCGGATGGGCGCATACTCGTGCATATCCGCGTGCAGCGCTCCGGCATTTCGGAGCCGGTGTTTACCGTGTACCAGTCCGAATCCCTTGACGGCGGGCGCACGTTCACCAAGCCTCACCGCCTGCTGTCCCGCCGCGGCGGCTCGCCCGCGCACCTGTGCCTGCATTCCTCCGGAGCGCTCGTCTCCGTGTACGGCTACCGCACAAAGCCCTACGGCATCCGCGCGATGCTCTCATGGGACGGCGGGAAAGCATGGGATACCGACTACATACTCGACGCATCCGCCCAAAGCAGCGACCTCGGCTACCCCGCCAGCGTCGAGCTGCCCGACGGACGCATGCTGACCGTGTTCTATGAAAACCTCGGCGGCGAGGGCGTGATCATGCAGAAAATCTGGCGTTTGCCCGGCGCCTGACCCGGAGAGGGCGGGGGAGCGTCGCTCCCCCTGCACCCCCTCAAGGTGCAAGGAGGTTCGTTTGCCGCGTTTTTTTCGCGTTTCTTTTGAGGGCGGCGTTCCGATGAATCGCTTGAGAGGATCGGGACGCTGCCTGTTTTCTGGCAATCGAAAGGCGCTCCGATCGTCTTGGAAAACGGACGATTGGAGCGCCGTGGGTTTCTATTTTGGAGACGTCAGTTCATGCGGTCGGGGAAGTATTCCGGGTTGGCGGCCTCCAGCCATTTGGAGAGGGTTTCGTCGTACTGGCGATAGAGCGCGTCGGTGCGGGCGCTTTCGGCGAGCGCGTCGCGAATCGTCTCGAAGGCGACGGCGCCGGAGGGAATGTCGTTCATATATTCGATGAACACGTAGCCCCAGTCGCAGGGAACCGCGTCCGAGACGTCGCCGGGGGATTTCAGCGCCATGGCGGCGGCTTCGATTGAATCGGAGAAGTAGAGAGAGTCGGCGGAGAGCGCGAAGCCGTCTGCTGAGCCCGTTTCGCCCATCTGCTCCGCGCCGGAGGAATATTCGGCGAGCAGGGCTTCGAAGGTCTCGCCCGCGTCGAGGCGCGCCTTTACGGCCTCGGCCTGCGGCTTCAGGAGGGCGAGCACGTCCTCCTTGCCCTTCTGCGCGGCGGCAATGGCGGCGTCGTCCAGCGCGTCGTATTCGGCAACCAAATATTCGTCGTATTGCGCGGCAAGGTCGTCGTCAAAGGGCACGAGCAGAAGGCGCACGCGGCGGTAGCCCTCCGGAATCCACGTGAGCGGGGAATCGCCGTACAGCGCCTCGAAGCCGTAATCCTGCGGGTACGCCTCATAGTATTCCTTGTCGTTCGCCAGTGATTCCTCGTAGAGCGCGCGAAGCTCCTCGTCGGTCACAGTCACGTCGCCGGCGACGTATTCGAGGGCGGCGCTGCTCAGAGCCTCGTTCAGATAGGCCTCGGTAAACGCCTCAAGGGTGGTGTCGTCGTCCGGCTCCTGCGACGAATGTACCTCGTAGGCCTCGGCGGCCTGCGCGCGCAGGGCGGCGGTTTCCTCATCCGTGAGCAGCTGAACGCCGTCCGCCTCCAGATGCACGTCCACGAGCTTTTCGGCCACCAGCTGCTCAAGCAGCTCCAGCTGCACCTCGCGCGCCTCGTCGGCCAGCTCGTTCAGATCCTCGCCATAGAACATGGCGTACAGCTCGACGAGGTACTGATATTCGTCGTAGGCCTCGTCGAAGGTGATGCAGCCGCCGTCGAAGATGGCGACCACGGAGGGGTCGCGGTACAAATCGAGCCGCGCCTGAAGCGCTTCAAGCTCCGCGCGCAGCCGGGCGTTTTCCGCCTTCAGCGAGTCGACCGACTCGGAGGGAGTGCCTTCCGCCGCGGCGGAAAGCAGAAGCAAGAGGGAAAGAACGAGGGCAAGCAGCTTTTTCATGGGGAAGAATCCTCCTTGTTACGCGTTTTTTCTGTATGTGCGCTGAATGACCGCGCCGCCCAGACACTCGTCCTCCAGATAGAAGGCGACGGTCTGCCCCGGCGTGATGGCGCGCTGGGCGGTCAGAAATTCCATTTCCACATCCGTGCCCCTCGGCATGATGCGAACCGGCGTGAGGGGCTGGCGGTGGCGGAAGCGCGCCATGCACTCGAACGTCTGCCCGTCCGCGGCCGGCGGCGCGCCCGCAATCCAGCTGGCGGCTTCGGCAAGGCAGCCCATAGAGTACAGAAGCGGGCTGTCCGCGCCCTGCTGAACGATCAGGCGGTTGCTCTTGAGATCCTTGTCCACGACGAACCAGCGCTCGCACGTGCCGCGCCCGCCGATGCCAAGGCCGCGGCGCTGGCCGAGGGTGTAGTACATCAGCCCGTCGTGCCGGCCCACGACCTCACCCTCGGGCGTTACGATGTCGCCGGGCTGCGCGGGCAGGTATTCGGACAGGAAGCGCTTGAAATTGCGCTCGCCGATAAAGCATACGCCGGTGGAGTCCTTTTTTTCGCTCACCGGAATCCCGGCCTCGCGCGCGAGGGCGCGAATCTCCTGCTTGGTAAGGTTCGTCACCGGGAACATCGCGCGGGAGAGCTGCTCCTGCGTAATCGTGGAAAGAAAATAGGTCTGATCCTTGTTTTCGTCCTTCGCGCGAAGCAGGTGATACCGGCCGTCCGCGCGCTTTTCCACGCCCGCGAAGTGTCCCGTGGCCAGCTTTTCCGCGTCCAGCGACAGCGCGAGGTTCAGAAGCGGCGCGAACTTGATTTCGCGGTTGCACATCACGTCCGGGTTAGGCGTGCGCCCGCGGCGGTATTCATCCAGAAAGTGAGAGAACACGCGCTCCATGTATTCCTTGGCGAAGTTTACGCCGTAATACGGAATGCCGATTGTGTCGCACACGTCGCGCACGTCCGACCAGTCGCGCTCGGCGGTGCATACGCCGCCCTCGTCCTCTTCCTCCCAGTTGTTCATGAACACGCCCACCACGTCGCAACCCTGCTTTTTCAGAAGATACGCCGCCACCGACGAATCCACGCCGCCGGACATGCCCACAACGACTCTCATGAATACCTGCCTCCCGCGCACTTGGCTTACGCATCGATTATACCATTGCATCGGGCGTGTCCGCAAGGGCGATTTGTGTTTTTTATGCGGCGGAACGCGCGCGTATTTTCTTTGGAAGGGCGCAAAAAATCGCGCGGCGTGCGTTCAACGCATGCCGCGCGATTCGGTTCAGGCCGGATGGGCGCCTTATTCAGGGCTCATCCGGGGTATTGGTTTTCAGGGTCGATGGGCTTAGTTCGCGCTTTCGAGCGCCCACGGATTGGCCTCCAGATAGGCGGCAAACTGGGTGCGATACTCCTCGAGGTAGGCGTCCAGACCCGCGGCCTTCAGGTTGGCGATGGCCTGATCGATGTTGTCCTCATAGGAGACCATGCCGACCTTGATGGGATAGATGGAGGCGATAATCTCGGTCTGCAGGTTGCTGAGCTCGGTCTGCACCTTGCTGGCGTCAAAGATGAAGCCGGCCATCGGGGACACGACGGCGTTCTCCGCCTTGTAGGTCATGTAGTCGATCTGGGAGTCCGGAGCGTCAGACGAGAAGCGCATGTAGGGCAGATAGCCGGACATCCAGGTATCCATGCTGTAGAGGGTGTTGTCGGTTTCGTCCTTGATGTACTCAATGCGGTCTTCGCCGATGGGATTGTAGTGCACGCCCTGAATGCCGTAGTGGAACAGGTCGTGGTTCTCCTTGGAGGCGTACAGCCAGTTGAGGAACTTCAGGCCGCTCTCCATGTCCTCGGAGGTAGCGGAGATGGCGTTGAGGTTCTGCACGAAGGTGCAGATCATCTCGGGCTTCTCGGGGTTCATTTCGACCCATTCAACGGTGGTGTTGATGCCGGTCTTCTGCTGAATGGTCACGCCCGTGGCGGGGTCGAAGGTCTGAGAGGGCAGGAAGGCGCCCAGACTCGCGTCGTCATACATCACGGAGTGGTCGATGTTCAGCACGTCGGGGTTGACCAGACCGGCCTGATACATCTCGTAGTAGGTTTCGCAGTCGTTTTTGAATTCCTCGGACTCATAGAAGGAATCGATCGTGCCATCCTGACGCGCGAGCACCAGACCAAGGCTGTTCTCGACGTAGAAGGGATAGGTATCATAGGTGCGGTGCAGCCAGTGCGCCGTATCCTGATTCTGATGGAACCAGTTGTAGGCCTTGATGCCGGTTTCGTTCAGGATGTACTCCTGAGACTTCTTCATCAGGTCGATGACGTCGTCCACGCTGTTGGAGGGGAACTCGTCATAGCCCACGGCGTTCATGACGTCCACGCGAACGTTCATGTAGGACATGAGGTTGTCGAAGGAGCGCCAGGAGCAGGGAATGGCGTAGTGCTCGCCGTTGTACAGGGCGCCCAGCCACTCGGTTTCGGTGAACTTGTTGGTCAGCTCCGGATACTTGTCCAGATACGGATCGACGGACACGATGGCGCCCATGGCGGCCAGCGCGGACATGTTCTTCACGTCCTGCATGACATGCAGCAGCTCAAAGGCCTCGCCGGTGGAGAGCATCAGGTTGAGCTTGGTGTCGTACTCGCCCCACGGGATGCGGATGATTTCGACCTTGATGTCCACGCCGTCGGCGGCCAGCTTCTCGTTGACCGCGGCGATGCCGGTTTCGTAGTCGATGGGCAGCGTGCCGGGCTGCACGTAGCGCATCGGGTGTACCTCGGCTTCAGCCTCGGCCAGAGCCGCGACCGGGGTCACGGACAGAACCAGAGCGAGCGCCAGCAAAAGTAGGGTAAGCTTCTTCATGGTTTGGGTTTCCTCCTTAGATATTGATGGTTTTTTTCAAGGCTTTCGCCTGTTGAAACGAGAATCAGCCCTTCACCGCGCCAATGGACAGACCCTTGACGAAGTACTTCTGAAGGAACGGATACAGCAGAATGATCGGGCCCATCGTGACGACGGAGGTCGCCATCTTGAAGGCCTCCTTCGGCGGGTTCGTGCGCACGGCGCCGGAGAGCAGCTTGGTCATGGCCTGAATTTCCGACTGAATCTGGAACAGCAGCATCTGCAGGGGATACAAATCGCGGTCGGTGATCAGCATGACGGCGTTGAAATAGTTATTCCAGTAGCCGATTGCGTAGAACAGCGTGATCGTGGCCAGCACCGGCATGCACAGCGGGAAGTAAATCTGGAAGGCGATGCGCGCGTCGCCCGCGCCGTCAATGCGCGCCGATTCGTTGAGCGCGTCCGGTATGCCCGCCACGAAGTTGCGCACCAGAAACATGTTAAACGGCGAAAACAGCAGCGAGGGCACGATCAGCGCCATCAGGTTGTTGTAGGCTCCGATGGACTTTGAAACCATGTACCACGGCACGAGACCGGCGGAGAAGACCATCGTGAAATAGAAGTACAGCGACATGCCGTTGCGGTAGCGGCACTGCTTGCTGGCCAGCGTGTAGCCCGCGCCGTAGGTAATCAGCACGGCGATCAGCGTGCCCACGATTGTCGCCGTTCCCGTAACCTCATAGGAGCGCGGCACGGCCGAGGTTTTGCCGAACATCATCTTATAGGCCGCGAACGACCACTCCTGCGGGAAGAAGGAATAGCCGTTGAGCGTGATGCTCTTTTCCTCGGTCAGCGACACGATGATGACCATCAGAAACGGCAAAAGGCACATCAGAGCGAACAGAATTATGAACAGATGGATGAAGATCGAACCGACACGCTCGCCGCGCGTCATCTTCATGTGGATGCCTTCATCCGCGGCAGACGTTACAGCGTTGTTTGCGGCCATGGCCGAAGCCCTCCTTGTCATTGAGCGATTGCGCGCGCGTCAGAACAGCGCGCCCTCGGGGTAGTAGCGGCGGACGAGTTTGTTGGAGGTGAACACGAGGATGAAGCCCACAATCGACTGATACAGGCCGATCGCCATCGTCAGGGAGGGGTTTCCGGTGTTCTTGAACGTGCGGAAGACGTAGGTGTCGATGACCTCCGTGATGGGCATCAGGGTGGAGTTGTCGCGAATAATCGCGTACATCATGCCGAAGTCGCCGTAGAAAATGCGGCCGATGGACATGAGCGTCAGGATGCTGACGGTGGGAACCAGAAGCGGAATCGTGATGTAGCGGATGCGCTTGAAGCGCGTCGCGCCGTCAATGGCAGCCGCCTCGTAGATCGATTCGTCAATACCCGTAATCGCCGCCAGATAAATGATGGAATTGTATCCGGCGTATTTCCAGATATTCAGAATCATCAGAATCGGATACCAGTAGCTTGGCGTGGCGTAGAAGCTGATTTTCTGCCCGCCCATGCGCTCGATTACGCGGTTCAGCATGCCGTTCTCCGTGCCGAGGATGCCCTCCAGCATGTAGCTCACAATGACCCACGAGATGAAGTAGGGGAACAGCATCGCCGACTGCGTGACCTTGAGGAAGGCCTTCCCGCGGATTTCGTTGAGCATGAGCGCCAGCAGAATCGCAAACAGCGTGCCAAACACCAGAAACAGGATGTTGATCACCAGCGTGTTGCGCGTAACCGTCCACGACCACGACGAGCGGAAGAACGAGTCGAAATTCTGAAGCCCGCTGAAGGGACTGGCCATGCCCGTTTTGTAGTGGAACTTCTGGAAGGCGATTACGATATACGGCAGCGTCATGTAGCCGTAGATAAACGTGTAGGCGATAGCCGGCAGCGCCAACAGATAAAGGAACTTTTTGCTCCATATCTCCGCAACCGGGTTGACGAACCTGCGCTTTTTCGAGGTGGCGCTTTTTGGCATCCTGTCCATGCGTCCTCCTGCCCTTTCTCCCGCCCTCAAGGCGGATATGCCGCCAAACAGGCGCTTTGAAATGCATACGGTAAAAATAGGAAATGCCGCACAAAAATCGCAGCGGATACCTTGTGCGACGCTTTCAGCCATACAAGTGTACATTACACTTACCCCTTTTGTCTTATACTATTTTGACATATCTTATACTATATTGACACATCTTTTGCCCGCGCATTCCCGCCCGCCGATTCGGCGGGAAAAAGCTGGAAAACTTAGCGGCGCGCAAATATTTCACGTGAAATGCCGTCCGGTTTTACGAAATTATGCTATATTGATACAAAGGATGTGAGCATGTGGACGTAAGAAGAATCCCCTTGGCGGAGGACGCGGCGCTGTACGGCATGAGCGTCGTGAAGGAGGATTATGTGTATAATCACACCTATCCCATACACTGCCATGAGTTCGACGAGCTGTTTTTCGTGTTCAAGGGGCGCGCGATGCACAACATCAACGGGCGGCATCAAATCGTCGAAAAGGGGTCGCTGGGCTTCATCCGACCCGACGACGTGCATTACTACCTGCCGCAGAACGACTATGATTTCAGCCTGTTCTCTCTGGGCTTTTCGCCGGAAATCACCAAAAGCGCGCTCAGCTACTTAGGGCTTGAAATCGGAAACGAAATCCTTCCGCCCTACAGAACCGTATACGGCGCGGACTTCACATGGCTGGAGAACCGGATGGAACAGCTGCGGCTGACCCACTCGCCGGAACGGCTGCGCCTGTTTCGGGCGTTTTTGCCGATCGTTCTTGAAATGCTGCTCGGCGAGGGGAACGGGAAGGCGTCGTCGGCGCTTCTGATTCCGCCGTGGCTGGCCAAGCTGGAGGAGAGCATGCGCATTCGGGAAAACTACGTCGCGGGGCTTGAACGGCTGCTGGAGCTTTGTCCCTATTCGCAGGAATACCTCAACCGCATGTTCCGGCTGTATCTGAAGACGACGCCCACCGAGTACATCAACACCCTGCGCATGGCCTACGCCACGGAGCTGCTGGTCAGCGGCAGGCACAGCATCACGGAAATCTGCTTCGCCTCCGGCTTCAACAACCTGAGCTATTTCTACACCGTCTTTCACCGCATGTACGGCTGCACGCCAAAGGAATTTGCCAAGCGCATGGCGGGCGTGGAGACGGGGGTCTTCCGGTAGCCCGCCCTCCGGCTTTCCCGCCGCCGCGGGAATTCTGCTTCCGCATATTGCCAAGCGGAGGGTCATGTGGTATAATGGAAATGGAAATGTGGCGGTATCCCTATAAATTTGTGTCGTTTTCTGGCCTGCTGCGGCCTGCGGTATACAAGAGAGGAGATTTTCATTGATCGGATTTTATAACTACTCCGTAATTCTTACATATCTGGGGCTGGGGTCGGCGATGACCGGGATTGTGCTGGCGCTGGACAAGCAGCCGAAGCTGGCGGTGTTATGCCTTCTGGTTTGCGGTCTGTGCGACATGTTTGACGGCACAATCGCGCGCATGTGCAAGCGGTCGGACGACGCGAAGCGCTTCGGCGTGCAGATTGATTCCCTGTGCGACCTTGTGTGCTTCGGCGTGTTCCCGGCGATGCTCGGCTGGGCAATCGGCCCGACGAACTGGTTCACGGTGGTGTGCATGATCGCCTATGTGCTGGCGGCGGTTATCCGGCTGGCGTATTTCAACGTGCAGGAAATCAACCGCGAGCGCGAGGACGCGGGCAAGCGCATCTATTATGAGGGGCTGCCCGTCACCTCCTCGGCGCTGATCATGCCCATCGTGATCATGGTGGGCGTAATCGCGCGCGTGAAGTGGACGTATATCTACCCCATCACCCTGCTTTTGCTGGGCATGGCGTTCGTTTCGCGCTTCCGCGTGAAAAAGCCCTACATGAAGGGGCTGGCGGTGCTGGCGATTGTGGGCTTTGTGGTGTTCGTGATTGTGATTCGCTATGGAGGAAACATCGTTTGTACGAGAAGCTTTACCGCACTCGCGTAGGCAGAGGGATCGCGGCATTTCTTGCGCGGCCCGGGTTTTCCCGGGCCGCCGGTTGGTTTATGGACACGCGCGCGTCCAAGGCGCTGATTCGGCCGTTCATACGGGCGAACGGAATCGAGCTTTCGGACGTGGCGGACGCGAACTTTGACAGCTTCAACGCGTTCTTCACCCGCCGGCTGAAGCCCGGCGCGCGGCCGGTCTGCGCGGACGCGGACGCGCTCGTCAGCCCCTGCGACGCGTATCTGACGGTCATGCCCGTGTCGCCGAACGGCGCGTTCGTGGTGAAGGGCACGCCGTACACGGTAGAAACGCTCACCGGGAGCGCCGCGCTTTCGCGCGCGTTTGACGGCGGCTTGCTTCTGATTTTTCGCCTGACGCCCGCGCACTACCATCGCTACGCCTTCCCGGACGACGGGAGCATCCTTAAAACAAAGCGCATTCCCGGCGCGTTCCACACCGTGCGCCCGGAGGCGCTGGCGGCGCTTCCCGTGTTCAGGACGAACACGCGCGAATACGCGCTTTTGGAGACGGCGCATTTCGGGCGGATGCTCTATATGGAGGTCGGCGCGACGATGGTCGGCCGCATCGTGAACGACAAAACTGCGGGCGCGTTCCGCCGCGGCGAGGAAAAGGGACGATTCGAGTTCGGCGGCTCGACGGTAATTCTGATTACCGAAAAGGGCGCGCTTGAGCCCGACGCGCGCTTTTCCGCCGAGACGGAGGTCTCCGTCCGGCTGGGCGAGGCGCTTGGAAAACGAAGCATGGAGAAGCAGGCATGAAGAAGCTCTATCAGAAATTCAGGCATCTCACACGATTCATCCCCGATTCGGCGCGCGTGCCGCTGACGCTCTGTCTGGTTACCGACCTGCTCGCCTACTACCTGCCCCGGCTGATCGGGCTGGGCGAGCTGTATGATTTCTCGCTGCCGCTGGACGCGCGTATTCCCGCCGTGCCGGTGTTTACGTATGTGTACCTGCTCGCGTTTCCGTACTGGGCGGCGAACTACATTCTCATTTCGCGGCAGAACGACGCGCTCGGCTGGCGGCTGTTCCGCGCGGACGCGTTCGCCAAGGCGGTTTGTCTGGTGTGCTTCCTCGCGATTCCCTCCACCATCGTTCAGCCCGCGAGGGAAACGCTTACCGGCCCGGGCGCGTGGCTTCTGAAGCTGGTGTACGCGCTGGACGAGCCGAACAACCTGCTGCCGTCCATTCACTGCTTTGTGAGCTGGATGGCGTTCCGTCCGCTTTTAAGCCGCGAATGCCGCGGCGTGAAGCGCGG
>CAVERI010000050.1:0-20569 GCA_963618055.1 bacterium | reverse complement strand
ACGATAACCGATTTATCCGATAATTTTTTGTCCAAGAAATTAATTTGACACCCGCGCGGAATGGTTCTATAATTAGCGGCATGAAAGCGAAGCGCATGGAGTCGCGCGCGGGATACGGGCAGAGAGCCGGCGATTGGTGCGAGCCGGGGCGTATCCGCGCAGGGAGCCGCCGTGCGCGCTCCGCTCAGGAAATGGGGCGGCGGGTCGCATCGTTATCGTGCGTTCAAGAGGGCCGCGCCGGGCGCGCGGTCAACCAAGGTGGTACCGCGAAAGAGCGCCATTTCGTCCTTGTGGATGGATTGGGCGCGTTTATTTTTGGAAAGCAGAAAGGAAGTCTTCCCCGTGAACAAGAACATCAAGTGCGCGGCCGACCTTCGCCGCATGTATCTGGAATTTTTCAAAAGCAAGGGACACGCCGTGATTCCGTCCGCCTCCGTCATTCCGGAGAACGACCCCACGGTATTGTTCACCACCGCCGGCATGCATCCGCTGGTTCCCTACCTGCTGGGCGCGAAGCACCCGATGGGCACGCGCCTGACCGACGTTCAGAAGTGCATCCGCACCGGCGACATCGACGAGGTGGGCGACGCGAGCCACTGCACGTTCTTCGAGATGCTGGGCAACTGGTCTCTGGGCGACTACTTTAAAAAGGAAGCGATTTCGTGGAGCTGGGAGTTCCTCACCAGCCCCGAATGGCTGGGTCTCGACCCGGACAAGCTGGCGTTTACCGTGTTTGCCGGCGACGAAAAGGCGCCCCGCGACGACGAGGCCGCCGGCTACTGGAAGGCCAACGGCGTGAAGGACGACCACATCTTCTACCTGAACGCCAAGCACAACTGGTGGGGTCCCGCGGGCATCACCGGCCCCTGCGGCCCGGATACCGAGATGTTCGTCATCAAGGATCAGCCGCCCTGCGGCCCGAACTGCTCGCCCGCCTGCGACTGCGGCCGCTATCTGGAAATCTGGAACGACGTGTTCATGCAGTACAACAAGCAGGCCGACGGCACCTTCCCGCCGCTTGAGAAGAAGAACGTGGACACCGGCATGGGTCTTGAGCGCACCATCGGCGTGCTTCTGGGCGCGAAGAGCGTGTACGAGACCGACCTGTTCTCCGGCATCATCGCCAAGATCGAGGAGCTGTCCGGCAAGAAGTACAACCCGGACGACGAGTACGCCCGTTCGTTCCGCGTGATCGCCGACCACCTGCGCACCTCCACCATCATCATCGGCGACGACCGCGGCGTTACGCCGTCCAACGTCGATCAGGGCTACGTGCTGCGCCGCCTGATTCGCAGAAGCGTGCGCCACGGTATGAAGCTGGAAATGCCCGAGGGCATGACCGCCGAGATCGCGAAGGTCGTCGTGGAGCAGTATAAGGACGTATATCCCGAGCTCAAGCGCAACGAGGCGCACATCATCGAGCAGCTTCTGCTGGAGGAGGAGCGCTTCCAGAAGACGCTCAAGCAGGGCATGAAGGAATTTGACAAGCTGCTGTTCAACGTGAACCGCATGTCCGGCCTTGTGAAGCCGGTGGTCGAGGCCATCGAAAAGGGCGAGGATTTCGCGCCCGCCGCCGACGCCGCCGCGAAGGCGCTGCCGCCGCGTCCCGAGTATCAGGCGCTGATCGCGCTTCTGAAGGACAAGAGTGACAAGGCCGCGCTGCTGGACGAAGCGAAGAAGTTCCTGAACAGCCTGACCGTCATCGACGGCCGCAGCGCGTTCAAGCTCTACGACACCTACGGCTTCCCGATTGAGATCACCATGGAGCTGGCGCAGGAAAAGGGCCTCACCGTGGACGAGGCCGGCTTCCAGCAGCGCTTCAGGCAGCATCAGGAAAACAGCCACGCGGGCGCGGAGCAGCGCTTCAAGGGCGGTCTGGCCGACCACACCGAGGAAACCACCAAGCTGCACACCGCCACGCACCTTTTGCACGCCGCGCTGCGCCGCGTGCTGGGCGACGAGGTCGCGCAGAAGGGCAGCAACATCACCGCCGAGCGTCTGCGCTTCGACTTCTCGTTCCACCGCAAGATGACCCCCGAGGAGATTCAGGAGACCGAGCGGCTTGTGAACGAGTACATCAAGGGCGCCGCGCCCATCGTGTGCGAGGAAATGACCGTGGCCGAGGCCAAGGCGCACGGCGCGATCGGCCTGTTCGAGAGCAAGTACGGCGAGCGCGTCAAGGTGTACACCATGGGCGAATACTCCAAGGAAATCTGCGGCGGCCCGCACGCGGGCAACACCGCCGACCTCAAGAGCTTCAAAATCCTCAAGGAGGAATCGTCCTCTGCCGGCGTGCGCCGCATCAAGGCCGTCATCGGCAAATAATCCTGAAGATTCCCCTCGGAGAAGGCTCTTTCCCTCCCCGGGGGGTTCTGCCATTCCCCATACAACAAAGGAGGTTGGAACTATGAAACGCTTCTTCTCTCTGGCGCTCATCTGCGTCATGCTGCTGTGCGCCGTGCTGCCCGCGCAGGCCGAAAGCCCGGCGTGGCAGGTTGGCGACAAGAACAACGGCTTCACCGTGACCGACGTGCGCGCCTTTGACCTCATCGGCGCGGACGCGATCACGCTTGAGCACGACAAAACCGGCGCGCTGGTGATGCTTCTGCTCAACGAGGACACCAACCGCGTGTTCAACATCACCTTCCGCACCGTCGCGGAGGACAACACGGGCACGCCGCACGTGTTCGAGCACGCCACGCTGTCCGGCTCGGAAAAGTATCCGTCCAAGAAGCTGTTCTTCAACCTGAGCTACCAGACCTACAACACCTACATGAACGCGAGCACCTACCCGATGATGACCACGTATCCCATCGGCTCGCTGTCCGAGGATCAGCTGCTGAAGTACGCGGATTTCTATCTGGATTCGTGCTTCCACCCGATGATTCAGACCGACGAGAGCATCTTCCGCCGCGAGGCGTGGCGCTACTCGCTGACCGGCGCGGACGAAGAAATGACGCTCACCGGCACGGTTTACAACGAGATGAAGGGCGCCATGACGCTGGAAAGCGCCGCGAACTACAACTATAAGCGCACGCTCGCGCCCGGCTCCGTGATCGGCAACGTGTCCGGCGGCGAACCGGCCTCCATCCCGGATATGACGTGGGAAGCCCTGCGCACGTATCACGACACGTATTACCATCCGTCCAACAGCCTTTCGTTCGTGTATGGCAAGATCGAGCATCCCGAAGCGTTCCTCGCGCTGCTGGACAGTGTGTTCAGCACCTATGAGGCGCGCGACGTGAGCGGCCTGTTCACCGACGCGGACTATCAGCCGCTGACCGAGGCGGCGGAGAAGGTGTATTCCTACCCCGTGGAGGAGGGCACCGACACCGCGAACGGCGCGGTCATCTACTACGGCTTCCGCTGCGAGGACATTTCCACCGAGGATATGGACGCGCTGGATCTGTTCACCACCATGGCCAACGCGGACAGCAGCGCCTTCAAAACGCTTTTGAAGGAAAAGCTGCCCATGGCCAGCGGCAGCGTGTACATCGATTCCTGCGGCGTGCCGAGCGTGTATTTCTACGCCAGCGGCGTGAACGCGTCGGACGCGGATACCTTCCGCGCCGTCGTGGATGAGTCCATGGCGAAGATCGCCGAGGAGGGCTTTACGCTGGAGGAGGCCGAGGCGCTGGAGGCCGCTCTGAAGCTGGAGGTTCTGCTTACGCCCGAGGGCGACGAGGTGGGCGTGAACATGCTCGCGAACATCGCCTACTACTGGGCCGCCGCCGGCCGCCTGTACGGCTACATGGACTACATTGACCTTCTGAACCGCTTCACGGACTTTGTGAGCGACGGCACCTTCTGCCGCGTGGCGAAGACGTACATCGTGGACAATCCCATCCACGCGCTGGCCGTCACCGAGCCCGTGGCCGGCCTGAAGGAAGCTGAGGACGCGGCGCTGGCCGAGAAGCTGGCGGAGAAGAAGGCCGCGATGACCGAGGAGGAAATCGCCGCGCTCGTCGCCGCCACGAACGCCGCCGATGCCGACGAGGACACCACCGCCATGGTCGCGTCCCTGAGCGCCGTGACCGTGGACACCCTGCCCGAGGAATTCCGCGTGTACGACATTCAGGACGAAACGCTCGAAAACAACGTTCGCAGGCTGTATGTGAACGCCGCGGGCGCGGGCGTTGGCAAGACGATGCTGCGCCTGAACATTTCCTCGCTTGCGCAGGAGCAGCTGCACTGGCTGGCGCTGTATGTGAACCTGCTGGGCGACATGGACACCTCCGACCACACCTACAGCGAGCTGTCCACGCTGCTGACCCGCTACACCAACGACCTGCAGCTCGGCGTGATCATTCCCACCGAGGACAACGAATACGGCTACACGCCCTACCTGCGCGCGGCGTTTAATGCGCTGGACGACGACCTGTCCGCCGCGTACAATCTGATTTCCGAAATTCTGTTCAAAACCGACTTCTCGAACACCGAGGTGCTCTCCGGCCGCGTAAGCAAGCTTCGCAACTCGCTGAAGCAGTCCGTGAACGCCAACGGCTACAGCATCATGCTGCGCCGCATGTTCGGCCACGGCAACGAGGGCTACGCCTTCTACGACTACATGAACCAGCTGCCCTACTACAGCTTCCTGTGCGAGGTGGAGGAAGCGATGGCTTCCGATCCGTCGGCCGTCGTGGCGAAGCTCAACGAAACGCGCGATACGCTTATGGCGCTCGGAAACGGCGTCGTGTACGGCTACGTCGGCAGCGAGGAGGGCCGCACGGCGAACACCGCCGCGGTCGAGGCCTTCCTGTCCGGTATGACCGCCGAGGAAAAGACGCGCGCGCAGTACGAGTTCGCGCCGGTCGAGACCTCCGAGGGCATGATTCTGGACGTGAACACCAGCTTCAACATCGTCTTCGCCTCGTGGGAAGACCTTGGCCTTGAGAAGTACACCGCCGACTGGGACGCGATCTGCTCGCTGGTCAACGACCGCTACATGATGCCCGAGCTGCGCGACGCGCGCGGCGCGTACGGCGCGTATCTGTACGCGATGGATTACGGCATCTACGCCTTCACCTACCGCGACCCGAACGTCGCCGAGAGCTTTGACGTGTTCAGCCGCGTCGGCGAGATGCTGGCCAGCGATACCTCCATCACGCAGGACACGCTGAACGGCTACATCCTGTCCAGCTACAGCGCCTACGCGCTGCCGCAGGGCGAGCTGACCGACGGCTACAGCGCGCTGGGCAACCTGCTGACCGGCCAGTCTCAGGAGGAAAAGCGCGCCAACATGGAGGCGCTCAAGGCCGTGAAGGTCGAGAAGCTGCCCGAATACGCCGCCGTGCTCTCCAAGCTCATGACGAACGGCGTGCGCGGAACGATTTCGTCCGCCTCCATCATCAACGCGAACGCGGAGCTCTACCAGACCATCTCTAACCCCTTCGGCGCGGTGGACGCGTCGCAGGTGACGCTTACGGACGTTTCCGAGGATAACCCGCACTACGAAGCCATCCGCAAGGCCTTCGAGGGCGGCCTGATGACCGCGGAGGACGGCGCGTTCGCGCCCGACCGCACGCTGACGCTGGGCGAATTCGCCGTGCCGCTGTATGTGGCGGTCGGCGGCTCCGCCGACGCGGACGAGGCCATTGCCTTCCTCGCCCAGTACGGAATCGTGCCCGCCGAGTCCGCCGATACCGAGCTGACCCGCGAGGACGCCATGACCTGCGGCGCGAACTTCTGCATGGCCATGGGCATCGAGGTCGAGGAAATGACGCTGGGCGAATACCCCGACGCGGCGGAGGTCGCCGAGGGCACCGAGGGCACGTGGGCATGGATGCTCGAAAACGGCCTGATGTACCCCACCGCCGACGGCCTGCTCGCCCCCAACGCCCCCATGACCCGCGCCGACTACGCCGAAATGCTGGTCAGCCTGCTGCTGTAATCCCAACTAAATTCCCATAAAAAACGGATGCTCTCCAACCGCGGAGGGCATCCGCTATTTCATTAGACAAGGGGCTGTCTCACGCAATCGGATGAGACAGCCCCTTTGAGATAATGTGGTTTCCTTTGCAGGAATCAGGCGGCGGTCTTCGGCCAGATGCCGGAGAACCTGCGGCGCTCGGGCTTGAACTTCACCACAAGGCAGTAGATCAGCGTGCCGAAGGAGCAGGTGATCATGTCGTCCATGGTGTCGATCAGGCCGATGTCGATATAGCCGTTCATCGGCAGCGGCTCGCCGTTGATCACCACGGAGGTAATGTCCGAAATTGTGCCGATTTCGCCGGTGTGCTCGCCGAGCAGATAGGAAGAAATGTCGGTGATGACGGTGTCGTTCTGCATGTCCATGTGGAACAGCAGGTCGAGGAAGTACTCGAAGAACTCCCACAGCACCGCGATCGTCAGCGAGAAGCAGAACGCGAAAGCAACCTTCATCTGCCACGAATGGCCGCCCTCCTTTTTTTCGATCAGGTCGGGCAGGCAATAGCCCAGCGCGGCGAAGGCGTAGCCGCTCAGGCCGTGCATGTATTTGTCCCAGAAGGGCACGATGTGATAGAACTTGAACACGTTGCCCAGCACCGGCCCGCCGACGGACAGCGCCATGTAGGCGCATTTCAGGTCGAGCGAGATGGTAATTTTCATCACGCGCTCCGCGAGCCGCGGCATGTAAATGAGGAACATGCCCGCGAAGCTGGACAGAATATACAGCGTGTTGCGCAGAACGATGGAGCGAATGAGCGAGAAGATGTTCAGCGCCGTAAAGGCTGCGTAGAGGATAAGCTCGGCTTTGTCGGGGTTCGTAAGGGCTTTCGTCTGTAGGCGAGTGGCTTTCACGATGATCTTCCTTTCCCTGCGTCCGCCGGAAGGCATTTGTAAAGCCCGGCGCCCCGGGCGAGGATTCGAACGTATCGAGCCGTATACAGCGCAGCCGAGCCGGCTATCCCGGCCTGCGCCGCGGCGATCAGGGCGGCGGAAAGCGCCGCGCCCGGCTGCCAGAGAAAATGAATGCCCGCGGCGGCAAACAGAACCGCCGCGGCGGCCTTGCCGTACCAGCGCGCGCTCAGCGGCCGGCCGAGCCGCCGCACCATGAAAACGCCCCACGCCGCCATATACGCTTCCTTCGCCAGAAGCAGCGCCGCGAGCGAACGAAACCCCGCGCAGCGGTCGGCCAGCAGCCAGAGCGTGACGGCCTGCGTCAGCTTGTCGGCCACGGGGTCGAGCACCTTGCCAAGGTCGGAAATCATGCGGTATTTCCGGGCGATATACCCGTCCGCGCCGTCGGTCGCCACCGACAGAAGAAACGCGCACGCCGCGCCGGACACGTCTCCCGCGCGGTACATTCCCGCGATCAGCCCCGCCAGCAGCAGCCTGAACGCAGACAGCAGATTGGGTATGGTGAAAATTGCGCGTTCCCGCATGCGCTCGCCCCCTTCTACGCAAGCATGCCCGACCGGCGGCCGGATTACGCAGGGGCGCGAATGAGAATATCCGCCAATCGATATTATATCGCGGCAACTTGAAATGGGTGTTACCGCGGCGCGGGAAATTGTGACGGCTTTTCGAAACTTAAAGGAGTTTTCTTCACGAACGGCGAATCCTTCCATATTCAAAATCGGGTTCCGACGAAACCGCGCGAACGCAGATGCTGACGACGAGACAGGCACGTCTTTTGATGGAAACGCGCGTATTGAACGCCGGGCAAGAGACAAAGGAGTTTCCTCATGAACCGAATTACAACGATAACGCTCGTTCGCCACGCGCAGGCCGACGCGGCGGCGCTCGACCCGGCGGCGCGCCCGCTGACGGAGGAGGGGCGGGCGGACGCGCGCAGGCTGGCAGAGACTTTACGAAGGGATGGAGTAACGGCGCTGTATTCGTCCGACTATGCTCGCGCGCGCGACACGCTTGCGCCTGCGGCGGAGGCGCTGGGGCTTTCGCTGACGGTCGATCCCGACCTGCGCGAATGGCGCGCGGGCGCGCTTCCGAAGGACAGGCCGTTTTTCGACCACGCGCGGGAATGCTGGGCGCATCCGGCCTTTTGCCGGGGCGGCGGCGAGAGCTTCGAGGGGCTTACAGGCCGCATGCGGCGCGCGCTCACGCGGGTGCGCCTTGCCTGCGCCGGAGGACACGCCGCCGCCGCGTCCCACGGCGTCGCCATCGCCGCGGTGATGCGCGCCTTCGAACCGGCGTTTTCGTTCGACGATTTTCTGTCGCTCGTGCCGCGCGCGCCGTTTTTCTATCGCATGACGTTCGACGAAGCCGGGCTCGCGGGCGCGGAGCTTCTCGACCCGCTGCGTCCCCTCCCGCCGTCGGACGAATGCCGCGTGGAAATCGCGCCCACGGGCGCGCTGGGCGCGTATAAGTTCGTGGTCATCTTCGCCCGTCACAACGGCCGCTGGGTCTATTGCCGCGCGAAAACGCGCGCGGGCTGGGAAACCGCCGGCGGGCATATCGAGAACGGCGAAACGCCCATGGACGCCGCCCGCCGCGAGCTGTTTGAGGAAACCGGCGCGGTCGATTTCACCCTGCGCCCGCTGTTCGACTACGCCGTCCGCAGCGCATACGGTTGGGCGAACGGCCGCCTTTACCTCGCAGACGTCCAGACCTTCAGCCCCCTCCCGCCCTTCGAAATGGCCGAAATCCGCGAAATGGACACGATTCCCCCAACCATGCGCTTCCCGCAAATTCTCCCCGCGCTGTACGACGCGGTATGCGGGCAGGTTGAGAACGGATTTCCGGAAATCCGTAGCTTGACAGCGCCCGGTTTTCCATTATAATGAAATTATCAAATGAAAACAGGAGGTTTTCTTATGCGCAAGAGCTTTGGCGCGAAGCCCATTCTGTATCCCCAGCCGGTGTTTATTCTGGCCACCTACAACGAGGACGGCACCGCCGACGCGATGAACGCCGCGTGGGGCGGCATCAGCGATTCCAACGAAATTTCCATGTGCATCAGCGCGAGCCACCGCACCACCCGCAACGTGCTGGCGCGCGGCGCGTTTACCGTAAGCATGGGCACGGCGGACACCGTGGCCGCGTGCGACTACGTGGGGCTTGTCTCCGGCGAGAAGGAGCCGAAAAAGCTGGAGAAGGCGGGCTTCCACATCGAGAAGAGTGAGTTCGTGGACGCGCCGCTGATCGCCGAGCTGCCCATGGCGCTGGAATGCCGGCTGACCAGCTACGACGCGGATACCGGCCGCATGGTGGGCGAGGTCGTCAACGTGTGCGCCGACGAGTCCATCCTGACCGACGGCAAAATCGACCCTGCCAAGCTGCGCCCCATTGTGTTCGACGGCGCGAACCATACCTACCACGTGCTGGGTGAAAAGGTCGGCAACGCGTTCTCCGACGGACGGAAGCTGAAGTAAACGAAAAAAGCGCCCGCCGCGGAGGGAAAGCATTCCGCGGCGGGCATATAGGGCTTCAGGGAAGCCGCACGCGCACGCAGGGGCGGACGGCGACGAAATCGCCGTTGACGCGGCAGCCGCCCGCGTTGGGAATGCCGGCGCTGCCGACAAGCGCCGCGTAGTTGGCGCGGTGGCCGGGCGTGCGAAGCCAGAACCAGCAGGACATGCGGCCGTCCGCCTGATTCACGTCGCTGGTAAGCGCGCCCCTCTGAAGCGCGTAGTCGGTGGGCGCGCACGCTCTCGCGGCGTCGTTTGCGAAATACCGATTCGCTTCGCTGACGCTTAGAATAAACACGCAATCCGTCGTTTCCCTGCCGGGATTCGAGCTGTAGCTCGGGTTCCTGTCGGCGCTGACGCTGGTCTGGAGGATGCGCTCCCTCTCGTCCGCGCCGAAGGCCTGCTCATAAAACTCGCCGTTCAGCCACGCGCGAAGCGAGCATCCATCCCATGTGGTATTTGCGTAGGTATTGTGATACGGCTGCCGATCCAGCGCGCGGCGGCTGATCAGAAGCGCCGATTCCCCGTCGTTTTCCAGAACCAGCCATTCGATGGGCGTGCGGTCGGCGCCGTCCGCCGTCTGCGGATACGCGCCGAAGCGGATGTATTCGCCCACCCGGAAGTCCGCGCCGGAAGCCGTTCCCAGATCGATCTCCTCCGCCGCGCCCGCGCAGAAGGCGCAAACCGTCAGAACCAGTATCAGCAGCCGCGCAAACCGTTTTTTAACCCGCATGAAAACCCCTCCGCTCTTCTGTCTCTATTTATTATACGCCTTCGATTTACATTTTGTCAATCTGCGGGATGGCTTTGAATGCCGCTTCGTGTGTTTGATTCCGATTGACGAACGATGAAAAATGTGATACAATTATTCATGGAAATCTGTAAAAGGAAACGGGGTCGGGGGAATGAACATAGCCAGAGGAATCAAGGCCGGAATTGCGGCGGCGATGCTTTTCCTTGCGCTGGCCGCCGGAATCGGCTTGGGCGGGCGCGCGCGGGCGGAGGCGCTTTCGCTGGAGAACGCGTCCGGCGAGGCGCTTGAGGCGGCGATTGCCGAGCGTCCGGAGCTGACGCGGGTGCGTCTGACCGGCTCGCTGCCCGCGCCCGAGGCGCTGAACGCGATTCAGGAGCGGTATCCGTCGCTGGAGCTGGCTTGGACGGTCGATATTTGCGGCGAGGCCTTCGAGTGGGATATCCGGGAGCTGGATCTTTCGGGGCGCGAGGTTACGGAGGAGGATCTGCGCGCGATCGGAGACTATCTGCCCCAGCTAAAAACGCTGAAGCTGAACGGCGCCAGCGTGCCGTGGGAAGGTCTGGAGGCGTTTGTCTTTGAGTATCAGGGCGTTCAGTGCAGCTACGACGTGACCCTCTTCGGAAAGACCGTTCCGAACGATGCCGAGGAGGTCGATCTGTCGGGCTGTAAGATTCCGGAGCTTTCCCGGCTGGACGAGTTTCTGCCCCATTTTCCAAGCCTGAAAAAGCTGATTCTGAGCAACTGCGGGCAGAGCAGTGAGGCGCTGGACGAGCTGGACAGGCAGCTGGAGGACGTGCGCGTGGTGTGGACGGTGAATCTGGGCGGCATCCCCGTGCGCACGGACGCAACGTGGTTCATGCCGGAGAAATTCAACAAGGACGTCAACGATAAGGATCTTGTGGATTTCAAATATTGCCGGGATATGATCTGCGTCGACGTGGGTCACATGAAGGTTAAAAGCTGCGACTGGGCGGCGAGCATGCCGAACCTGCAATATCTGGTGCTGGCCGACAGCCGAATCACCGACATTTCGCCGCTGGCGAACCACACGAAGCTGGTGTTTTTAGAGCTGTTTTACCTGAAGCTTGAGGATCTTTCGCCGCTGGAAAGCTGCACGGCGCTCAAGGATTTGAACCTGTCCCACGTCGCCGCCGACGCAACGCCCATCAGCCGCATGACATGGCTGAAGCGCCTGTGGTGGAAGCAGGACAGCGCCACGCGCCGCCTGCCCGCGGAATGCCGGCCGACGGAAATTCTCCCGCAGGCGCTGCCGAATACGCGGATTGAGTTTGAAACGGAAAATTCCGTCGCCGGCGGCTGGCGCGAGGGCGCGTGCTATTACGAAATGCGGGACATTCTGGGAATGCACTATATTGACTCGTGAGCGCTCGGCGCCGCACGTTTGTGCTTTCTGATAACATGGATAAGCGCCTGCCGCGGAAGGATGACCTCCGCGGCAGGCGCTTCTTTGGGGGGCGGGATTCGCTTCTTTTGGGGCGGGATTACGCCTCCTCGGAGGCTGCCTCCACCGTGACGCTCTGATCCTGCAGCTCCTTCTCGGCGATCAGGTCTTCGATGGTCTCCTTGGTGCGCATCAGATCCTCCACGGACATGGTTTCGAAACCGGCGGCGGGGGACTTGACCTTCACGCCGTGGCGGCGAAGGAAGCTGTCCACCTTCTCTTCGTTGTGCTTGTACACGCAGAAGCCGACGACACTGGCGCCGACGCCGATCAGGATTCCCTTTACCAACGGGTTGTTGCCGAACATAGCATTCTTCCTCCTTTTTCTTGCTGCGAAAGCCGTTACGCCTTTCGCGCCATCATTTCCATGCCCTTTCTGAACATGCTGCCCGCAAACGCCAGCTCGCTCTTCGCGCCGGAAACGGGCGTGAGCGTCAGCGTTTTGCCTGCGCGCTTGACCAGATAGGGCTGCTCGCGCGGAGCGCGGGGAACCAGATGGCGGCCAAAGGTGATAATCCACGCCAGCAGACTGGCGCGCACGGCGCCGGGCTTGCCGACGGAATTGATGAGGTAAACGACGGACATGACCTCCGGGTCAAAGCTGCCGCGCACGGACAGCTCCTGATAGCCGTGCTCGACCACGGCCGCCAGCGTCGCGCCCGTGGAAAGCCAGCGGGTGAACGCGGTCAGCGGCGAGGCGGCGAGGGAGAGCGCGCCGTCCAGCCCGATGCACAAAAGCGCCAGATAGCCGCTGGGCGCCATGGAAAAGCCCTCCTCCTCGGAGCGCTTGACGTGCAGCAGCCGGGCGTTCGTCTGCGCCGCGTAGGCCGCGCCCAGCCGCACGATCAGCTGCTCCTCGGAGAGAATTTCGGGGTCGTATTCGCACAGCAGGGTGCGAATGCGCGGGTTATAGCGGCAGTCGCGCATGCCGGGAATCCGCCGGAAGGGCGCGGCCGAGGCGACCGGGCGCTCGAGCTGAAAGCGAATGCGCCCGTTGAGGGCGGACAGCACCTCAAGATGAATGGCCTTTTGCTCGTTATCCATTAGTGCCTCCCGTCTCCGGGCTTCATGAACATCAGCCGGAGGGAATTGGCCACCACGAATATGGTGGACGAGTTGTGCAGAAGCGCGCTCATCATGACGGAGATGCCGCTCGCCGCGCCCAGAATCAGGCCGACCGAGTTGATGGCGATGACCAGCGCGAAGTTCTGATGCACGATGCGCATCGTCGCGCGCGCAAGCCGACGCAGCTCGGGAATCATCATCGGGTCGTCGCGGTTGATGATCACGTCGCTGGTTTCCATGGCAATGTCCGTGGACTTGCTGCCCATGGAGATGCCGACGTCCGCGTAGGCGAGCGCGGGCGCGTCGTTGATGCCGTCGCCGACCATCACCACGCCGTTGCCCTGCACTTGGAGCTTTAAGACCGCCTCGGCCTTCTGCTCCGGCAGCAGCTGGGCGCGATAGCTGTCCGCGCCGACCTGCTCCGCCACGACGCGCGCCTGCGATTCCATGTCGCCCGTCAGAAGCTCAATGTCGCCCACGCCGTCGTAGCGCAGGCTGTTGATCGCGCGGCGCACGTTTTCGCGCGGGCTGTCCATGGCGTACAGCACGGCGATAATCTCGCCCTCGACGCTCACGTAGTTGGGAATCATGCCGGTGTCGGCCGGCAGGGGCGAGGCGGCGGCCGCGCCGTTTTCCTTCATATATTCCAGATTGCCCACGCGCACGGTCTTTTCGCCCACGCGCGTGCGGCTGCCGCGGGCTACCTCCGTTACCACGTCCTCGTGCGGAAGCGGCTCCGCGCCGAGCTGGCGGCCATAGCGCAGAATCGCGCCCGCCAGCGGATGCGTGCTGGTTTCCTCCGCGGCCATGGCGTAGGAAAGCACATCCTTCAGCGTCATTTCGTCCTTCAGCAGAACGGCGGACACGATGCGCGGCTTGCCCTCGGTGATGGTGCCGGTTTTGTCCAGAAGCACGGTGTTGGCGCGGCTCATCTGCTCGATGAACGTGCCGCCCTTGATCAGCACGCCCTGCCGCACGGCGGTGTTGATCGCCGCCGAGAACGCCGTGGCCGTGGACAGCTTGATGCCGCAGGAGTAGTCGATCACCAGCATCTTGAGCGCCTTCTGCGGGTTCCGCGTGACCAGCCACACGGAAAGGCACAGCAGGAAGTTGAGCGGAACCAGATAGTTGGAGAACCTGTCCGCGTAGCGCTGAATGGGCGCTTTCTTCAGCTCGCTGGCCTCCACCATGCCCACGATGCGGGAAATGACCGTCTGGTCGCCGACCTTGGCGGCCTGCACGTGCAGATTGCCGCTTTTGACGACCGTGCCCGCGAAGACCTCGTCGCCCTCGCGCTTTTCAACGGGCACAAACTCGCCCGTGATGGGACTCTGGTCTACGACCGCCGCGCCGGAGACCACCCTGCCGTCGACCGAGATTTTTTCGCCCGTGTGAACGGCAATCGTGTCACCCGCGTGAATCTGATTCATGGGGCGGCGCTCCAGCCGACCGTCCGGCATGACCCTCCATGCCTCGCCCTCGTCCGCGGACAGCATTTTCTTGATGGAGGAGCGCGTGCGCTCAATCGTGTAGGAGGTCATCAGCTCCGCCAGATCGGACAGCGCGAGAATCATCAGCGCGGAATGCGCGTTGCCCAGAAGCAGGCTGGCCACGATGGACGTGACCGTCAGAAAGTCCGCGTTGGGACGATGCTCGCGCCGCAGACCCTCCCACGCGCTCCTCGCCATCGGCGCGGAAAGGCCGAGGCTGGCAATCGCCTCCAGCGAGGAAAAATTCGCCAGCGCGCCGCCCAGCAGCGGCGCGGGAAACAGCGTGTTGCCCAGCACCAGCGCGCCGGCGTTTACCGCCAGCCGCTTCACCAGCCGCGCGGTGGTCATGGGCGCCTCGGCGGGCGCTTCGTCGTTTTTTGCGTGGCGCGCGCGCAGGGCGGTCATCGCGTGGCGCGCCAGCACCAGATCGACCTGCCCGGCGAGCTCGCGGGAATCCAGCGCGCCCTCGTCGTATTGCAGCAGAATGCCGCCGGTGCAGGCCGTGACCCGCGCCAGACGAACGCCGGGCAGCCCTGCCAGCTCCGCGGCGATTTCGCCGCTTTGCTCCTTCAGATACTTCAGCCCCGATGCGGCCAAGCGCAGACGGCCGGGCAGATTGTGCATCACGCGGCTTTTCATCAGCTCTTCCTGATTAACGTTTCCAACCATGCTTACCCTTCTTTTTGCTGCGGAAGCCGCAGAATCAGGCGTTTGCGCACGAGCGCCTCCATTTCCGATTCGCCGGCGTCCCTCCACAGCTCCTCTTTCGAAATCTGCAGGCCCTCGTCCACCACGATGTCTACCCATTTCAGAATGGCGCGGGGCGAGGTGATTTCGGTATCGTAGCGCACCAGCACCGTGCCGATGCGCGGGTTGATTTCCGCGTCCGAAACGCCGGGCAGAAGCCGCAGAACGTCGCGGATGTAATGCAGATAGGGCGCCGCCTCCTTGGGAAGCAGGCGGTATTTCCCGAAGCTCAGTCGCAGCCGACCCGGCAGATTGCACGCAACGCCGGGCTTGAGGCAGAGCCGCAGGAACGCTTCCTCCAGCTTATTCATACCCGTGCGCTCCCAGCAGGCCGGTCGCCCACCACAAAAGCGTAAGCGCGCCCGGCATGGCCCAGCCGATTTTCGCCCGACTGCGCAGCGCCGCGACGGTCAAAACGCCGGCCGCCAGCGTCCTCGCGTCCACAAGACCTCCGGTCGCGTCCAGAACGCCCGCGTTTATGCCGCTCATCAGCGTTCGCAGTCCCTCGCGGAGCTTTCCGGCCGGAGCGGCGGCGGCCTTTGCATCCAGCCCCATCAGCTTCATCGCCGCGCCCATCACCACCGGCGCCTGCACGGCGGCCTCGTCGTAGCAAATCAGCACGGAGCCCGTGCGCGGTTCAATCTCAACCCGGCGAATGACGCCCGTGCTTTCCAGCTGCGCCTTCATCTGCTCTGCCTGCGCGCGCGCGCCGGAGACGGCGGGCATGTACAGGCGCATGCGCCCCGGCAGGCTGGCGCGCACCTCCGCAAGGCCGCGGAAGGAGGGGAGCTTCATTCGATTGTGCGTTTGTTTCCTTGGCAGCGCCGCCGCGGCGCCCGCGGCCAATGCCGCCCACAGAAAGCCGTTCACGTTCATCCCTCCAAAGTTAGTTATGGCTAACTTGACGATAAACCCCGCCGCGGGGCGAAGCTCATCGCCCCTATTGTATCACAACACGGGGCTTTGTCAAGAAACGCGGGGTTTATTTTCGCGGAATTTGCCGGCCGTCTTGAGAATTGTTAATAGATGCTTTCGCTGTGCTTTGTCTCTCGGCGAACGGCCGCTCCGTATTCCCGTTTCATAGCGTCAATCGAGACCACCCATTGCTTGCCAAACTTGCAAACATCCACGCCGTTTACCAGCTTTCCGTAGGAAATGGCCTTCCGCAGCGTGCTTTCGTTCAGTCCCCAAAGCTCGGTAGCGTCGCTGAATGCCATCAATCCGTCAAAGGGCGTTTTCACCACCGCTCCGTTTTCCCACAGCTCGTCGCAGGATAAATCCAAATCGTCATTCCAGATGACGCCGTAGCCGCCCACATCCACGGCGACGCAGCCAAACTCGGCAGGGTCGTTCTCAAGCTGCCTGAACACGGGTAGCCTTTCAAACAGGGGCTTCACGTCATACACCTTGGTAACGCCCTCGCTGAACTGAACGCTCAGTCTGAAGTCCGAAATCGGCGCAGCACTCTTTATCTTGTGAAACATATGCAGCCCTCCTTATTCCAGCGGCGGGAGCTTTTTGAACTCCTGTGTCTCCCAAATCTCCTGCAAGGCGTCTTTGTGAAGGAAAGTCCACTCCCGCACCATTGCCAGCGCTTTTGCCGGAAGCTCCCCCTCCAGCACCTCGCCTGTCATAAAGTCAATCGCAGCCACATTATCGTTATAGATCGCGTGAATATGGGGCGGGTTATGCTCGCTTTGCAGAAAATACATGCGGATGATGATTCCGTAAAACCTTGATAATACCGGCATCGTGCAATCAATCTCCTTCCTTGTCGCTTATAGTATATCACGATACCGTGATACCGTCAATGCGTTGTGAGATCTTAGCCTGTAAATATTTTATGTCTCTTGCAGGCTGGGCAGACAACCATAGAGCAAGGAAGGCATGGATCGAGCATTCGCAAGAACCCTTACGCAAAAAAGAACATAGCGGCGGCTTCAGGAATTTTTCGCCTTGCGCAGCTCCTCGGCGGCGGCGCGGTATTCCTCGTTGAGGCGGTCGGGCGAGTCGCCCTTTTTCGGGGCGGACAGGCGGGCGGCGAGGGTGGCCAAGCGCATTTCGAGGGATGTGATTCGAAGCGCCCGCGCCTGCGCGTCCTGTCCGGCGGCGCGCGCCTCCTGCTCGGCCTGCCACGCGTCCATCGTGCCGTCGAAGGCGGTCAGGCGGCGGTTTTCAAAGAAGATCAGCCGCGAAGCCACCTCGCGCACGAACACGCGGTCGTGGCTCACGAACAGCAGCGTGCCCTCGTACAGGCGCAGCACGCGCTCCAGCGCCTCCAGACTGAAAATGTCCAGATGGTTCGTCGGCTCGTCCAGTATCAGGAAATTCGCGTCCGAAACCAAGAGCGACGCAAGGCTCGTCTTGGCGCGCTCGCCGCCGGACAGCACCTTCACGGGCTTGAACACGTCGTCCGCGCGCAGGTTCAGGTTCGCAAGCACCGTGCGCACGTCCGATTCCGGAAAGACGCTCGCGCGCATGACGTTTTCAAGCACCGTCTTCTCCGTGTCCAGCACCTCCTCGTGGTTCTGGCCGAAGTAGCCGATGCGCACGCCCGGGCTGACCTTCACGCCGTCGCCCGCGAGGATTTTGCGAATGAGCGACGTCTTGCCGCAGCCATTCGGGCCGATCAGCGCCGTGCGCGTGCCGGTGGGCAGCACAAGCGACGCGCGCTCTAAGAGCGCCTGCCCGCCCGGCGCGAGCCGAAGCCCCGCGCAGCTGGCGACCAGACGGCTGGCAACGCCGCCCGACGCGCCCAGATGAATGCGGATGGAAACCTCCTCGCGCGGCCGCTCCTTCCTTTCCAGCCGCGCCAGCCGCGACTCAAAGCCGCGCCGCGCCTGATGAATCTTGCCCTGCGCGTTCGTCACCTCGCGCCTGTGCAGCCGCGCTTCGCTGTTGCCCATGCGCTTGGGCAGGCGCTGCTTCTGCGAGGCGTGCTCCACCTCGCGCTGAATCATCGTTTCAATGCGCGCCTTTTCGGCTCTGTACCCCGCGTACTCGTCGCGCGCGAATTGCAGCCGCCGCTCCTTCTCCCGCCGGTAGGCGGTGTAGCTGCCGGGATATTGCGTGACGCGCCCGTCCTCCAGTTCGCAGATGCGCGTGCACACCGCGTCCAGCAGCGCGCGGTCGTGCGATACCAGTATGATCGCGCCCTCGTAGGCCTTCAGCCGCTTTTCAAGCAGCTTCACGCCCGCCTCATCCAAATCCACCGTCGGCTCGTCCGCCAGCAGAATCTGACGGCTGCCGGTTAGCGCGCCCGCGATGCGCCGCCGCGTGCGCTCGCCGCCGGACAGCCCGCCGCGCTTCTCGCGCGCGGAAAACTCGCTTTTCAAACGCGCGTCCATGCGCTCGTCGTCCACGTCCGTGTCGCCCAGCTGCGAAAGCAGCGATACCGCGCCCAGCCGCCGAACCTCGCCCTCGTCGGGAATCCGCTCGCCCGCCAGCACGCCGAGGAGCGTGCTCTTCCCCGCGCCGTTCTCGCCCACCAGACCCACGCGCTCGCCGTCGTACAGCTCAAACCGGTCAATATCCAACACCCGGCGCAGCGCGTAGTCCACGCGCACGCCCGTCGCCTCCAGAAGCAGCTCACTCATACAGAAAACCTCCCCGCGGCATACGGAGAGGCCTCTTGCGCGCATTTCGGGCAAAAGAAATACAACCTCTCCGAAACCACACAAAATCCAGACGCGTACAAGCGCGCCTTCTCATGATTCATGCGTTTCAGATCAGTTGTTCAACATCTTGCCCGGCAGACCGCCTTTCTTCAATTACCTGTATTGTAGCATGGATTTCCCCGCCCGTCAAGCGCGTTTTGGAAGATTGATGAACGCTGCAATAGAACTCCCGCCGCAGATATGGCTATTTATGCAGATACAGAAACTCATGCGTCCCGCACCCGGACTCCGTTTCAATGAAGGCGAATGTCTGCTTGCAATCGATCATGATATAAGGCCCGCTGCCGAGATATTCGTCAAGCGCGGATTGAAAGTCCATGATCACGCGATCCCACTCTTCGGAGGAGTCCATAATAAAAACCTTGGGATTGCCGATTTTTCGCAGGAAATCCTTCCCGTCGAGAACGAATTCTCCCTTTTGAATGAGAACAGGGTGAATCAATGAAGGACGCAGTAATTCTCTTGCGCAGTGCGCAAACCTCCATATACAACCGGAACGTTTGCGTTCATGCTCTAATTCCCAGCAAACTCTTTCTCTGCGATTGGGCACAATAAATTCTTTGACGAAGTATTCTTCTTCCGCGCTCAATGAACGATCCATCTTTAGCGTCCTTTCGGATATGAATGATCATGGGGGAAAATGCGAAATACGCTTCCCCAAGCATCCTATTTGTATTCTACCCCAAGCGCGCCTGCGCTGTCAAGCAAACGTCCCTGTGCAGGAGCCTTTCGGAAGATTGACAAATCACATTTGCTTGCTGATCACGTGATAAGTATTGGCACAGTTAACCCTTAATGTATGTAGTGTAGATGCTTTCTATTTGGACTGCAATAGAGCTCGGCAGAACCGAAATAAGCTTTAGATAGGTCTTGCGCGTATAGCGTATTTTTATCAGATCCTCATTTGGCGCAACGAGGTTGATATGAGATAGTTCATCATCGCTCAAACGGCGATTGGTAAGAATAAAATAATCAACCTTGTAGGCTGCCAACAGGTTGCCATGCATATAGTAAGCGTATCGAATGCACGGATAATTCGCATAACTGATTTGCTTGCCTTTTCTAAACAGAGGTTTATAGAGTAAGTAATTCTCATTGAAAGTAAGCAATAAACACCATCTTTCGGTGATACAGCAATAAGTGATGGATAAGAGCAACATCGGAACAAGCATAATATAATAAAATTGAGGTGCGAGGACAATGCAGACAATGCCACACAACACATCGATAATATAGTTCGCTAAAGCCGCTCTAAACAACCGTGAATTTGCAAAAATCGTATAACTCTCCACCGAATCACTCCTTATTGCGGCAGCAGAATCCGCCGCTTCCATTTTGAACCAATTTCTGTATGCGCCGCAGAAATGATGAATCAGCATTCCGGCCACAAAGGCTTCGCATCCAACTTGATTCTAAAAAACTGATCGAGGTGTGACTGGCTGATATAAGGAGTACCATTTGCCTGTCCCTCTACGTGGTGAAACCGAACGACGAATTTCGTTTTGCTTTCCTGTTGTTCGAACTCGATCGAAAAAACCGAGCCTTTGCAGAACCGCATATCTAACGTGCGCGGAACCAGCGGCTCATCAAACATAATGAAATAAGCGTTCTTCCAGAAGAATTTATATTCAAACATGTCATGCGAATTCTTCCTGCAAAGCAACCCGATGCAGTCTTCCAATGTGTAATGCGTTGTATAAGCTCGGACATCTGGACAAACTACATTCCATGGAATGTTCGAGAAAAACTTCTCCATGCTTCAGCCTCTCTTTTGGTGTCTAACGGAACGGACTGCGCCTATCCAGCGTATTCCCCAAGCATCCTGTTTGTATTCTACCCCAAGCGCGCCTGTGCTGTCAAGCAAACGTCCCTGTGCAAGCGCTTTTCGGAAGATTGACAAATCGCTTTTCGCCGCTGTACACCCGTGCAAAATTCCGCAAGCGCGGGATTTCAAAGCTTGACAGCCTACGGGCATTATGCTATAATAACGGCAGGAAGGGATGACGCATTTGGGTTGGCTATTC
>CAVERI010000049.1:0-20636 GCA_963618055.1 bacterium | reverse complement strand
CTGAAGCTCAATTTCACCGGCTTTACCGGCTATCTGTACGGCGCGTTTATCCTGCTGTTTGTAGGCATCTACACGATGGCAATCAATCTTTCCGGCGGCTACGCGCAGTTTGAATACGTGCTGGAATCGATGGCGTTCATCTATCTGATTGCCTGCCCGGTTCTGACCATGCGCGCGTTTGCCGAGGAAAAGCGCAGCAAAACCGATCAGCTGCTGTATTCGCTGCCCATCCGGCTGTCGGATGTGGTGATCGGAAAATACCTCGCCATGCTCACGGTGTCGCTTCTGCCGGTCGCGGTCGTAAGCGTCTATCCGCTGCTTCTGTCCGGCTACGGCCATGTGGACATGCGCTCGGCCTACGCGTCCATCCTGATGTTTTTCCTGCTGGGCGCGTGCCTGACGTCCATCGGCATGTTCATTTCCTCCGTTACCGAAAATCAGGTAACCAGCGCCGTGGTCACGCTGGTGATCATGCTGATCACGTATTTCATGACCTCGCTCGCCAGCTACGTATCCACCGCGTCCTCCTCCTCGCTGATCGCGCTGAGCGCGCTGGCGCTGGTGCTCGCGGCGATTGTGTATCTGTTCACGAAGAACCTGTCGGTCGCGTTCCTGACCGCCGCGGCAATCATCGGCGCGCTGCTGATCGCCTACGCCATCGACGCCTCGGCCTTCTCCGGCCTGTTCCCGGCGCTGATGAAGAAGCTGTCGCTGTTTGAGCGCTTTTACGGAACCATCGGCGGCATGTTCGATCTGACCGCTATCGTGTACTACCTGTCCATCATCGGCGTGTTCCTGTTCTTTACCACGGAAACGCTGGAAAAACGGAGGTGGAGCTGATGAACGCGTTTTTCAAAAAGCACTTCGGCAGTCGCTCCGTGCGCGCGGGCGGCTATGCCGCGGCCGCGTCGGCGATTGTGGTGGCGATTGCCATTGCCGTGAACCTGCTCGTTTCCGCGCTGCCGGAGACCCTCACGCACCCGGATTTCACGGAAAACCAGCTGTACACCCTGTCCGACCAGACGAAGCGTATCACGAGCGCGCTGGAAAAGGACGTGACGCTATCGCTGATCGCCTCCTCCGGCAACGAAAACACGACGATTCTGAACCTGCTTGGGCGCTATGAAAGCGCGTCGCCGCACATCACCGTTGAAACGGTTGACCCGGTCGTCTATCCGAACTTCGCCAAGCAATACACCAGCGGCACAGTGCATTCCAACAGCGTCGTCGTTACCTGCGAAGGCCGCTCGCGCTATGTGGACTATTCGGACATCTTCACGCAGGTGAAGTCTGACAACTACGACACGTATTATTACTACGTGCAGATGGGCTACACGCAGTATTACGACTACCTGTACGACACGGTGTTCGACGGCGAAAACGCGCTGACCGCCGCGATCAATTATGTTACCAGCGATTCGCTGACGAAGATTTACACCCTCTCCGGCCACAACGAGGCGGAGCTGAGCGAAACCTTCACGGAGGCCATCAAGGCGGACAACTTCGAATTTGAATCACTGCACCTGATGGACGTGGAGGCCGTGCCGGAGGACGCCGGGCTGATTCTGATCAACGCGCCCGCGTCCGACCTCAGCGAGGACGAGGCCGCACTGCTGAACGACTATCTGGACGCGGGCGGCAGCATCCTTTTGATGACCGACTGCATGGAATCGGACAGCATGAAAAACCTGCTCTCCGTGTGCGAGCATATGGGCATGACGCTGACGGACGGCATGGTTGTGGAGACCGCGCAGAGCTATTACTACCGCAACCCCGTCTACCTGCTGCCGGAGATCGACGAAACCGACATCACGCAGGCGATTCGGGACGGCGGCTACTACATCCTCTTCCCCATCGCGCAGGGCATTTCGTCCACCGGAAGCGGCTTCTCCTACACGGCGCTGCTTTCCACGTCCGACTCGGCGTTTGCCAAAAAGTCCGGCTACGGCATGACGACCTACGACAAGGAGGACGGCGACACGGACGGTCCGTTTGACGTGGCGGCCGCCACCTCGAAGGGCGAGGCGCATATGGTCTGGTTTGCCTCCGCGCAGTTCGCCACCGACAACGTAAACGCCATGGTATCCGGCGCGAACGCCGACCTGCTCGTCAACGCCATCAACTGGATGGCGCAGCAGGAGGATAAAATTTCCATCCGCGCCAAGTCGCTGGAAACCGGCTATCTCACCGTCAGCGCAGCCGACAGCCGCCGCTGGTCGATTCTGCTGGTCGGCGTGATTCCCGCGTCGCTGATCGCCATTGGCGCAGTCGTGATTATCAGGAGGAAACGCAAATGAAACGGGGAAAAAAGCTGATCGTTCTGGCCTGTGCGCTGGCGGCGGTGCTGGTGCTGTATCTGGGCGTTACGCTCGTCACGCGCCATATCAGCGACAAAAACGCCGTGACGGAAACGCAGGGCACGTTTAACGCCACGTCCTTCACGGCGGACGACATTCGCTCGATCACGTGGACGAGCCTTGGAAACGAATACACCATTTCAAAGACCGACGACGGCTGGACGCTGGACGGCTACGACGGCTTCCGGCTGAATCAGGACGATGCCGCGGCCATGGCCGACGCGGTATCCGCGCTGAAGGCAACCCGGCGGCTGGACGGCGGCGTGGAGGACAGCGCCTACGGGCTGGCCGAGCCGACGCTGACCGTGAAGGTGACGCTGAACGACGGCAGCGAGGTAGTGCTGGCCGAGGGCGACAAAAACGACGTGACGGACGCGTACTACCTGCGCGTAACCGCGGACGAAAGCCTTGTGTACACGGTGGAAACCGACCTTCAGACTGCCTTCGACCAGAAGCTCTCCGATCTGTTTGTGAAGGAGACGCTGCCGTCGCTGGGCGAAAACGCGCAGCGCGTCGTGCTGACCCGCGCGGACGACGAAATCACGCTCGTCCGCCGCACGGAGAGCGACGGAGCCGCGCACTGGTATGAGGAAGCCGCGGACGGCACGCGCGCGCTGAATGACGATACCGCGCAGACGCTGTACGATACCATTCGCGATTTCACGTGGTATGAGCTTGTCGAGTGGAACGCCGACGCGGACGCACTGACCGGCTATGGCTTCGACACGCCGACCGCCGTCATTTACGCGGAGAGCCTGAACGACGACGGCGAAACAACCGTCTGGCAGGTGGAAATCGGCGGCGAGTTTTCCAGCGCCTATGATTATGTGCGCCTGCCCGGCTCCGCCTCCGTATACCGCGTGAAAAACGACCTGCGCAAGCTGGCTGCCGGCTACAGCTATTCGGACTACGCCGACAAGACGGTTCTGCCCGTCGATTCGGAAGTCATCGAGAGCCTGACCGTAACCGTGCGCGGCGAGACCCACACCCTTCGCGCGTGGACGGAAACCGTCGCCGCCACGCCGAGCGAAGCCACAACCGTCGAAGCCACGGCAGGTGAAGCCACGGAGGGCGAGGTAACGGCCGTGCGGCGCGCGTCGCTGGACGGAAACGAGTGGAGCCCCGATTCCTATGATGAAATCGTCTCCCGCCTGCTGGCGCTGGAGGCCGAGGACGCGCTGACCGCCGTTCCCGCGCACGGCGACGATGCGGTGCTGACCGTCTCCGTGCAAACTGCGGATGAGCAGTCGAACGTATCCTTCACCGTCTACGAGCTGGACGTGGAGCATTCCCTGCTTCTCCGCTCCGACGGCGCAATCTTCCAGTTCTCCGCCGCCGACGCGGACGCTCTGATTCGCGCGCTGACCTACGCTTTGAAATAACTTCAATACACACACAAGCAGCGGCGCGATTGCCGAAACGGAATCGCGCCGCCTGTGTTTTCTCTATTTTTGCCCGTTACCGCTTCAGCACGAGCACCTGATAGGGTTCAAGCTCCACCGTTCCCGCGAGCGCCTCGCCGGTGAGCAGGTCGACCGCCGGGGCGGGCAGCGTATAGGATGCGGGCTTTCCCGCGTATTCCAGAACGATTTCTCCATTCATCGCGCCCCTGCGCGGCGAAACGATCACCTCGCCCGCGACCTCCGGCAGGCGCACGCCCGCGTCGGGCAGCAGCCTCTGCGCAAGCAGACGGGTGGTCTCGGGGGCGGGCAGCGCGCCCATCAGAATGATCTGTCCCTTGCCAAGGCGGCTGCGGGCGACGACGGTCCTGCCAAGGATGGCGCTGTGCCCCTTGACGATGGTCGCGAGCGGCTCCGCCCTGCCGGGGTCGGACACCTCAAACCACGTGTCGGCGGGCATGGGCGTGCCGTCCGTCCACGCGGCGGCGGTGCGCCCCTCGGTGTCGGGCAGCGCGTATTTCCACTCGATGCCCGTCAGGCGCTCCAGCATGCCGTACAGGCAGTCGGTATAGCGCGCGCCGTCGCGGTTGCGCTCGTCGCTCAGCGGGCCGACGATCCACGTGCCGCCCTCGCGCACCCACTGCTCCATGCGCTGCGGAAGATCAGCCTCCTCGAGCGTCAGCATCAGCGGGCTGAACACGACGCGGTAGCCGGCCAGAGACGCGTGCGCGTCGATCACGTCCGGGCGCAGACCCAGATCGATGAGCGGCTTATAGAACCGGCTGACAACGCTCTGCTGATAATTGAGTCCCTTCACGATGCCCTGCTGTTCAAGCATGTTCCAGTTGAGCGAGGTGAAATGAATCGCCACGTCCGGCGCGACCTTGGTTTCCCGCACGAAATCCGCGGCCCTGCGGTAGCCCGCGGCTGTTTCCTTCACCTCTTCCCCGGCGAGCATCGGACGGCCGCTGGTATCCAGCACCGCGCCGTGCATCAGCTCGTGGCCCGCCCAGTGCGTGCGCCACAGCCAGTACATGTTCGCCTCGCCGCCCAGCGCGATCGGCAGCCACGAGTTGGCGCGGCAGAAGCCGTCGGGCTTCACGCTCTGCGAAATCGTCGTGGAGCCGTTCCAGCAGGTGGCGGTTTCGGTGTTCCAGAAGGGATGATCGAGGAACGTGCGCAGATAATCGTGCCAGAACGCGCAGAAATGCAGGTTTTCCGGCGTGTTGTAGTGGTTGAACTGCGCAATATCCAGCTTCTCGGTGAGGCGGCGGTAGTCCATGCCGTTCACGGGCATGGTATCCGTGCCCACGGGCACCTTGACATACCGGTGCAGAATTTCCGCCTGCCGGTGAACGAACCCAATGTGCGAATCGTTCTGGAACGTCTGCCACTCCATCTTGAGATGCGGGTTGTGCCACGCGTTGCGCGGCGCGGGGATGTCCTCAAAGGAATCGTACCACTGGCTGAACAGGTTCAGATTCCACGCGCTGTTCAGGCTGTCGATCGTGCCATAGCGCTTTTTCAGCGCGGCGCGGAAGCGGTTCACGCACTCCGGGCAGAAGCAGCCGGCGTTTCCCGTGTAGATTTCGTTGTCGATCTGCCAGCCGATGATGTTCTCGTCGCTTGCAAATTCCTTCGCCATTTCCTCCACAATGCGCATGCTGGCTTCGTTGTAGTGCGGATTGTTGGAGCAGCAGTGCCTGCGTCCGCCGTGATCCACGCGCCGTCCGTCCGGATCCAGCCGCAGCGCGTCCGGCCAGTCGCGGGTGAACCAGCGCGGCGGCGTGGCGGTGGGCGTTCCCATGACAACGGCGATATTCGCCTGTTTCATTTTATCCACCACGCGGCGGAAAAAGGAAAAATCGTATTCGCCCGGCTTCGGCTCCATGCGGTGCCACGCAAACTCTCCAATGCGTACGCAGGTGATGCCAAAGGCATGCAGCCTTTCAATGTCGCGGTCGATCTCGCTCTCCGGCCAATCCTCCGGATAATAGGCTGCGCCCAGATAGGGCGGCTTGGGCAGTGTAAACATTGCGTCGTCTCCTTTCGGTGTAACCTGTCGATCTATTTATACCACATCCTTTCCAAAAGTACAAGATCCTTCCCTTGCATTCTGGACACGCGCCGTATCATGTGTTATACTTATACTCATAAAAACCATGAAGAGGAGCGAACGCCATGAAACGCATTCTTTCCCTGCTGGTCGCACTCTGCGCGCTGCTGCTTCCCTGCTCCCCCTCGCGGGCGGAAGCGCCGGAAACGACCGAATACCGCGGCGGCATCGTCGAGCGCGGCCGCTGGCGCGAGCGAACCACGCGGGCACTGCTGGACGAGCTGACCGTCGCCTATCTGGACGCGGACACGCGCTATCTGGTTTCCGGTCGTCCCGCGACGTTCACCGTTCAAGCCTCCGGCGGTGACGGCAATTACAGCTATGTGTTTACCGTCTTTTACCGGGAGGGCAACACAGGCTCGCTTACCAGCCTGTACCGGCGCGAACGAAGCACAAACGCGTTTTTTACCTATACGCCCGCGCACAGCTCCGGGCAGTATATGCTTCTGGTTTCGGTGTACGACGAGGCGGGCGCGTACATCGTATGGCAGAGCCAGATTTTCGAGGTCTTCCCCGCGGACGCGGCGGACGACGCGAGCACCGTGCCCGGCAAGGTGCGGCAGCTGGCGGCGGAATGCCTGAAGAACGCGGGGCGCAGCGAGTATTCCCGCGCCCTGTGGCTGCACGACTGGCTGATCTATAACGCGGACTACGACGAAACCTATACCTATTATTATGCCGACGGCGTGCTTCTGCGCGGCACGGGCGTGTGCCAGAGCTACGCGCTGGCGTATGACCTGCTGCTTCACGAAATCGGCATCGAAAGCATCTATCTTTCCGGCACGGCGAACGGCGGCGGACACGCATGGAACCTTGTGAAGCTGGACGGCAGCTGGTATCACATCGACTGCACGTGGGACGACCCGACCGGCGGCGGCCATGAAAATCACAGCTACTTTGGCCTTACCGACGAGCAGATGTCGCTCGACCACAGCTGGGCAATGGATCGCGGCGTCGTGCCCGAATGCACGTCGGGCGATCTGTCCGAATTTCGGCAAAGCCTGATGATCGGCGTTTCCAGCGAGGCGGATTTTCACGCTCAGCTTTCCCGGCTGGTAACGGAGGGCATTTCCTACGCCGCCCTGTATCGCGCGGGCACGTCGATGTTCGATCTGCAAAGCGCCTTTCAAAGCTGGTATTCGGAAAACCAGTCCATGGACGGCCTGTACGGCTATTACCTCGCGAGCTTTTCATCCGGCAAATGCGAGGTCTATCTGAATCTGGGCGAGGCCTACCCCGGCACGGCGGTCGTTCAGCGGGCGGCGCTTCGGGCGCACACGCTGTACCTTCCCATGGGCGCGCGCGATGTGCTGGACTTCATTCGCCTGCCTGAAAAGGCGACGGGCGGCCTTCAGTGGACGAGCGACAACGAAGCCGCCGTAACCGTCGAAAACAGCGTGGTGCGCGCCGTTGGGCACGGAAGCGCGACCATCCGGCTTTCGTATGCCGGTGGGAGCGACGAATGCCGCGTATATGTCCTCACCTCCGACACGCTCTCGCTGCCCGAGGGTACGCAGACGCTGGAGGCGGAAGCCTTCGCGGGCTGCGCGGACGTGCAGACCGTGCGCCTGCCTCAAAGCCTATCGACCGTTGGAAGCCGCGCGTTTGCGGAGTGCGAGGGGCTGCTGTTCGTCTTCTTCGCCTCTGCCGACGCGGAAATCGCGCCGGACGCGTTCGAGGGCTGCGATAACCTGACCATCTACGCGCCCGCGGACGGCAGCGTGGCCGCCTTCGCGGTGGAAAACGGCCTTCGTTTCGCCGTCTCCGAACCTTAAATTTGGATTAACGCGCGGCCGGACGTTTACAAAGGCGGCCGGATGTGGTAGAATAATAGATGGCGCTTTGCGCCAAACGATCCGCAGGCGCGGTTTGCCGACGATCCCGACGGCATGCTTCGTTTGCGGGAATACGAAACAGGGAGGATACACACCATGGTTATCGACAAGAGCTCCATCATCGCCGAGTATGGCCGCCACGAGGGCGACACCGGCTCCCCCGAGGTGCAGGTCGCGCTGCTGACCGCCCGCATCAACCACCTGAACGAACACCTCAAGCTCAACAAGAAGGATCACCATTCCCGCCGCGGTCTGCTGCTGATGGTTGGTCAGCGCAGAGGTCTGCTGGACTATCTGAAGAAGACCGATATCGAAAGCTATCGTAGCCTGATCGCGAAGCTCGGCCTGCGCAAGTAAGCCACCCCGGCTTGTCGCCTGAGCGATGCGGCATGTGCCGTCGCCCGGGAGCACCGGGCGGCGGCTTTTCCATCATCCAAGGTTGTCTCCGGATCCGAAAACGAACCTCGCCGTAGGGATGCGGCGCGGCGGGCCTTTATCGCTGGCCGCGCGGCATCCCTGCGGGGACAAGTCTTCGGCGTCATGTTCTTTTTGTGATTCCGGTTATAGAAAAGGCTTTCCCGACCAATAGAAGGAGGAACACCATGTTCAAAAGCTATTCCATGGAGCTGGGCGGAAGAACCCTGACGCTCGAATTTGGCAAATACGCCGAGCAGGCCGCCGGTTCCACGTTCGTCCGCTACGGCGACACCGCCGTGCTCGTCAACGCCACCGTGTCCGAGACCCCGCGTCCCGGCATCGATTTCTTCCCGCTGAGCGTCGATTACGAAGAGAAGCTCTACTCCGTCGGCCACATTCCGGGCTCGTGGAACCGCCGCGAGGGTCGTCCGGGCGAAAAGGCCATCCTGACCTCCCGCCTGATCGACCGCCCGCTGCGCCCCCTGTTCCCCAAAGGAATGCGCAACGACGTGAGCGTCGTCGCCACCGTCATGTCCGTTGACTTCGATTGCAGCCCCGAAACGCCCGCCATGATCGGCGCGTCCGCGGCGCTGTGCGTATCCGAGATTCCGTTCGCCGGCCCTGTGGGCGCGGTGAACATCGGCCTTGTGGACGACGAGCTCATCGTCAACCCCACGCTGGAGCAGCGCGAGAAGTCCTCCCTGAACCTCACCGTCGCCGGAACCAAGGAAGCGGTTCTGATGGTGGAAGCCGGCGCAAACGAGGTTTCCGAGGAGGTCATGCTGAAGGCCATCCTGTTCGCCCATGAGCAGGTGAAGAAGATCGTCGAGTTCCAGGAGCAGATCGTCTCCGAAATCGGCAAGGAAAAGCGCGAGTTCCATCTCGAGCTGCCGGGCGACGACGTGAAGGCCGCCGTGCGCGAGTACGCGTATGACAAGGTGCAGTGGATGTTCGAAACCTTCGACCGCAGCGAGCGCAACGCCCGCGAGGCCGAGGTGAAGAAGGACGTCGCCGAGCACTTCCAGACCCAGTTTGAAGGCCGCGAGGCCGAGGTTGGCGACGCGCTGTACGCCATTGAGAAGGAAGTTATGCGCCGTCACATCATCGACAACGGCGTGCGTCCCGACGGCCGCAAGCTCACCGAGGTTCGTCCCATCTGGTGCGAAACCGGCGTTCTGCCCCGCCCGCACGGCAGCGGCGTGTTCACCCGCGGACAGACGCAGGTCATGACCGTGTGCACGCTGGCCCCGATGAGCGAGGTGCAGATTCTGGACGGCATCACCCCCGAAACCAGCAAGCGCTATATGCATCACTATAACTTCCCCGGCTATTCCACCGGCGAAGCCAAGCCCATCCGTTCCCCGGGCCGCCGCGAAATCGGTCACGGCGCGCTGGCTGAGCGCGCGCTGGAGCCGATGATCCCCAGCGTGGACGAGTTCCCCTACTGCCTGCGCCTTGTCTCCGAGGTTATGAGCTCCAACGGCTCCACCTCGCAGGCCTCCGTGTGTGGCTCCACCCTCGCCCTGATGGACGCGGGCGTGCCGATCAAGCGCCCCGTGGCCGGCGTGGCCATGGGTCTGATCAAGGACGTTGAGAACACCGGCAAGGTCGCCGTGCTGACCGACATTCAGGGTCTTGAGGACTTCCTCGGCGACATGGACTTCAAGGTTGCCGGTACCGCGCAGGGCATCACCGCCATCCAGATGGACATCAAGATCAAGGGCATCGACGAAGCGATCCTCCGTCAGGCGCTCGCGCAGGCCTACGACGGCCGCATGCACATCCTCGGCAAGATGCTCGAGGTGCTGCCCGCGCCGCGTCCGCAGCTGAGCAAGTACGCGCCCAAGATCATCCAGTTCAAGATCAACCCCGAGAAGATCGGCGAGGTCGTCGGCCCGCGCGGCAAGATGATCAACAAGATCATCGAGGAAACCGGCGTGAAGATCGACATCGAGGACGACGGCAGCGTCTATATCGCCACCAACGACGATCAGGCCGCGCAGCGCGCCAAGTCCATCATCGAGGGCATCGTGCGCGAGCTGCAGGTGGGCGACGTGTTTGTGGGCAAGGTTGCCCGCATCATGTCCTTCGGCGCGTTCGTCGAGTACGCCCCCGGCAAGGACGGCATGATTCACATTTCCAAGCTCGCCAACGAGCGCGTGGAAAAGGTGGAGGACGTCGTGAACATCGGCGACACGCTCGAGTGCCGCGTGGCGGAAATTGATTCGCAGGGGCGCATCAATCTGGTGCGCAACGACATCAAGTACGACAACGAGGCTATGCCCGTCCGCCGTCCCCCGCGTCCGGACAATCGCCGCGGCGGAGATCGCGGCGGACGCAGATAACCGGTTCCTGAACGAAACGTACAAAAGCCGCGCGCGGGCGCTTATGCCCGCGCACGGCGGTCTTTGTTATTGGAGGCAATTATGGCATATGATCTGAAGACGCTGCCGAACGGTCTGCGCATCATCGGCGAGCCCATGCCCGGCTACCGCTCCGTGGCGGTGGGTCTGTGGGTGGAAAGCGGTTCGCAGTATGAAACGCCCAGCGAAAACGGCATCAGCCACTTTATCGAGCACATGCTGTTCAAGGGCACCGAAAAGCGCTCCGCGCGCGACATTGCCGAGGAAATGGACGCCGTCGGCGGACAGCTGAACGCGTTCACCAGCAAGGAATGCACCTGCTTCTATGCCAAGGTGGTGGACGAGCACCTGCCGCTGGCGATGGACGTGATCAGCGATCTGGTGCTGTCCTCCCGTCTGGATCCCGCGGACATCGAACGCGAAAAGGGCGTGGTGATTGAAGAAATCAACATGGCTGAGGACACGCCGGAGGATCTGGTATTTGAGCTGCTGATGCTGGCGCATTACGGCGACCAGCCGGTCGCGCGCCCCATTCTGGGCACCGAGGCCAGCGTTTCCGCGCTCACGCGCGAGCACATCGCGAATTATATGCGCCGCATGTATCGTCCCGAGTGCGCCGTGCTGGCGCTGGCAGGCAACTACAATTGGAACGAGGTCGTCAGGCAGGCGGAAGCGCTGTACGGCGGCTGGCAGCCGACGGGCGAAAAGCGCCCGGTTATCGAGACCAACGCCGTCGCGCCCCGCGTGATGCGCCGGAAGAAGGACATCGAGCAGCTGCATCTCTGCCTTGGCTTCCCCTCCTGCGGCATCGGCGCGGCCGACGTGTATCCCACAGCGGTGTTCAACAGCGCCTACGGCGGAGCCATGTCCTCGCGCCTGTTCCAGACAATTCGCGAGGAACGCGGCATGGCCTACTCGGTCTACTCCTATCCCAACCCGATGAGTGGCACAGGCGTGCTGGCCGTGTACGCGGGCACCAGCCCGGAGCACGCGGGCGAGGTTGTGCGCATGCTGAACGAAGAAACGAGGAAGCTGGCCGAGGGCGGGCTGACCGAGAAGGAGTTTACGCAGGCGAAGGAACAGCTGCTTTCCGGCTTCATACTGGGGCAGGAATCCACGTCCAGCCGCATGAACGCCATTGGCCGCCGTCTTCTTTTGCTCGGCGACACGCAGACCGACGAGGACGTGGTGCAGAAGATTCGCGGCATCACCTTTGAGGGTGTGAACGCGCTGGCGCGCCGCGTGCTTACGTCGCCCCGCAGCGCCGCCGTCGTCGGAAACGGCGCGGAGGACGTTGAAATCTGATTCATCCCGCGTCGCCCGCCCGGGCGGCGCGGCTTTGCATACGAAGGAGTGAAAGCGTGGAACAGAACCTGCAGGCACTGAAGCAAGCCGCCGTGCTGTATCCGTTGGTCGCGATTTTCTTCACGCTGCCCTACGTCGCCTTCAATTACCGCAAATACGGCTCCGTGTTCAGCCTGCGCATTCTGATCGTGTATTCCTTTGCGCTGTACATGCTGTGCGTATACTGTCTGGTCATCCTGCCGCTGCCCACAAGGGAGGCCGCGGAGGCGCTGTCGGGACACAAGGCGCAGCTGACCCCCTTTAGCTTCATTGCCGACATCATCCAGCATTCCGAGGTTTCCCTGAAGGATCCCATGTCCTTCCTGACGCTGATCAACAACCCGGCGTTTCTGGGCGCGGCGTTCAACCTGCTTATGACGCTGCCGCTGGGCGTCTACCTGCGCTACTATTTCCGCTGCGGCTGGCTGAAAACGCTTTTAATCGGCTTCGGGCTGTCGCTGTTTTTTGAGCTTACCCAGCTGACAGGGCTGTATTTCCTCTATCCGGGAAGCTACCGACTGTTCGACGTGGACGACCTGATGCTCAACACGCTGGGCACGATGGCCGGCTTCTGGCTCGCGGGGCCGCTCACGCGCCGGCTGCCCAGCCGCGGCCGGCTGGACAGCATCAGTCTGGAGCGCGGGCGGCGCGTGTCGCTTCTGCGGCGCGTGCTGGCCTTGGCGTATGATCTGCTCATCTGCGGTATTCTGACAATGGTTCTTTCCAGAATCCTCCGAATCGGCTTCCATTTCTGGTTCGTCGCGCTGCTTCAGTGCGCTGGGAGCGTTCTTCTGCGCGGGCAGACCGTCGGCTGCCGCCTCACGCGGCTGCGCCTTCAAAAAAAGGACGGCTCGCGCCCGGAATGGTATCGCTGCCTCCTTCGCTACGGCAGCATGGCGCTGGTGATGGTCTATCTGCCGAGCTGGCTTCTGCGCCTGATCAGCCTTTTGAAGGAGCTGAATCACTTTTCGGCCTCCACCACGGTCAGCCTGATCGCCGCGCTCGCCGTCGGCTATATGGGCTGCCTGCTGTTTGAGGTCATCCGCGTGCTGATGCACCGCTCGCTGTTTTATGAACGCCTGTCCGGCGCGTATATCGTGAGCACCGTGCCGCCGGCGCCGAAGACGTCCCGAAAATCGTAATGCTCCCCTTTGCAGACAGAAAGAACCGGACGCCGCCGCTTCGCGCTTGAAACGGGGTCGTCCGGTTCTTATGTGCCCACGCGGGCATGGGAATCAGTTGGTCAGATAGATGAACCGATGCAGCTCGTCCGTGTTGGCCTGAACGTCCATGTCGTACAGCATGGACTTTTCGTTCACCGTGCCCTCCTTATAGGTTCCGGGAACCGGCAGGCGCAATTCCGCCGCGCTGGTGAAGTCCTCGCGGTTGAGAACGATTTTGGCCAGATCGATGATTTCCGTCACCTGCAGGTTCGTCTGGAAATACGGCGTGCACTGCGTAGCCAGCGTGAACAGCTTCGAGACGTTCGCGTTGCGCATGCCCTCCATCAGCTTGTTGAGCACCCGGCGCTGACGCTCCGCACGGGCGTAGTCGCTGTCCAGCTTACGGATGCGGGCGTAGCCCAGCGTCTGCATGCCGTTCAGGTGCGTGTTCGCGCCGTAAACCGCCAGAAGCGTGTTCTCATATTCGGCCTTGGCCTCGTCGTAATCGCGGCCGTCATAGTGAACCTCGATCAGGTACTGCTCCTTCACATTCTTGTTGATCATGTCCATCTCGTTCTGCGTGATGTCAATATCGATGCCACCCAGAATCTCGGCAATCTTCGCAAAGCCCTTGAAATCCACGTACACATAATTCCGGATGTTCATGCCGAAATACTCGTTCACGGTTTTCATCGCCAGCTGCGCGCCGCCGTAAAAATACGCATTGTTTATGCGTGTATTTTTATATTTGCCCATTGTCACGGCGGTATCACGCATGATGGAGGCCAGCTTCACGCTGCCGGTCTTTTTGTTGATCGAGCATATGATCATGGTATCCGTGCGCGCGGCTTCGTTTTTATTGCGCGCGTCCGCGCCCAGCAGAAGCACGTTCAGCCAGTCCTCGCTCAGGCCGGGCGTGATGCTCAGATCCTCAACGGAAATGGAGTTCCCGTCCGCCAGATTCACGTCGTTCTGCTCGCTTTCCTTGAGCATCTGCTCAAAGGCCGCGCCGGTGAACGAATTGTCTCCGGTCGACGCGGTCGTGCCCGCCGCAGCAGCCGTGCCCGCGGTCTGATCCGGCGTGGAACCCTTCTTGGGCAGGATGATAATCACAGCCACAACCGCCGCCACCAGCAAAAGCGCCAGCGCGATCAGCAGTGCGGGATTGCGCTTTTTCCGGCCGCGCCTTCTCGGCGCGGTTCCCGTCCGCCGCTGCGCGGGACGCTGCCCGCCCGCGGGACGGCGCGGCGCCGTGCCCGCCGGACGCGCTCCCTGTGCCGGTCTCCGTGCGCCCGGCTCCGCACTGTGCGCGGCGGGATGCACGCGCCTCGGCTCTGTGCTTCGTTTTTCCATGTATTGGTACCTCCAGTATCCGGTCTTCAAAATTTCCCGTATACATTATACATGAACGGCCGAAGGATTGCAAGGTATTTCGAATGTGACATAAAAACGACAGCGGAATGCCCCGATCCTGTCGAGACATTCCGCAGATGCACCGCGCGGGATGCGTCAGTTCAGCTCATTCTGCATGCGGCTGAAGCGCTGCTTGGCGCCGGCGAGGACATTCACGTCGGCCTCCTGCCCCTTGAACCAGCCCAGCTGCTCCATCTTCGCGAATACCTGATACTGATCCTTCACGCAGCCGTTCAGGTTGTCGGAGAGCACGGTGCGCAGCGGCATCTCGCTCGCCTCGGGAATAAAGGCGCCGTAGTTGTGGATGAGATACTTCTCCTGCTCAAGCAGATCCTCCATGCCGTACTGATCATTCATGATGTTTTCGTTCATTTCGCGTGCCTCCCTTCTTACTGCCAGCTGTTCAGATAGTTGAACAGACGGTCGTAGCGCTGCTTATGGCAGTTGGCCAGCTCACCGGCCAGCGTTTTCAGCTCCGCGTTCTGGAAGGTCTGCGCGTAGTGCTCCGCCTTTTTGCAGGCGATAAACTCGTGCGTCAGCTGATCCTGAAGAATGGAAAGGCTCTTGGACTGAATCATTCCGGTAGGCATTTTGTTTTCCTCCTTTTTAATAGGAATGCCGAGCTTATTCATGCCCCCAAAATCGCCGTGCTATACGCAACCAAAGTCACGCTTTCGCCGTCAAAGAAAGGGAATTCGGCCTTTGACGGCGCGCGGATTTCGTGTTATACTATGCTTGGTTTGATATATCGTTTACGGAGGGCTTCATGAGCAAGCAGAATCCTTTGTTTGTGCCGCGCAACGGCTATGGAAATTTCATACTGTCCGTGTTCATGACCACGGTGAAAATGCTGGTGATTCTGGTTCTGATCATCGGCTTTTCGGCCACGGGACTTGTGATGGGCATTGCGAAGGCGTGGGTGGACACGTCGCCCGACCTTGATCTGGATCTTTTCAACTCGCAGGCGCAGACGTCCTTCATCTACGACAAGTACGGCAACCTGATCACCACCTTCCGCGGAACGGAAAACCGCGTGTATTGCACGTATGACGAGCTTCCGCAGAATTTAATCAACGCCGTGATTTCTGCCGAGGACGCGCATTTCTGGGAGCACAGCGGCGTGGACGTGCATCGCTATCTGGGCGCGCTGGTGGGCAACCTGCTCTCCGGCAACAATCAGGGCGGCAGCACGATCACCTGCCAGCTGATCAAGCAGACGCTTCTTTCCAGCGAGCAGACCTACAAGCGCAAGGTGCAGGAGGCCTATCTCGCGCTGCGGCTGGAGGAAACGCTGACAGAGCTGTTTTCCGGCGACACGCGCTCGGCCAAGGAGCGCATCCTCGTGGAGTACATGAACGTCGTCTACATGGGCGGCTCGCTGTACGGCGTGAAAACCGCGGCGCAGGACTACTTCGGCAAGGATTTGAGCGAGCTTTCGCTGAAGGAATGCGCCATGCTCGCGCGCCTGATCAAGAACCCCTATCGCTACAACCCCCGCACGAACTACTACATTCGCAACACCCCGGAGGAGAGCGAAAAGGGCGCGAACTACATTCTGGAGGAGATGTACAGCTACGGCTTCATCACCCTTGAGGAATGCGAGCAGGCCAAGGCCGAAACGCTTCAGGTGCTTCAGACCAGCTCGTCCGCCGAGAAGATGTACGACCACGCCTACTATGTCGAGTACGCCATTTACGACGTGGTAACCAAGATGCTGCGCGTGGAGCAGAAGGAGGACACCACCTCCAACCGCGCCGCCATGGAAAACAAGCTGCGCACCGGCGGCTACCACATCTATCTGAGCCTCGACCCGCAGATGCAGTCCACGGTGCAGAAGGTCATTTCCGAATGGGACCGCTACCCGGACACGCGCTACAAGTCCGACCGCTACAAAAAAACGCTGACAAACGGCGAGTACGTAAACGTCGTGCAGCCGCAGGCCGCCTGCGCGGTGATGGACTGGCACACGGGCGAGCTGGTCGCCATTGTCGGCGGCCGAAGCGAGCCTACGGCGCGCAAGCAGCTGAACCGCGCCTACCAGATGAACATGCCCGTCGGCTCGTCCATCAAGCCGCTGAGCGTGTACGGCCCGGCCTTCGACATGGGCTGGTCGCCGGGCTCCCCCGTGCTCAACCTGCCCATTCGAATCGAGGGCTGGGACAGCGAGCAGGGCTACCCCAACAACTACGGCGGCGGCAGCTTTAACGGCTGCGAATCGATGCGCTACGCCATCAACAAATCGCACAACTATTCCACGGCGCAGGCGCTGTATACCTACGTAGGCATCTCAAACTCCGTCAACTACCTGCTCAGGCTGGGCGTTTCGTCGTCCCACATTCAGGCCACCGGCTCGGGCCTCGCGCTGGGCTCTTCCGGCATTTCCGTCATTGAAATGGCTACGGCCTTCGGCGCGATCGCCAATCTGGGCGAATATCAGGAATCCTATGCCTTCTCAAAGGTGCTGTACGACGACAACAAAACGCCCTACATCGTTGCGCGCGACGTGCAGATTCGGCGCGAGGCGTTCAAGCCCTCCACTGCCTACATGCTGGTGGACGTTCTGAAGGACTGCGTGTCCGGCTCCAACGGAACCGGCTCCCGCGCCAAATTCGGGAACTTCACCGTGGCCGGAAAGACCGGCACCAACTCGGACGCCTGCGGCGTATTCTTTGCCGGAATGACCGCGTACTATTCCTGCGCGGTATGGATTGGTCACGACAACTACAAGCCGCTGGTTTCCAACGCGACCGGCGGAACCTACGCCGCGCCGCTGTGGGCGGCGGTGATGAGCAAGGTGCATTCCTACGCCGGAATCACGAAGGATCGCGCCATCATCAGCGGCAGCGCCTCCGATTACGGACTGGTTCTCGCCGAGGCCTGCGGCGTGAGCGGCATGCGTCCCACCGATTCCTGCCGCCGCGACGCGAACGGCTATGCCGTCACGACCGATTACTATCTGAACGGCACGCAGCCCACGGTTGACTGCAACATGCACCGCACGGTGACGCTGTGCACGCGCTCCAACAAGCGCCCCAACGGCAACTGCACCTCCACGCGCTCCTACGGCATCATCTACATTCCGCAGGGGCACCCGCTCCGGCAGGCGGAAAGTCTGGCGCAGGTACGGCAGTACTTCAAGGGCGCGACGGCCAAGCAGGATCTGTCCGACTTCGGAACCTGCAGCATTTGCCACTGACAGGCAAGTACACAAAGTGAGGTTTGAATGAAGAAGAAAACCGCCAAGCGCCGCCCCTCGAGGGTCGTGAACCTTCTTTTCCTGATCGCAGGCGTATCGTGCTTCGTTTACTACTTTGCCAACGGCTTCCTCATCCGCTTCGGCCAGTCGCTTTTGTGGCTGTGGCCGCTGATCGGAGCGGCGCTGCTCGTGCGCTTCGCGCTGGTCGCGCGCATGATTCGCACCGGGCGGCCGTCTCCCCTCCCGCGCGGCTTCCTGCGCGCTATGCACGCGCTGGTGGCCGTCGGACTCGTGATTCTGCTTTCCATCGAGGGCATTATCCTCAAGGGCGCGTTCGAGCCCACGCCCGCGGGACTGGACTGCATCATTGTGTTGGGCGCGAAGGTGAACGGAACCTCGCCCAGCGGCGCGCTGCGCAACCGCATTGAGGTCGCCGCCAAATACGCGCTGGCAAACCCAGACACGCTTGTAATCGCCTCCGGCGGGCAAGGCGAGGATGAGGGCATCAGCGAAGCGGAATGCATCCGGCGCGGGCTGGTGGCGCGCGGCGTTCCGGAGGAGCGCATCCTGCTGGAATCGCTCTCCACGTCCACGCGGGAAAACCTGCGCTTCTCGCTTGAGAAGCTCGAAAACCCGGACGAGACGTCCATCGGCGTCGTTACCAACAACTTCCACGTGTTCCGCGCCATGAAAATCGCGCGCTCGCTGCACAGCGGCGAGACGTATGCCGTGCCGGTGGCCACCTCGCTGTTCAGCCTGCCCCACTACCTGCTGCGCGAATTCTTCGCTACCTGCGCAGGCTTCGTCACGGGCGCATGGTAACATGTGATTGATAAATTTTCCGCAAACCGCCATTCCGTTCGGAGGGCGGTTTCCTTTTTAAACGAAGAATGCTATACTGGTTTTCGCGCACGGAATCCAAGTACACACCGGGAGGTCTGCCGCATGTCCGTCGTTTCCATCGTCCCCTGCCGGGACTACGCGCCCGAAACCGTTCGCCCGGCGCTCGAAGCCGCGCTCCGTCCGCTCGGCGGGCTGGACTGGGTACAGCCCGGCATGACCGTCGTCATAAAGGCGAATCTGGTCAGCATGATGAAGCCCGAATCCGCCGCGACGACGCATCCGGCGCTGCTCTCGGCGCTGTGCGAGCTTCTTGTGGCGCGCGGCGCGCGCGTCATTGTGGGCGACAGCCCGGGCGGTCTGTACACGTCCGCCTATGTAAACGCCGTCTACGCCGCCACCGGCGTGCGCGCCGTGCTGGAAACCGGCGCGCAGCTGAACCAGAATTTTGCGCACGTACACGCAGAGAATCCCGACGGCGCCGTGCTGAAATCGCTGGACTACACCGCCTATCTGGACGAAGCCGACGCGATCATCGACTTCTGCAAGCTGAAAACGCACGGCATGATGGGCATGTCCGCCTGCGTGAAGAACCTGTTCGGCGTGATTCCGGGCACGTTCAAGCCGGAATACCACTATCGCTTTCCCGCGCACGCCGACTTTGCCGACATGCTCATAGACCTGAACGAGCGCTTCCGCCCTCGCCTGTGTCTGGTGGACGCGGTGGTGGGCATGGAGGGCAACGGCCCGACGATGGGTTGCCCGCGTACCATCGGCGCGCTGCTTGCCGCCGATTCACCCTACGCCGCCGACCGCGTGTGCGCCGATATCATCGGGCTCGACCCGTCGCAGACGGAAACGATTCAGCGCGCCGCCGCGCGCGGTCTGGAGGACGAAATTCAGCTGTTCGGCGATCCCGCCGCGTTCGCCATACCAGACTACGATCTCGTGCGCACGCGCAAGGATCTCACCTTCACCCGCGAGCTGCCCGGCCTGTGGGGCACGCTCTTCGGGAAGATCGTCTCCGCCGCGCTGTGCAGCCGCCCCGCCGTCGATCGGCACGCCTGCATCGGCTGCGAGAAGTGCAAAAACCTCTGCCCCGCGAAGGCGATTACCATGCGAAGCCGCCGCCCCGTCATCGACCGCGCCCGCTGCATCCGCTGCTTCTGCTGTCAGGAATTCTGCCCCAAGGGCGCGATGCGCGTGAAGCGACCCGTCGTCGCCAGAATTTTGAATCGAAGAAAGGACGAGAAATAAAATGAAAATCTGCCTGCACATCCCCGTCAGGGGTCTTCGGGAGGCCGTTCTCGCCGCCCTGCCGAACGCCGACCTGACCGGCACGCCCGCCGACGCGGAAATCGTCATCGGAAACCCGCCCATGGAAGCGCTCGAAGGCAATTCGAACCTGCGCCTTTTGCAGCTTCACAGCGCCGGAACCGGCCGCTATCCCGAGCTGTACCGCACCCATCCCAAGCTCGCCATCTGCTGCGCGACGGGCGCATATGGACACACCGTGGCCGAGCACATGCTTGCTTCCCTGCTCTGCCTGATGAAGCACCTGAACGAATACGCCGTTCAGCAGCAGGCCGCGTGCTGGAGGGATTTGGGCGCGGCGCGCTCCATTCGCGGCGCGAACGTGCTGGTTATCGGGCTTGGCGACATCGGCGGCTCGTTCGCGCGCATGTGCCGCGCGCTCGGCGCAACCGTTACCGGCATTCGCCGCACGCCCGCGCCTGACCCGGAGACCGCCGACCGCGTTTTCGGCCTTGACCAGCTGGACACACTTCTCCCCTCCGCCGACGTCGTCGCCTGCGCCCTGCCCGAAACGCCCCAGACGCGCGGCCTGCTGAACAAGGCCCGGCTCGCACTCCTGAAGCCGAGTGCCTACCTCGTCAACGCCGGACGCGGCAGCCTGATCGATGAAACCGCCCTTCTCGACACGCTGAACGAAGGCCGCCTCGCCGGGGCTGCGCTCGACGTTCTGCGCACCGAGCCCCTGCCCGCGGACAGTCCCCTTTGGCACGCGCCGCGCCTTCTCATCACCCCGCACGTCGCCGGCGGCGACCACCTGCCCGACGTGGGCGAAAACCTTGCCCGCATCGCGCTCCATAACATCCGCGCCCTCGCCGACAGCACCCCCTTCCAAAGCCTCGTCGACCCCGACACCGGCTACCGTGCCCGCGCGTAAGCCA
>CAVERI010000048.1:0-21064 GCA_963618055.1 bacterium | reverse complement strand
TCTGCTCCCCCTCCGCACCACCCCCTCGGCGGGGGCTCGCGGCTTTGGCGTTTCTTTCGTGAGATGGAAAACGGCTCTGTATCCACATGGCAAAAGTGGATGCGGAGCCGTCGCCTTTACGGACGATTACAGCGCGGCAAAGCGGGCGCTGCCTTTATGCCTGAGCCAGAGGCAGAGGGCCGCGGAGGCGGCGAGGGTGACGAGGGCGCACAGGAAAAGGTAGAGAACGGCGCCGAGGGGAGAGGCGGCAAAAATGTACAAAAGCCCCATGAGGATTCCGTAGAACCAGCCGCCCAGCAGGGCAAGGGCGACAGGCAAGCTCTGTTTGATCGGCATGATTTCGCTCGTCCACGTAAGATTTGGCGAGAGAACGCCGAGCGTCAGGCCGAACAGCGCGGAGAAAATCACAAATAGCTGCGGCAGGACGAGGATGAAGATTGACTCAAGAATCGGGAGCCTTGCAGCGATCAGTATGCAGACGCTGCAAAACAGTGCGGCAGGGGCGGTAATCAGCAGCTGAACGGACAGCTTGGCCTTCAGCGCGTTCCACGGCGCGATGGGCAGCGAATGCGCGATCCACAGGCTCCTGCCCTCCAGCGACACGGACGGCGCCGCGCAATCGTTCATGGAGGCAGCCATGCAGATGGCGGCGCACAGCAGCACCGATAGGCTGCCGGGGCGGTCGGCCAGAGCCTCCGCGATAACGCCGAGGAACGAAGAACCCTTGACCAACAGAAGCACGCCCAATACGGGCAGGAGGAGCGTGCCCATTCCGCAGTTCAGCATGTAATTGGGGCTGCCGGTGAAGCGCGCAAGCTCCTTTGAAAACAGGGCAGTAAACGCGCTCCGCTTCTCCGTGCGCGTTTCGCGATAAACTCTTCGGCCGGCTTTGCCGGTCGCCGTGGCGATTTTCAGGAAGCTGCGCGACAGCGTGTACCACATCAGTGCAGTCAGTGCCAGCACGGCGGCGCTGACGGTCAGAATGGCCGCAGGATTGCCCTCGCCCATGCGTCCCAGCAGGTACAGCGGATAGGCCGCGCCGCGAATCTTCGCGCCGTAGGTCTCCGCGTTCAGCAGAAGCTCCTGAAGCAGCGTCTGCGCGTTGAAGTAGAAAAAGTAGTAAAGACCCATGAAGGTCAGCGACAGAAGCACCGTCACAAGGCTTCGATGCTTCAGCTTCAGGCTGATTTTCGCCACGACCCAGCCGAGCGAGCAGGAGAGGAGGAGCACGATCAGCGAAACGCACGCAAACAGCGCCAGCGAGCCGACAATCGCGCCGAACGAGGCAGATACCATGTGCCAGTATACGACGATCGCGGGCAGGATGACTACGGCCGAATACATGAGCCCCATCAGATACACGCTCAGAAGGCGCGAAATCATGATGCAGCCCGTAGGAATCGGAAGCGACAGCAGAAGGTCGTTGTCCCTGGCCTTATACAGGCTCGCGTAGGTATTGAAAATGCTTCCGAACGAGCCCAGCAGGATGGACGTGAGTCCCATCAGCGTGAAGTACAGCCAGTCCAAGCCCGCGTCGGCCAACGGCTGACACATGGAGATGGAGAGAAGGGTGAATAGAACGCCCAGCACGGCTGCCATCAAAATGACATACAGCGCGAGAGCCATGAATATGGAGATTCCGGAGCGCCGCCGGTTCTTCTTTGCGTCGTAAAAGCAGTTGCGGAAGATTTCCATCATCTGCTTGCGCAGCAGTATTTTCAGCATGCGTCTCCCTCCAGCTCGAGGAATACCTCTTCAAGGCTGTCGTCGCCCTTGACCTCCTCCATCGTGCCCGAGCGAATCAGCCTGCCTGCCTTGATAATGGCAACCTTGTCGCACAGCTTTTCGGCGACCTCCAGCACGTGGGTGGAAAAGAAAATTGCGCCGCCTCCGCTGCACATTTCGCGCATCATGCCCTTGAGCAGGTGGGAGGCCTTCGGGTCGAGCCCTACGAACGGCTCATCCATGATGATCAGCCGGGGCTCGTGCACCCATGCCGAGAGGATCGTCAGCTTCTGCTTCATGCCGTGGGAATAGGATGCGATCGGCTGGGCGAGATCGTCCGTCAGCTCAAACAGCTCCGCGTATTTGCGAATGCGTGCCTGCCGGTCGTCCGCGCTGACGCCGAAAATATCGCAGATGAAGTTCAGGTACCTGATGCCGGTCATAAATTCGTACAGATCGGGATTGTCCGGTATGTAGGCCAGCTTTTTCTTGCAGGCGAGGGGATCGCTTTTTATGGACGTGCCGTCGATGGTGATTTCGCCCTCGTCAAAGCGCAGTATCCCGCAGGCGGATTTCAGCGTGGTGGTTTTACCCGCGCCGTTGTGGCCGATGAAGCCGTAGATTTCACCGGGAGCAATATGCAGGCTCAGGTCGTCGACGGCCTTTTTTTCGCCGTAGGTCTTGGTCAGATGCTCGATTTTCAGCATGCAGCGTTCCTTCCTTTCGTGGGTGTATGGGCTTATTTGCCCATGTACCGATTGAACCCGTATTTCGCCGACCTGCAGAGCGCCGTCCTCCCGCAAGGGGAATGGGAGGGATGATCAGACAGGCTTCGTCGCCCAATTCGTCCCTTTTGACGCATGTGGAGCGAAAAATGTTCCACGCCGCGCGCCGCCTTATGGGCTTTTCTTACTGGCTCAGACAAAATGTGCTAATAAAATATAAAATAAGTATAAAAATACTGGCCATTCGCGCGCAAATATGATAGAATATAGTCCATAAGAATTATAAAAGGAGGAACGGAAATGAACGAACTTGGTGGGAAGGACGACGGACGGAGTTGGCTGGGAGCGCTCTACCGCGAGAATTACGAGGCTGTGCGGCGCATGGCGCGCACGCTGCTGACCGGAAGTGATTTGCGATCCTTGGCCGAGGATGTGGCGCAGGAGGTATTTGTGGACGCATACGAGCAGCAGGACGCGCTGAAGCGGCATCCGAACGTGCGCGGCTGGCTGATGCTGACGGCGAAATACAAGTGCTTCAACCTTCTGCGCACGCGCAGGCGAGTGCGGGTAATCTATTTGGACGACGCGGAAATGGCGCGCGTGGAGGACGAACACTGCGCGTGGCGGCTGCAGGCCGCGCTGGAAACGCACCGTTCCCGCGAGGAGATAGAGATGGCTTTGCGGGCGAACCTGTCGCCGCGCGAGCAGACGCTGTTTCATCAGCACTATGAAGAGCATATCGACTGCGAGCAGCTTGCCGCGCGCTACGGCGTGGGCAGGGAGGCTATGCGTCTTCGCATATATCGCGTGGAGCAGCACGCAAGAAGCGTAATTCATTCCGTTTTTCGATAAAACTGGCGCGGGATTCCCTTCGGCATGGAACTATTTTGAAGAAAGATCACTCTAAATAAGCAGAGCCAATACAGCTTGAATGAACGAATTTGCGCGGAGGTGTGAATTGAAAATGAAAAGATTGCTTGCGGCGGCGCTCGCGTGCATGCTGGCGCTGGGAGCGCTTGTCTGCGCGTGCGCGGAGGATACGGAGGAGGAATGGTATACGCTTGAGGAGGGGAACACGGTCTTGACCGTGCGCCTGTCCGGCAGCTCGAAGACGGGGCTGGACTGGGAAAGCGAGATTTCCGCGCCCGAGGTAATGGAGCAGACGAGCGACGAGCGGATTGTGGGCAGAAGCGAGGGTATGGCGGGAACGCCGTTTACGCGCGTGTTTCGTTTTGCCGCGAAGAGCGGCGAGAGCGGCGCGGTCAGCCTGATCTTCCGCTATGTATATGAGGACGGAATCGAGATCGCGCGAACGCTTGTGCTGGAAATGCTCGTGGATGAAAACGGCGTTCTTACGCTGAAGTCCATTTATGATCAGCAGCCGTATGACAGCTGGTGTGAAACGGTTGGCAATACACTGACCATATACCTGCCCGCCGGGTGCGAATGGAGCTATGAGCTGCTCGACCCGCAGGCGCTCACGCCCGCGAAGGAGCGCATGGAGGAGGACGGCAGCCTCGCGATTTCCTTCCAGCGCGCGGAGGCGGCACCCGAGAACATCGAGCTGGTCGTGAGCTTCGCGGAGAGCGAGAGCCGCGCGCTGCATATGCGCACGATCACGCTGCAAACGGAAGGCGACGACCTGATTCTCGTGGAGCGCGTGAGCGAGCTGACAACGTTTGAATAAGCATCGGAGGGGGAAGGCATGAAGAAGCTTCTGGCATGTGCGCTGGCGTTTGTGCTGGCGCTGAGTCTGCCGTCGTTCGCGGAGGGCGCGAATGGCTATTATCAAAAGGGCGATAAAATCGAGGACTTTGCCGCTACGCTGTCGGACGGCACACAGGTCACGCTGTATGGCCTGCTTGCGGAAAAGAAGGCCGTGCTGCTTACCTTCTGGGCGAGCTGGTGCCAGTACTGCCGAATGGAATTTCCATACCTTCAGAAGGCGTATGCACAGATGTCCGACGACATTGGCATTCTCGCGCTGAGCGTAGAGCCTGCCGACACTGCCGAAATTGTGAACGAGCTGAAGGACGAGCTGGGTCTGACCACGCTGCCGATGGGCGTGGATGAGGGCGGCGTGCACGCGCGGTTCAATCTGGAAAGCGGCATACCGTACAGCGTGCTTGTGGACAGAAACGGCGTGATGTGCTTCGGCAAGCTCGGCGCGACCACGGACGAGGGCAAATTCCTGCGCCTGTTCGGGGTTTATACCGCGGAGGACTACAGCGAGCCGCGCCTGCTGGATGAGATTCCGGCGCAGACGCCCACGGCCGAGTGGCCGACGGCGGACGCGCTCGCGGCGGCACTGGGCGCGAAGGAAATGCGCGTGGAGCTTCCGGAGGACGAGAGTGTGTGGCCGTTTATCATCCGCGAGGATGGAACGGGGATTCGCTCGACCAACGGCGCGGCGCGCGGAACGACGGCCGCGTTTACCGTAAGGCTGAACGCGAACGCGGGTGAGGCGCTGGCGTTTGAATATGAAGTCGACTGCAAGCCGCTGTATCAGGGGCTGAGCGTCTATGTGGACGGCGAACAGGCGGACGAAATCGCCGGAACGCGAGACTGGTCGACGCGCCTTGTGAAGTTCGATACGGATGGCGAGCACACGGTGGAATTCGCCTTCCAGCGCGATGAAATCATGGACGGCGAGCCCTTCGTCGCGCTGCGCGCCTTCGAAAAGGCGGACGCGGCGCGGGTTGCCGCGCTTGAAGCCGCTCGTCCGGCCGCGCCTAAAACGCTGGCGGGCGACGCGGCGACCGTTGAGGTGGCCGAGGGCGAAATGAAGAAGGCGGTGCTTTCCGTGACGGCGGATGATCTGTCGGACTCGGAGGAATACGACGTGGTTCAAACCGGAACGCTTGCGCTGCGCGTGCGCATTGGAGCGGATGTGAACGAGGATCTGGCGTTCGTCGTAGATGGGGGCAACTATACCATGCTAAGCGAGCTGGAAACGGATGAGGATGGGTATCTGTATCCGGTGGATTTAAGCCTTCCCGTGGAGGAGAGTCTGCAAGGCCGCGTAATCGGCGTGTGCACCTGCATCATCGACCGGGGCGAGGGACTGTATATGGCGGACGCGCTTGCGTTCCAGCCGGGCGAGGCGGCAATGGACGCGCTTGTGGACGAGCTGCGCGAGCTGGCGAAGCTGTACGCGGAGGACGGCGGCGCGTGGACGGTGGACTGGGCGTATGCCGACGGTTCTCCCAAACAGGGAACCCGCGCGGCGGCGGACGGCATGGCGGAATACGGCGTTCGCGTGACGGACGCGGACGGCAAGCCCGTGGCGGGCGCAATGGTGAAAATCTGCGACGAGGATACCTGCCGGGTGGAAACCACCGACGAAAACGGCGAGGTGCGCTTTACCGCGGAGCGGTACGCGTATGAAATTCTGATTTTGAAGGCTCCGGACGGCTTTAAACCGAACGCGGAGACCTTCGTGCTGCCCGAGGCGGGCGGCGAGATTGAAATCCGGCTGGAGAAGGCATGAAAAGCCGGGCAAGGCTTGCGCGTGCGGCGGAATGTTTGCTGGCGCTTTCGACGCTGCTTACCGCGGGGCTTCTAATCGCGCAATGTATAAAGATTCACGAAGCGGGCGCGTTCAGCCGGGAAATCGTGCGGGCGCGCCTTGAAGGCGTCGCGTGGGCAGGGTTCCTATGGCTGACGCTTCTGATCGGGACGCGGCTTCTTCGGATTCCGGACGGAAAGGAAAAACGGCTTCGCACGCGCGCTGAAAAATGCGGGAAGCAGACGGCGGAGTGGCCTTCAGCGGAAGCTGTGTCGGAAGAAAACCGGCTCCATATGCACGATGAAAAACACGGGCAGCGGGCGGCGATAAGCCCTTCGACGGAAGCCGTGCCGGAGGAGGCTCGGCTTCGGCTGTGCCTTATGCGCGCCGAAAGAACGGCCGCCATGCGCCGCGAGGAGCGAAAGCGGCGAATTGCGCGCGGCGTGTGCACAGGTATCTGCGCGGTATGCGCGGTTATGGCCGCGCGCTATCTGGGAAACCCTGCGCACTTTGCGTCGCGCGAGCTTGAGCCGGCGATCGGACGCATGCTTTTAAACATCGCGCCGTGGACGGTTATTGGGTTCGCGTGCCCAATCCTCTGCGAAGGCTTCTGCGGCCGCAGTCTTCGCCGGGAAATTGATCTGGCAGCGCATTCTGTCGCAAGAGCTTCCATCGAAAACGCGCAGACGGATTCGGGCAAGCCGCGTGAGAAAAAGGCGCGTCTGGTAAAAACGGCGGCGCGCGTGCTCGTGTTCGCGTTGGCCGTGAGTCTGCTTGCGCTGGGCGCGGCGAACGGCGGCATGCGCGACGTGCTGGTGAAGGCGGTCAATATCTGTACGGAGTGTATCGGCCTTGGATAACAGGATGAAGGCATGGTGGCGCGCGCACGGCCCGAGCCGCCGCCGGCTGATTCAGGTGTATGCCGCGCTTTTGTATAACGCGCATGCGAAGGGCTTTATAAAGGGTGAAATCTATACCGGCGCGCTCAAGAACGTGTGCGTGCCGGGGCTTAATTGCTATTCGTGCCCGGGCGCGGCCGCGGCCTGTCCGCTGGGCGCGCTGCAAAACGCGCTGGCGTCGTCGAGTTATCGCGCGCCATGGTTTGCACTGGGCATTGTGATGCTGTTCGGACTGATCTTCGGGCGCACGATCTGCGGCTTCCTGTGCCCGATGGGGCTGCTTCAGGAGCTGCTTGACAAAATTCCCGTGCCAAAGCTCAAAAAAAGCCGCGTCACGCGCGTGCTTTCCTGTTTCAAATATGTGATTCTGGCGGTGTTTGTGCTCGCCGTCCCGCTCGCGTATGCGGCGCAGCGCTTCCCGGTGCCGGCCTTCTGCAAGTATATCTGTCCGGCGGGGACGCTGGAGGGCGCGATTGGTCTGCTGGCGAACCCGGCGAACGAGCGTATGTTTTCCATGCTGGGAGGCCTGTTCACGCGCAAGTTCGTCCTTTTAGTGGGAATCGTCGCGGCCTGCGCGTTTGTATACCGCGCGTTCTGCCGCTTTCTCTGTCCGCTGGGCGCGATTTACGGGTTGTTCGCGCGTCTGGCAATCGTGGGTGTGCGGGTGGATGCGGAAAAATGCAGCGGCTGTGGGCGCTGTGTGGCGCGCTGCCGGATGGACGTGCGGCGCGTGGGCGACCACGAGTGCATTCACTGCGGCGCGTGCGCGGACGCATGCCCGGCGAAGGCTATATCGATGAAGTGCGGAGGATGCTCGTTGCCCACAATGGGGCGCGCGCGGCGAATCGCCGCATGGGTCATTGCGCTGGCGCTGCTTGCGGGCGTGGGCGCGTGGGTGAACCGCGCGGAGGACGCGCCGGTGATTCCGGCGGCGGATGCGTCCGAGGGCTTCGAGGAGGGCATGCGCTGCCCGGACTTTACCGTGCCGCTGTACGGCGCGGGCGGTGATTTCACGCTGTCCGAGAAGCGCGGACGCGTGGTCGTGATCAATCTGTGGGCGACGTGGTGCACGCCCTGCGTGGGCGAGCTGCCCTACTTTGAAGCGCTTCAGAAGGACTACCCGGACGATGTATCGGTCATTGCCATTCATTCCAATCTCGTAACCGACGACGTGCAGGAATTTCTGAACCGCGAGGGCTGCGCGCTTTCGTTCGCGCTGGATCCAGATGGAAGCGTTATACGCCGCCTTGGCGGCTCGACCCGGCTGCCTATGACGGTGATCGTTGACCGCGACGGCACGATCGTCTATAACCGCGTCGGCTCCATGACCTATGAACGGCTGACGGCGCTGATTGAGCCGCTTCTATAAAAGGCGGAAATTGCGTGCAATGTTACGCAAAGTTCATGCGGTTGTCGGGTTTCGGTATGGACAAAGCGGGCGGGGCGTGGTATACTATCCCGTGGGTAAAAATGGACAGGCGGGACAAAATTCGCCCGCGAAAGACGGAGGACGTGAGCCTTGGACGGAGTGACAATCAAGCTGCTGACCAATCTCGCGCCGGAGCTGATGGACGGCATTGTGGCGCGGGCAATGGCGCTGGAGCGTATCTCGGTGCTTCAGCCGGTCGGCCGCCGCGCGCTGGCACAGCGAATGCGCATGCCGGAGCGGGAAGCCCGGGTGCTGACCGACGCGCTTCGCGCGGGCGGCTGGATTGACGTTTCCGCGGCGGGCATGGTTCTGACCGACAAGGCCTACGGTATGCTGGACAGCATTCGGGAGATTGTGCGCGCGCAGCTGGGGCTGTCGTCGATGGAGGTGCAGCTTTCCCGGCTTCTGAAGGTGGAGAACGTGCGCATCGTGCCGGGCGACGCGGATCAGTCGCCGGATGTGCTGGGCGAGGTCGGCCGCGTGGCGGGCACAAGGCTTCGGAAGCTGCTTTCCGACGGCATGATTCTCGCCGTCAACGGCGGCACGACGGTTCAGCAGGTGGCAGAGCACATTCCGCGCGGCACGCCGATGAACATCACTGTGCTTCCGGCGCGCGGCGGCTTGGGGCAGTCCGCGGAGACACAGGCGAGCACACTGGCCGAGACGATTGCCGGAAAGCTGGGCGGGCATCACCGGGCGCTGTACCTGCCGGATTCGCTTTCGCCGGATGTGCTGCGTGAGCTGTATAAAATGGATGAAATTCGCGAGCCGCTGGAGGCGATTCAGAAGGCGGACGTGCTTCTGTACGGCATTGCCCGCGCCGACGACATGGCCGTGAACCGGCTGATGCCGCACGCGCGCATCGAGGAGCTCGTCGCCGAGGGCGCGACCGCCGAGGTGCTGGGCTATTGCTTCGACGCGCAGGGGCGGCTGCTGGCTTCGGCCTCCGGGCTGGGGCTGCCGGTGGACGCGATTGAGCGGATACCCACGGTGTTTGCCGTGGCCGCGGGCGCGCGCAAGGCCGAAGCGATTCTGGCCGCCACGCGACACCACCGCCACGATTATCTGGTGACGGACGAGGGCGCGGCCGCGCGAATTATTACCCTGCTCCGCGATGAAGGCTGACGGAGGGAGAAGGGGAGTGCGAACCGGCTGATGCCGCCCGCGCGCCCTGAAGAACACGTCGCCGAGGGCTGACGGAGACAGAAAGTAACAAAAGTTTTCTTTTACGTTTTCCCACATTGTGGTATGATAACGATGATTCTAAAAGGAGCGTGACCATCATGAATAAGAAGACCGTGAAGGACATCTGCGTAAAGGGCAAGAAGGTTCTCGTTCGCTGCGACTTTAACGTGCCGCTGGACGAAAACAAAAACATCACCGATGAAACCCGCATCAACGCCGCTCTGCCTACCATCAAGTACCTGCTTGACAACGGCGCGGCCGTGATTCTGTGCTCCCATCTGGGCCGCCCCAAGGGAGAGTTCAACATGAAGTATTCCCTCGCGCCCGTCGCGAAGCGCCTGTCCGAGAAGCTCGGCTTCGAGGTGAAGCTGGCTAAGGACGTTATCGGCCCGGACGCGAAGAAGCTGGCCGCCGAGGTAAAGCCCGGCGAGGCCATCCTGCTTGAAAACGTTCGCTTCCAGCCGGAAGAGGAAAAGAACGATCCCGCGTTCGCCAAGGAGCTGGCTTCCATGGCGGATCTGTATGTGTCCGACGCGTTCGGCACCGTGCACCGCGCGCACGCCTCCACCGCCGGCGTGGCCGCCTATCTGCCCGCCGTTGCCGGCTTCCTGATCGGCAAGGAGCTGGACTTCCTGGGCGGCGCCGTTGAAAACCCGAAGCGCCCCTTTGTCGCTATTCTGGGCGGCGCGAAGGTCAAGGACAAGATCGGCGTTATCACCAACCTGCTTGAGAAGGTTGACACGCTGATCATCGGCGGCGGCATGGCGTACACCTTCCAGAAGGCCATGGGCAAGGAAATCGGCAAGTCCCTGCTGGACGAGGAGCGCATTGATCTTGCGAAGGATCTGATGGCCAAGGCCGAGGCCAAGGGCGTGAAGCTGCTTCTCCCCGTGGACAACGTGTGCGGCAGCGATTTCTCCAATGACTGCAACATCATCACCGTGGACGCCGATCAGGGCATTCCCGCCGATTACGAGGGCATGGACATCGGCCCGAAGAGCGTGAAGCTGTTCTCCGACGCGATTAAGGAAGCCAAGACCGTCGTGTGGAACGGCCCGATGGGCGTGTTCGAGTTCCCGAACTTCGCCAAGGGCACGCTGGCGATTGCGACCGCGATGGCCGAGAGCGACGCCATCACCATCATCGGCGGCGGCGATTCCGCGGCGGCCGTTACCCAGATGGGTCTGGCGGACAAGATGAGCCACATCTCCACCGGCGGCGGCGCGTCTCTCGAGTTCCTCGAGGGCAAGACCCTGCCCGGCGTTGCCTGCCTCGAAGACAAATAAGCGTTTTATCGCGCAAAAACGGTTTCCTCCGGCGGCAGCGTTCGCCGGAGGAAATTCACGGAAGCGCCGTTTTCAAAGGAAACGGCCGGAATTGGAAACAGGAGGATATGTTTTATGCGTAAGCCGATTATTGCCGGTAACTGGAAGATGAACAAGACCCCCGAGGAAGCCAGGCAGCTTGTGACCGAGCTCGTGCCGCTGGTGAAGGACGCGAAGTGCGACGTCGTCGTGTGCACGCCGGCGGTCTGCTTTGCGGCCGTGAAGCCCGTGATCGAGGGCACCAACATCAAGCTGGGCGCGCAGAACGTGCACTTCGCCGAAAAGGGCGCCTACACCGGCGAGCTGTCCGCCGAGATGCTCAAGGCCTCCGGCTGTGAGTACGTGATCATCGGCCACTCCGAGCGCCGCCAGTATTTCGGCGAGACCGATAAGACCGTCAACAAGCGCACCGTCGCCGCCGTGAACGCGGGTCTGAAGGCGATCGTATGCGTGGGCGAAAACAAGGAAGAGCGCGAGACCGGCTACACCGATTATATCGTCACCTTCCAGACCCTGATGGCGCTGCACGGCCTGACCAACGAGCAGGTCGCCGAGACCATCATCGCCTACGAGCCCGTGTGGGCCATCGGCACCGGCCTGACCGCGACCGACGAGCAGGCGAACGAGACCATCGGCGTCATCCGCAAGGCGATTGCCGGCAAGTACGGCGACGAGGTTGCCCAGAAGGTTCGCATCCAGTACGGCGGAAGCATGAAGGGCTCCAACGTCAAGGGTCTGATGGCTCAGAAAGAAATCGACGGCGGCCTGATCGGCGGCGCGTCTCTGAAGGCTGCGGATTTCGCGCAGGTGGTGAATTTCTAATGGCGACATACGCACTGGTTATCATGGACGGCTTCGGAAACGGCGGAAACGACCCGAAGTCCAACGCGATTCTCGCGCAGGGCACGCCGAATCTGGATCGTCTGAAAAAGGAATATTGCTATACCGCCATCGGCGCCTCCGGCGAGGACGTAGGTCTGCCGGACGGACAGATGGGCAACAGCGAGGTTGGCCACACCAATATCGGCGCGGGCCGAGTGGTCTACCAGATGCTGGTGAAGATTACCAAGGACATTCGCGACGGCGTGTTCTTTGAAAACAAGGCGCTGCTGGCCGCGATGGAGAACTGCAAGAAGAACGATACCGCGCTGCACCTGATCGGTCTGGTGTCGCCCGGCGGCGTGCATTCCCACACGAAGCACCTGTATGGCCTGCTTGAAATGGCGAAGAAGCACGGCCTGACCAAGGTCTATGTGCACGCGCTGCTGGACGGCCGCGACGTTCCGCCGGATTCCGCGTGGGAATACGTGCAGGAGCTTGAGGACAAGATGAAGGAAATCGGCGTGGGCAAGATCGCCACGACGATGGGTCGTCTGTACGCGATGGATCGCGACAAGGCGTGGGAGCGCGTGGAAAAGGCGTACAACGCCATGGTCTGCGGCGAGGGCATCCATGCCACTGACGCGGTGCAGGCGATTAAGGATTCTTATCAGGTTGTGGACGAAACCGGCAAGCACCTGACGGACGAATTCGTGCTGCCCACCGTGCTGGACGAGAACGGCATGATCAAGGCCAACGACTCCGTGATCTTCTTCAACTTCCGCCCCGACCGCGCCCGTGAAATCACCCGCGCGTTCGTCGATCCGGACTTTGACGGCTTTACGCGCAAGCACGGCTTCTTCCCGCTGACGTATGTGTGCATGACGCAGTACGACGCGACGATGCCGAACGTGCTGGTCGCCTATCCGCCGGAGAGCCTGCACATGACGATGGGCGAGTATCTCTCCGAGTGCGGCAAGACGCAGCTGCGCATCGCCGAAACGCAGAAGTACGCGCACGTGACGTTCTTCTTCAACGGCGGCGAGGAGCGCACCTTCAAGGGCGAGGATCGCATTCTGATTCCCTCCCCGAAGGCCGAAGAGGTGCCCACGTTCGACCTCAAGCCCGAAATGAGCGCCTATGAGGTGACCGACGCGGTTGTGCCGCTCATCGAGCAGGACAAGTACGACGTGATCATCCTGAACTTTGCCAACTGCGACATGGTCGGCCATACCGGCGTGATGGAGGCCACGAAAAAGGCCGTCAAGACCGTGGACGAGTGCGTGGGCAGAGTGGCGGACGCGATCGTCAAAAACGGCGGCAAGCTGATCATTACCGCGGATCATGGCAACGCCGACATGATGATCGATCCCATTCACGGCGGCCCGTTTACCGCGCACACCACCAATCCCGTTCCGGTGATCGTGGTGGATCCCGCGCATCCGAAGCATGAGCTGCGCGAGGGCGGCCGCCTGTGCGACCTGTGCCCGACGCTGCTTCACATGATGGGTCTCAAGCAGCCCAAGGAAATGACGGGCGAGAACCTGATTCTCGACTGAATCAACCCGTAAAATCGTTATATCTGACGCAGAACCGGCCGAACAAACTTCGGTCGGTTTTTCATCCTTGCGGGAAATTCGTCCCGCGTAGAATCCATGCGGAACGGGGTGTGACGGTCGTGGAGATCAGTTGAAGGCTCAAAACGGTTCCGTGATAAAGGAAGCCTTGTGTAAAGACTTCCGCGACAGAAAGGCCGGATTCGTGTTTTAATGGGATTTGGAGTCGCAGAATTCGCATAATTGTGCTAAAATAAGGGTGGTAATTATGAGAGGAGTGATTGCATGTCTCAGATTCGGCCTGTTTCTGACCTGCGCAACAACTTCGCGGATATTTCCCGCACGGTTCACGAAACGGGAACGCCCGTTATCCTGACGAAGAACGGCTATGGCGACATGGTGGTCATGTCCTATAAGGAATATCAGAGCATCCAGTATGAAATGGGTGCAGCGCGGGAATTGCGTGCTGCCGAGCTGGAGGCGGAAACCACAACCGAGCGTTGCGCGCATGATGACATCATGGCGGGCATCCGCGCAAGGCTGAAGGGTGCGCGGAATGTATAGGGTTGTATATCTTCCGGCAGCCCGCCAGCATGTGGTCGATGAAGAGATAAAGACGGCAGAAATCTGGAGAACCCTGCATCGGCTACAGGAGAGGGAAAATCGCTAACAATACCTGCCTGTGAGACGGCGCTCCTTCGGAGTATAACGAAAGTTTAAAAACCGAAGTCGGTTTTTTACTGCGGCATAGGCTGATAATTCAGCGGATAGAGTAAAAATTGAAATAAAAATGAAACAGGATTTCGCTATAATGAAAATACCCCGAAGGATACGTTCGGGGCATGCTAAGTAGAGAGATGAGTTGAAGAGAATGGGTACGACGCGTCGAAAGTCCATGGCGAGCACGCAGCGAATCTTGAAGGGCGTCGTATCCGGATTTGTGATGGAAAGCGCGGAGCAGGGCACATATGCCCGCCGCCGCAGGGTGCTGCTTGCCCATCGTCGGAGCCGGGCGTTTATGTACGTGACGGTGGCTCTCGTCGTGGTCGGAGTGCTTTTGCATGCGGGCAAGATGATGGAAATCGCTTCCACCGGAAGGAGCATCCGCAGCATAAGGTCGGAGATGCGCGTGATGGAGGCGCATGCGGAGAATCTGGAGAGCGAATTGATGCTGGAGCTTCGCACAACCGTGGTTTGTCAGCGCGCGAAGGAGCGTTTGGGCATGATCAACCCGCCGTATACCGAGCTTTTGAGGCTGGATACGCGCGATACGTACAGCGGCGAGGGCACGCGCGTCGCGTCCGCACAGTGAATTAAGGCACCACCGCACAATTCGGCGGCGCGTCGGGCGATGTCTTTTCCGTCATCTGCGGCACGCAAATTTTTCGATTTACCTCCAGTAAACCTTCGAAATTTGCATTTGCATCTGACGAAAAATCCATTCGCCAGCCGACCACCTCATTTGTGCGGCGTTGCCTTAAAAAGAATTTTTTGAACATCCGGAGCGTTTGGGAACTCCGGATGCCTTTTTTCTGTCAAAAGCTTGGAAGCATCGCGGCAAATTCGCGTCTGTCGGCTGTCGCGGTTGCGCGAAGGACGGATCAATGGTATAATGGAATCATGGGCAAGGTTCAGAAAATATCGGAGCCGCCGGAGCAACGCACGGAAATGAGGAAGACCGTATGAGTTTTTGGGAATCGATAAAGAGCTGGGTGGGAAACGACGTCTTCAGCGTGTTCGTATATGTCGCGATCGTCGCGCTGTTTGTCATTGGCATTGTGAAATGCGTGCTGCCGGTGGTGAACACGCGCAGGCTTTTGCAGCGCGCCATCAAGAACATCAAAAAGGGCGACAAGGCGCGCCGTTCTTGGCAGGACGACCGCTTTCTGGGGCGCGGCTGCCTGATGTCGCACTGGTCGGAGTATCTGAACAACCTGTTCTTCGCCGACAACGAGTATCACAATCCCGCCAACGTGGAGGATTACATCAACGAGGAAACCGTGATTGAAAGCCCCGGCCGGGTGCATCTGGCCGAGGCGCTTCCGGGCGTGTCGGTGTCGCTGGGCTTCCTTGGCACGCTGATGGGGCTTTCGGTGGCGCTGGGCGGCATGGGCGCGGACGTGAGCGACGTTTCCGGCTCCATGACCACGCTGCTGGGCTCGATGAAGTACGCGTTCATGACGTCGATCTTCGGCGTTGTGGCGTCGATCACGTTTACCATGCTCACGCGCATCGTGCACGGTCACGCCGAGCGCACCCTGCTTGAGTTCTACAACGCGATGGCGCGGTACGCGGGCGTGCTGTCCGTGGATCCGATGACGCAGATTGCCATCTATCAGCAGGAGCAGACGAGCATACTGAATAAACTTCTGGAGCGGGTCGACCCGCAGCGGTACGCGGACGCGTTCAACGCCGCGGTGCAGCCGCTTACGCAGGCCGTGCGCGAGAACATGGAGCTGACCAGCCAGCGCCAGTCGCAGCTGATGAACGACGTGGCCGACGCGTACATCCGCCGGATGGACGACGCGATGCACGGCCAGTTCGACCACTTGAAGATCACGCTGGAGGACACCTGCCGCTATCAGGAGAAGGCGATTAAGAACGTCGCCGACGCGCTGTCGTCCTTTGGCGACGCGGCGCGGGCAATGCGCGAGATTCGCCAGCAGAGTCAGGAAATTCTGGATCGCTACGAGGGCGCGCTCAACCGCCTGACGCAGGCGCAGCTGCGTAATTCCGACGAGACCGAGCGCCTGAGCGGCGTGGTGGAAAAGCAGACGGAGTACATACAGACGCTTTCGGCGCTGAACGACGAATTTGCGCGGCAGGCCGATTCCATCCGCGAGGTGACGGAAAACTTCCTCGAAAACATCGGCAGGATGACCGAGCAGCACAACGAGCTTTTGACCGAGACAGCGCAGAGGATGAGCGACGCGTCTCAGACGCTGGCCTCCACAATGACCGACGCGCGCGAAAAGCTGAAGCGCGACATGGATGAATCGCTCAACTATTTCGAGGGATGCATGACGGAAATCCTCAAGCGCATCGAATGGGCGTCCAACGCCGTGAAGGAGTCCGTGGAGGGTCTGCCCGAGGCGGTGCAGGTATCCACCGGGCGCTATCTGGATGAAATCGATCAGCTGGTCGGCGCGCTGCGCGCCGCCAACGGGCAGCTTGACGATGCCGGGAACCGGAGGTAAGCCATGAGCGCAAGAAACCGCCGCCGCAAGACGGTAAGCCGGGAGACCGGCAGCTTCTGGCTGAGCTTCTCCGACATGATGAGCGTGCTGGTGCTGGTGTTCATCTTCGTCATTTTTTCGATGATGCTTTCGCTGGCGAAGCAGAAGGATCAGCTGGCGAAGACGGAGGATCAGTACGCCGAGGCCATGCAGCGCATGGAGGCCAGCGAGAAGGAGCTGAACGAGAAGGAAACGATTCTCGCCACCACCGAGGCGCAGCTGAAGGATTTGACGGAGGAGCTGAACGGCAAAACGCTGATTTTGCAGCAGAAGGAGCAGGAGCTGACCGATCAGGCGGAGCTGATTCGCTCGCAGCAGGAGGAGATTGACCGCACGGTCATCGTGCTGAACGATGAAAAGCAGGCGCTGGATGAACAGCTTAGCGCCGCTGAGGAAAAGCTGAAGAATCTGGAAAACTCGGAGAAGGAGCTGGAGGACAACCGCCTGCTGATCATCGACCTTCGAAAGCAGCTGAGTGACTCCGAATCCGAGAATACGCGCCTGAGCCAGCGCATTGAAATGCTAAAGAGCAATGCGGAGGCCAGCCAGCAGGAGATTGACGAGCTTCTCAAGGCGATTGAGGAGAAGAAGGCGGAGCTGGACAAGCTGGGCGTGGATTATCAGGCGCTGGTCAGCGAAAGCGAGAACGCGAAGAAGGCGCTGAGCGACGCGGAAAGCCGCATCGACAGCCAGAACGCGCAGCTGACAGAGTATGAGCAGCAGCTGGAAGCCTATCGCGACGAGCTTCAGACGAAGCAGGGGCAGCTTGAGCAGATGGTCGGTGTGAAGGCGCAGATCGTGCAGCAGCTTTCCTCGGCACTGCGCAAAAGCGGAATCGACGTTTCCGTGGACGAGCAGACCGGCGCGATTGCGCTGCCCAGCCAGATGCTGTTTACTACGAACTCGGCCACGCTGTCCGAGGGCGGCCGGGAGTACCTGCGCCGCTTCCTGCCGGTTTATCTGAACGTGCTTCTGTCCGACGAATTCCGGTCATATGTGGCCGAAATCATCATCGAGGGGCACACGGATTCCAACGGAACCTACCTGCATAATTTGCAGCTTTCGCAGGAACGCGCGCTGTCCGTGGCGAATTATGTATTGGGCGACGGCTTTATGAGCGATACGCTGGGTCTGAACGCCAGCGCGAAAAAGACGCTGCTGGGGCTGGTGACGGCCAGCGGCCGCTCGTTCAGCGCGCCGGTGCTGGATGCGGATGGAGACGAGGATCAGAACGCGTCCCGCCGCGTCGAAATCAAGTTCCGCCTGAAGGACGACGAGACGATCGCCGCCACGGAGGAGCTTTTGAAGCTGATGGGCGCAAACTAAAGCTCAACGAAACCATGAAACCGGGGAGGAGCCTTCCTTGAAGTATTTGCGGCGCATGATGTCCTTTCTGGCGGTCAGGCTGATCGTCTTTACCGTGTGCGCGTCGGTGGTCGTGTGCGCGTTCTATATGGCGTTTGAAATCGGAAACGCGTATGTTCTCATTTCCGAGGGCATGGAAAAGCGCGTGTCCGTGGCGCTTACGCGCGAAAACGCCACCGACCTGAACGGCTATTTTACCACCGGCTTTTTAGAGGGAGACCCCGTGCTCAGCGCGGCGTTCTCCGAGGATTCGCCGTATCTGGCGTACACGATTACGTCGTTTGATTACGATGTGGAGATTTCCGACCTGCGCGCGTGGCCGTGGAGCGACGAGATTCAGTGCACGGTGACCGAGCACGTGAAGGAGATTGTGGGCAAGGTGAAGCCGGACTACGTGGTTTCGACCGGCTCCAAGCCTGCCACGTGGAGCGATGGCCGCTATCGCCTGTGGCTGAAAAAACAGGCCAACGGGCAGTGGAAGATTGCCACCATCAAGCAGGACCCCACGTACCACGATACCAAGGATGAATAAATGACATGAGAATCGGAACGATCGAGCTTCCGGAGGGCGCGGCGCTGGCGCCGATGGCCGGCGTGACCGACGCGGCCATGCGCCTGATGTGCGCGCGGGAGGGCTGCGCGTGGTCGGTGAGCGAAATGCTGTCGGCCAAGGGCTACCTGTATTCCCCGGACAACTATGCGCACAGGGTGATTCTGACCCGCTTTCCCGGCGAGGGAATCGCGGGTCTTCAGCTGTTTGGAAGCGACGAGGCCGTACTCTCTGAAGCGGTACGCCGGCTGAACGACGCGCCGTATGACTTTTTCGATTTCAACATGGGCTGTCCGGCGCGCAAGATCGTCGCCAACGGCGAGGGCTCGGCGCTGATGCGGGAGCCCGCGCGCGCGGGGCGGCTGATTGCCGCCATGGTAAAGGCGGCGGCGAAGCCGGTGACGGTGAAGATTCGCGCGGGCTGGGACGCGGAGCACATCAACGCCGTGGAGGCTGCGCGGATTGCGGAGGACGCGGGCGCGGCGGCGATTACCGTGCATCCGCGCACGCGCGACCAGCTGTATCTGGGCAGGAGCGACTGGAGCGTGATTCGCGCGGTGAAGAACGCCGTGCGGATTCCCGTGATCGGCAATGGAGACGTGGTTTCCGGCGCGGACGCGGTGCGCATGAAGGCGGAGACAGGGTGCGACGCGGTGATGATCGCGCGCGCGGCGGAGGGCAACCCGTGGATTTTCCGCGAGGCGCTGTGCGCGCTGCGCGGCGAGGAATACGCGCCGCCGGACGTGGAAACGCGGGTGAAGGCCGCGCTTGTACATCTGGACATGCAATGCGCGTGGCGCGGCGAGCGCTATGCCGTGCCCGAAATGCGCAAGCACGTGGCGTGGTATCTGGCGGGAACGCCGGGCAGCGGCATCCTGCGGGCGAGGGTCAATCAAATGACGACGCACGAAGAGGTGCGCGCGTCGTTGATCGAATATCTGAATTCTTATTTGAATGGGAGACGGTGATCATCATGGAACGATTCGAAAATCTGCCCATCGGGGAACTGATTCGAAAAGAAGGCTTTGACTGCGCGTGCGGCCGCCATCACGGCGTAGATCTCAAATATATCAAAATCGAACGCGGCGCGCTGAACTGCGTGCCGGAGGCCGTGAAGGCGCTGAACGCGAAGAAACCCTTTATCGTGTGCGATAAAAATACCTACGCCGCCGCGGCGAAGCGCGTGACCGAGATTCTGGCGGCGGCGGGCGTGGCGTACACGCTGTTCGAGGTGCCGGAGATGGGCCGCCCCAAGCTGGAGCCGGATGAGCTGGCGCTGGGCTCCATTGCCATGAACTTCGACACGTCATGCGATATGATCATGGCGGTCGGCGGCGGCGTGATCAACGACCTGTGCAAGGTGTTCGCCTTTGATACCGGCCGTCCGCAGATGATCGTGGGCACCGCGCCGTCGATGGACGGCTTCGCGTCCAATTCGTCCTCCATGGTGGTGGACGGCGTGAAGACGACGCTGTACAACCGCTGCCCGCAGGCGATCGTGCTGGATACCGAGGTGCTCGCGCAGGCGCCGATGCGCATGCTGTGGGCAGGGCTGGGCGATATGGTGGCCAAGTACATCTCCGTGTGCGAATGGCGCATCGCGCATATCGTCATTGAGGAATACTACTGCGAGCACGTGGCGCAGCTGATGCGCAACGCGCTGAAGCGCATCATGGCGGCGGCCGACCATCTGGCCGAGCGCGACCCGGACAGCGTGGGCGCGGTGGCTGAGGGGCTGGTGCTCTCCGGCTTTGCGATGAGCTTCGCCAAGGTTTCGCGCCCCGCGTCCGGCCTTGAGCATTATTTCTCCCACATGTGGGAAATGATGGCGCTTGAGCGCGGCCACGAGGCCGACCTGCACGGCATTCAGGTGGGTGTGGGCACGGTGCTCACGATGAACATTTACGAGGACATCAAGCGCCTGAAGCCCAGCCGCGAAAAAGCCGAGGCGGCGATGAAGGCGTTCGACGCCGCCGCGTGGGAGGCGCGCGTGCGCCGCGTGTTCGGAAGGATCGCGCCGCAGGTGCTGGCTATTGAGGAAAAGACACACAAGAACGATCCCGCCAAGCACGCCGCGCGGCTTACGCGGATTCTGGACAACTGGGACGAGATTCAGAAGATCATCCGCGAGGAGCTTCCGGACAGAGAGTGGCTGTTTGGCAAGATGAAGCAGACCGGCATGCCGATGACGCCCGAAGAGCTGGGCATTTCGCATGAGGACGTGGTGGACGCGTTCGTGTGCTCGCGCGACATTCGCGACAAGTACCTGAGCGGCTCCATGCTGTGGGATCTGGGCGAGCTGGACGACTTCGCGAAAAGGCTGTGACACATGAACGTTCAGATATACGCTTCCAAAAAGAATTTCGACGTGCAGAAGGCGGAGCGCTGGTTCAAGGAGCGCCGAATTCTGTTCGCGTCCGTGGACATGAAAAAGCATAAGCTGGGCGCGCGGGAGCTTCAGCTGTTCGCACGCGCCGCGGGCGGCGTTCGCGCGCTCGTAGACCCGGACGCAAAGGGCGAAAAGGCCGACTACGCGCGGCAGCTTTCCATCGAGTCCATCCTCACGGATGTGCTTCTGGAAAATCCGACGCTTCTGAAGGCGCCCATCGTTCGAAACGGAAACAGCGTGACCATCGGCTTCCATCCGGAGGTCTGGGAGGGCTGGAAATAAAGGCACCACCGCCCAATTCGGCGGAGCGTCGGGCGATGTCTTTTCCACCATCTGCGGCATGCAAATTCCTC
>CAVERI010000047.1:5690-21097 GCA_963618055.1 bacterium | reverse complement strand
ATGAGCGCGTCCATAAAAGGGTGGGCAATTTCTGTCCATCCTTCAAAATGAATCGTCCGCGAAGCGGGCAGGGGGAAGCGCGGCGGGAACGAGGCGTTCCGGTGCGCATCCGAAAGCAATCCTTCGCGCTTAGGCAAAGCGAGTCTGTTGCGGAAGCGGCAGACTCGCTTTGCGTGTCTTATTTTTGATTGTCTGAGAGGAATTTCTTTTCTTCCGAAAGAATCTCGCTGAGTGCAATCAGCTCTTCCTCCGTCAATGTAACGCCCTTTCCCATCTTCTCATGATTGAGTGACCATTTTCTGAGATCGTACTTTGGCTCGCGACCATTCCAGCTAATGCGATTCAGCTCAAGCCGCCACTTGCCGTCGTCGGACACGACGCCGAGTTCATTGATAATCTCATATGTAACGCTTGTTCCTTCCTTTGCCATACTTCTCATATTCATCTCTTTCTTGCCAGAATACGCCACGCGGGCGCGCCGCCGGTTGCAACGGCTCCCCGCCTTTCAAGCGTTGCCTTGATCATATATTGCTGCTCGATTTTATGGAACGCCTCGACCTTGCCGTCGTCACGCAACACCCACAAAATTCCTGAGGTATCCCGATTGTCGACGCAAGCAAAGCCCGCGTTTTCAAACGCCGTCAGCATGTCTTCCTCAGGCTCAAACATGCTAATCTGCTCCGCGGCTACCGTTGAGCGACTTCGCTGTTGCTCCGTCCGTCCAGCTTTCTTTGGATGCATATTTGCAGTACTGGTCTCGCGCGTCAAATTCAAGGCAGGAGCTTTTTCTTCAGAAAGCACCGCATCCTCCCTGATCTCATGCGCCACCGGGCTTTCGGGCAATTCCCAGTCTGATTCCGGCTCGTTCGCAGATGTGGACGGTTCCATTTCCAGGGTGTCTTCCCCTCGCATCAGCTGCAAGGTTCGCACTCTGATGTCAGACACCAATGTATCCTCGGCACCGTAATCCATTTCAGCCGAGCCCGCCTCCGGCTCGATTTCCGCCGCGTTTAGCTCGCTGACGATCCGGTCGATTGTCTGGGATGGCCTGCGATGGTACTCACTGCCGCGAATCCGGATGAACCGCCATCCAAGTCGTTCCAAGATCGACTGGCGTTCCATATCCTCCAGAATCTTCGCTTCGCCACTGTGCCAGCGCTCGCCATCGCATTCAATCGCAATTCTCTTATTCCCGCAGATGACGACCATATCAATCCGATAAGCGCCAACCATCCATTGCTGAACGATATGATACCCCTGCGCAGCCAGCGCTTTCGCAACCTCTGCTTCAAACGGTGAATCGGAAGCCTCCTCAATCGCATCGTTCTGGGCGGTAAACGCATGCGGATTGGAAGCGTATTCCAGCAGCCCCCTGCGCATATCCCCGGGCTTCAAATCGGCGGTATAATCAAGGGAATGCACAATCCAAAGCTGATCCTTCGCACGGCTGACCGCAACATTATAGCGCTGCTTCATTGCCTTACCGTTTGAACCCTGCCCGTCGCCCGACGCCATTGCCAGCGGCCCATCGGATTCATTGCTATCGACAAGCGAAAGGAAGATCACATCGCGTTCGTCTCCCTGGAAATTGGAGGCATTTCCACAGAGAATCTGATGCTTTTCATATTCCGCAAGCGGAATACCCTCCGCCAGCTTTCGGCCAATCAGCTTCGCCTGATCGTCGCCAAGCATGGAAATAACGCCGAAACTCTTATCTTCGTACTCCGAATGTTCCATACAGGCCTTGATCAACGCGACAATCGCGTCCGCTTCTTCCTCGTTGGTCTTGCTTCGCCCCTTTCGCATCCCGTTCACGCGAAATGGAACAATTGCCGTTTTAAACGGAGAGCTTCCCGCCTCCCGCAGAGGCTTGATCTTCCCGCGATAAGACAGCATGTTGCTGTAGCCTATAATGTCCGGAACACACCTGAAATGCTCCCGCAGCATTAGCGGTTGATAGACCTGCGCCGCAATGTCATAAAGCGAAGTTTTGGCATCCCACAGATGCGCATTCGGAATCTTATCCTTAATCAGGATATTCATTAAGTTCTGCATCTTTGCTTCGTCCAGTCCCACCGCCATAGGGCTGACCTGCTCGTCGTCGCCGACCACGATAATCTTCCTGCCCATGTACAGAATCGCAGAAGCCGTAATGTCTGACTGGCTCGCTTCATCGACGATGATCACATCAAATTGGGTGTTCGCCGGATCCATCGAGTTCATCACGCTGAAAACCGGCATAATCCATGCAGGCACTGCCTTCTGACATTCGACCATCAGCTTTCGAGCCTCTCTGCGAAGGCTGGACACCCGTTTTCCTGTGCCCTTACCAATTTTCATAATCGTCTGCTTCCATCCATTCAATGCCTGCCGCACGCTGGGATTTCTGTCAATTCGCTGCTGCAAGCAGCACCATGCAAGCGCCGTGGCGAGTCTTTCGGTCGCCTTACGGTATTGATCCGAAAGCATCGAAACCTGATTTTCCGCTTCAGATAGTGGCGTTGACGTGATTTCGTCCACCGCGAACGCCAGCTGACGAACCTTCCAGGCCACCAGCAGATTTTCCGGTACAGAAGTCTGCCCGTGGCATCCCTCGCGCTTGCCCATAGCCTCCGCCCAGCCTGGTGCAGAAACGGCAAGCTTCGCAATCAGTTCGCTTCTGCGCGTTTGCAACTCCGCTTTTTCGAGAACGGTCGTAAGCGTCTCTCTTGCGCACGCGTATGATTCCACCGATTCCGCTGCCAGCGCCCGCCATAGATTGGCGCATAACGCAGAATTTCCATGCGCCTCTAATTGATTCCGCGTGTTTTCTTTGCTGCACGAAAAAACATACAGCTCGTTGACCAGATGAAGCAGGCTTACGGCCGGGATTAGCTGCGTCCGAATATGGTCTATCATATAGGCCGCCTTATCATCCGTAAAAGACAGGAAGCCACTGATTGACTGCAACAGCAAATCTCCGATTCCAGCCGCTTTCGCCTGTTCGCAGAGCTGCTTTCTACCCTTGCGCGCCCAGTTAAGCCAAAACTCAATCGCCTCGCGCTGCTGTTTGCATTTGCGCTCCGGCTCCTCTCCAAGCTCGTCAAAACGGCGCGCACCATGCGTCGCAACCAGCGTGTTCCAAAGCTGAGACAGTTCCTCTCTGCATGCCAAAAGCTCCAGATACGCCAAAACCCTCTCCATGTCTTCGAGAGACTCCGGCGTATTCCCGGCGATCGTCACGGAATCAAGCGCGCTCTTTTTCTCCTTGCTCATGAAAAGACTCTTCTTAACATGACCATGCCTCTCCGCATCCTTATGAAGTTCCTCATAAGGGCTTTTGAGCGTCTCATAAGAAGCTGCCACCAGCTTGACTGGCTTCGTCAGCTGCTTTTCCAGCACGTTCTGCGCCTTTGAATACGTATCGTCAATCCGTGTCAACAGCTGCTCCCAGCGTTTGCGAGCCAATCCCTCTTCGGCTCCGTCGGATATGGCGGACACTGCCCATCCGGGAATGGGTTCTTCATACGCCGAAAGAAGGTCTCTCAGCGTGGCTTCCGCTGCAGAATTGCCCTGCGTGGCAAAAACCTGATCCGTCAGTTGATCAACTACCGCGTATCGATTTTCTTTCCACGCAAGGCTTACGCGTCCGTTTGCGTTAATCTCCTGCAGCTGTAGCTTCAGCCTCTCAAGTAAATCCATGCTATCCGTAAGCTGCTGCACCGTCATCAACACATCCGCAGCAGGCAGACCGATTGATAGCTCGGCTTCTTCCTGAACAGAAAGACTTTCATTGCTTTCATAAAGCCAAGTCAATTCCTCCGCAGAAAGCGGAAAAGGCGCGTTCTGTATAATGACTCCGGGAATGAGTCCCATTAAATCCTCGTGCGCAGAAATAAATTCTGCCGCTTTTGATGGAGACCAGCTTTCACCGCAGTAAACGATCGGTTCAAACTCCTTATGCCGAATGGCATAAACAAGCTCTCGTGCCTTCTTCAATTTAAGCAGAAGCTGATGGCGTTCCGCACGAATTTTCTCCGCTTCGGCTTTCTGTGCGGCAAGTCCATAAAGCGTTGTGTGTTCAATAATCGCATTGACGGACTCTTCCATATCCTCGCGATTGTCGCCAAACACCGCCACGCACAGTGCCTGTATTTCCTTTGGCACCTTTTCCTTCAAAACAGTAAGCGCCTTGGACGTATGACTCGTAACCAGCACTGTTTGCCCTTTTGCAAGGAAATGGCCAAGCAGGTTGGCAATGGTATGCGTTTTGCCCGTGCCGGGAGGTCCCTGTACAAGAACCGTCGGCGTGCGTTCGATCTGGTGAACAATTTGCATCTGTTCCCTGTTGGCCAGCTTTGGCAGCAGAATCTCTTCGTCCTCAAGCGGCGCCTGTTTGGGTTCCGCCCATGCCTCTGCTGCACCACTGTCAGATACACCGTCTTCGTCTCTTTCGCGGCCATCCTGCTTAAAGTCACCAAGAATGCTGCGCATAGAAGCCGGAACCTCAGCGCCCTCATCCAGATCACCTAAAATCGACTCCAAAGCTTTAATCGTACCATCCGGACGTCTACGCAGAACGACGCAGGGTTCCCAGCGAACAAGAATCCGCTCGTCCGTCCGCGCCGCTTCCTCACCGTCATCCAAATATCGGCCGCTGGCATGGAGCTGATGAGCTGTCGACTTCAGAAGATTTGCGCCCTCGCAATGATCCCATGGGTGAATATTCTCTTCTTCCGCCTTTTTCTCAAGCGGACGCACAACGTCGCTGTTGATGTCCTCCATTGCGGAAAACATGGGCATGTATACTTGCGCCGGTTCGTCTGTATCATGAAGCGCAAGCGTGTTTCCGACCGGATCAAGCGACAGCCTTGCCCGCTTCAGCAAAAGCGGATGGCGAATCCCCTTGTTCTTCTTATCCGTCAGCAGTCCATTGCCGATTACGATTTCGAGCGTATCTGGGGATTGGCGGCAAAGCGTGTACATATCAAAAAGTTCCCCAAAGGTGTCGCGAAGACGAGCCGTGTGTTTCTCGTGTTCCACCCAACCTTCGCGCTTCTGCGCCCATGCTTCAAATCGCCTGACTCGTCTTGGATCATCGGTAAAATATTCTGTCTGAACACCCGGAAGCTCTTTAACAGTCTCCCCAGAGGAAAGCTGCTCCTGCACACCCTTCGCGGTTCCCTCTTCGTCCCTCGTTTCAATTTTTTCAAGATGCTCCGCATGATTCCGGAAATCCTGCCAGCCAGGCACAAGCCATTTTTTCAGCGATTCGTCAGGCGATGGACAAGCTGTAAAATCCGGCTTGCGAAAGGAAAACAAACGATCGTCGGCATACTCAGCCGCATCGTCCATTCGATCCCGACTGGCAATTGTTACGCAGGATGGATCGTCAAGACTGCGAAGAAAAACGACGCCCATCTGTTTGTTAACATCCAGTATTTTCTGCTGGCCAAGCAGGCAAACTTCTCTTATGTACTCAAATAAGGCATGCGCCTGCTCCTGAAACTTCTCTATCGCCATGTGTGTATCTCCAATCAAGAATGTTTTACGCATCCGTCGTTTTTCTATCGCAAAAACAGAGCGGTCTTATTGATTATACCACACTCTCGCTTTCATGGCGATAGCTGTAATTCCGTTTTTAGAAATTTGATTTCTCATCATGGGGAAGCGCGGCGGGGATACGGATTTCGCCGCGCGATTCGCTTTCGAAGCGGGCGGCGAAGGCTTGGGAGAAGGCTACGCGCTCGTCGAAGAGGCGGCGGCTCAATTCGTAGTTCAGCTCCTCGCGCTTGGGCGGGAGCTCCTCGAAGTTGCGCGCCATAAGTTTTTGCGCCGCCTGCGGCAGGGTCAGGCTGTCCGCGCCGCATTCCAGTATACACATCCACACGTCGTAGGCGCCGAAATGGTCGAGGTGGTCGGCGTCCTGATGCAGCTTTACCCAGCATGAAAACGACGGATTGCGCGTGCGGTCGTCGTGCACGCGGATGATGCCGCAGATTTCGTCCAGCTCCGCGTCCGTGCACAGGCCGGTCAGAAGCGCGCGCGTGCGCTCCGCGCCCAGCAGGTCATGCCGCCGGGCGCCGTTGCACACGTCGTGAAACCACGCCGCCACGGTCAGAATCTCGTCGTGCGAATTGTCGTCCGGCACAATCGCCCGCCTGAGCTCCAGCGCGATGCGCGCCACGCGCTCCCCATGATGAAACTTGTTTCCCGGCTCCTTCCACGGATGACTCCGCTTCCCCAGAAGCTCCTCCTCCGCGATTTTATGAATCCGTTCAAGGTTCATGCAGGGTTCCTCCCGTCTTTTTTCTTACATATGCCCCTCCGCGCCGGCGTGCTCGCCGACCGCGCCGTCCTTGGGAAGCAGGTCGGGGGTCATGTGAATCAGAACGTTCTGCGCTTTTAGCGTCTTCTGAAGCCTCTGGATATTCACGTCCCGCACGGAGCAGCTTTCGTCAATCGCCTGCGCGGCGGCAGCGCCCGCGGCCTGCCCGGTGAGGATAGCCGGGGGAATCACGCGCAGCACGTCCCACGCGTAGCCCTCGGCGCTGGCGGCGCGGCCGACGGCGAGCAGGTTGTCCGCGTCCTCGGAGACCAGACAGCCCAGCGGCACCTCGTACAGGTTGTCACGGTTGTCAAAATCGTTGATCAGGCACACGGAATCCTCCGCGGGGCGGAACACGTCCGCCGTGGTCAGCGTGTGAACGCCGCGAATGTGGCGCGTGGTGCGCAGCTGCGGCATGGTGGGAATGGTGGTGATGTCGCGCGAGCGCGGATTGTCGCCTTTCAGGCTCTTCAGCATTTCCAGCTGATTGCGCACGAGGTAGTCCGTCACGTCCTCGCCGGTGGTGCCGCTGAACCGGCGCATATTCGCCGGATGGTTGTGACCGTACAGCGTGGCGCGGCCGCCGTTAAACGTGGTGTACAGGCGGCTGATGTCCTGCTTCTCCACGGCGCGGGAGCAGCCCTCCAACGTCGCGCCGAAGGCGATATAGGTGAAATAGTTTTCGCCCTGCACGGTGGGAACGCCCGCGCGGGCACAGAGATCAGCGTCGCCGGTGGCGTCGATGAACATCTTTGCGCCATAGGCTTCCTCGCCGGATTTATTGGTCACGATCACGCGCGTAAGCGAAGCGCCCGCGCGCTCGCAGCCCGAAACCACGCTGTCCAGAAGCAGCGCGACCCCGGCGCGCTCGATTTCCTCCAGCAGCGCCAGCGCGAAGAAATACGGCGAATAGCGGACGCAATAGCGGTTGTTCGTCGGCGCGGACGGCTCGCCCGCCTCCCAGCCCTCGCTGGTGTTCGCCCAGCCGTACTTGCGCGACAGGTTCACAAATTCCTCGCACATGCCGCGAATGATCAGCTTCCCGCGGCCGTTGTCCATCGGCACAAACAGATTGATCAGGCCGATCGTGCCCAGTCCGCCCAGCACCAGCGTTTTTTCAATTAAAAGCACCGTTTTGCCCGCCCGGCGCGCCGCCAGAGCCGCCGCGCAGCCCGCCACGCCGCCGCCGGATACGATTACGTCATAGTTTTTTTCCATTTGAAGTCACCTCAAAAAATAAATTCGACCTTTCTGGAAAAAATCCTTCTGAACCCCTTGACAAAAACATATGAACGCTGTATCATATGAACGAACAAACAAATGAATGGAGGTGCATATGATGCGGGGCGTCAAGCACGATCATCAGGCGCTGCTGGATTTCGTCCGGCGGGAATCCCCGGACATGGACATGCTGTGCGACCTTGCCGATCTTTTCAAGGTATTCGGTGACACGACGCGCATGCGCATCCTGTACGCGCTGAGCGAAAGCGAAATGTGCGTGTGCGCGATTGCGGAGTATCTGGCGATGACGCAGTCGGCGGTGTCGCATCAGCTGAAGGTGCTGAAGGACAACCACTTGGTGCACGCCCGCCGCGAGGGCAAGACGATCTATTACGCGCTGGCGGACGATCATGTGCGCACCATCATTGGGCAGGGCTACGACCATCTGACAGAAGAAAGGGAGACGGAAAAATGAAAAAGACCTACAAGCTGGAAGACTTGGATTGCGCGAACTGCGCGGCGAAGATGGAGGACGCGATCAAGAAGATCGACGGCGTGACCAACGCCAGCGTGAGCTTCATCATGCAGAAGATGACCATCGAGGCGGCGGACGACCGGTTTGACCAGATTCTCAAGGACGTACTGAAGACCATCAAAAAGGTGGAGCCGGACTGCCGCGTGATTCTGTAAAAAACATTCGCGCGGAAACCCGCAGGAGGCGTTCGTTATGACCCGCAAGCAGAAAAAAGAGCTTCTTCGCATTCTCGTTGCCACTTTCCTTCTCATCGTGTGCTGGTGCCTGCCGCTGGACGGCTGGTGGGCGCTTCTGTACCTGATTCCCTACGCCGTAGCGGGCTGGGACGTGCTGTGGTCGGCCGTGCGCAACCTTGCGCACGGACAGCTGTTTGACGAGAAGTTCCTGATGGCGATCGCCACCGTCGGTGCGCTGGCCGTGGGCGAATACCGCGAGGCCGTGGCCGTCATGATCTTCTATCAGGTCGGCGAATGGTTCCAGCAGATTGCCGTGGGCAAGAGCCGCAGGAGCATTTCCTCGCTGATGGACATCCGGCCCGACACCGCCACCGTCGTGCGCGGCGGCGAAGAAATCGAGGTTTCGCCGGAGGACGTGCAGGCGGGCGAGACGATTCTCGTGAAGCCCGGCGAGCGCGTGCCGCTGGACGGCTTGATTCTGACCGGCGACACCAGCGTGAACACCGCGGCGCTGACCGGCGAAAGCGCGCCGGTTGACAAGCGCGCGGGCGACGAGATTCTGAGCGGCGTGATCAACCTGACCGGCGTCATCACCGTGCGCACGACGGGCACCTTCGAGGAAAGCACCGTGGCGCGCATCCTCGAGCTGGTCGAGAACGCCTCCTCCCGCAAATCGAAGGCCGAAAACTTCATCACCCGCTTTGCGCGCGTGTACACGCCCTGCGTGGTCGCGGGCGCGGTGCTGCTGGCGTTCGTGCCGCCGCTGTTCTTCCATCAGAGCCTGACGGACTGGGTCACGCGCGCGCTGAACTTCCTCGTCGTGTCCTGCCCGTGCGCGCTGGTCGTGTCGGTGCCGCTGTCGTTCTTCGGCGGCATGGGCGGCGCATCCCGCGAGGGCATTCTGCTCAAGGGCTCCAGCTGCATGGAGGCGCTGGCGCACGTAAAGACCTGCGTGTTCGACAAAACCGGCACCTTGACCAAGGGCGCGTTCCGCGTGACGAAGGTGCACCCCATCGGCGTGAGCGAGGACGAGCTTCTGACGCTGGCGGCGCTGGCGGAATCCAATTCGTCGCACCCCATCGCGCAGTCGATCCTTGCGGCGTATGACCGTCCCGTCGAAACGGGCCGCATTTCCTCCGTCACGGAGCTGGCCGGCCACGGCATCGAAGCCGTGATCGACGGCGCGAAGGTGCACGCGGGCAACGCGCGCATGATGGAGGAGGTCGCCTGCGTGGAATTCCTCGCCCCGGAGGAAGCGGGCACCGTGGTGCACGTGGCCGCGAACGGCAAATACCTCGGCTATCTGGTCATCGAGGACGAAATCAAGCCCGACGCGAAGCAGGCGCTTGAAGCGCTGAAGGCGCTGGGCGTTCAGAAGACCGTGCTGCTGACCGGCGATAACGCCCGCGTGGGCGAGGCCGTCGCCCGCCGTCTGGGCATGGACGAGGTGCACGCGGGCCTGCTTCCCGCCGATAAGGTGAGCAACATGGAAGCTCTTCTCGCGCAGGGCGGCCCCGTGATGTTCGTCGGCGACGGCATCAACGACGCGCCCGTCATCGCCCGCGCGGATCTCGGAGTAGCCATGGGCGGCGTGGGCTCCGACGCGGCCATCGAAGCCGCGGACATCGTGCTGATGGAGGATAAGCTCTCCAAGCTCCCGCGCGCCATCGAAATCGCCCGCCGCACCATGCGCATCGTGCGCGAGAACATCTGGTTCTCCCTCGCCGTCAAGGCGCTCATCCTCATCCTGAGCGCCGTCGGCGCCGCCACCATGTGGCACGCCGTCTTCGCCGACGTCGGCGTCCTCGTCCTCGCCACCCTCAACGCCATGCGCGCGCTGAAGGCGTAAATTCCCATAAAAAAATCCGCTGAAGCCGGTCTTATCGAGCTTCGGCGGATTTTTGTTTCTTCCACTATTCTGCTTTCAAACCAGATCGGCTCTCCCTATTCCAACAGCGGAAGACCTCCCTGTCGCTTGCTCGGAAAACGGCAAACGCGCGGTCAGATTCTGTATGCGTCGGCCTCGGTCAGGCCGAGGGCTTGAATGACGGCGGGGAGGGTTTGGGGAACGCTGTCCAGCGCCTCGACGGAGTGCGCGTCGCTGCTTGAGTAGAACCGGCAGCCGGCCTCCTTGGCGATTCGGTAGATTTTCAGGATGTCGTCCGGGCGGTCGGCCATCTCCGAAAACGCGAAGGCGTTCAGCTCAACGCCCGTTCCGGCGGCGGCATAGCCCTTCAGGATGCGCAGCAGACGAGCTTCGTTCATGGCGCACATCACGTCGGCGATTTTTCCCTCGCGGAACATGAGGCTGCACGTCAGGTGCGCAAGGCCGATTTTGCGGAACGGAAGATCCTGCTCCAGCAGGTTTTCCAGTCGGTTTTCGATGTTGACGGCCATCTTCTCGGGCGTGTCTATGCCCTCCGCGCGAACCAGCCCCGCCATGTGCATATGGTTGACCGGAATTACGACGAAATCGAACAGGTCAAAGTTCTCCCGCAAAAGCGCGGGCACGCCGCTTATGGGCAGCTCCGTTTCACAGCCGAAATAGAACCGGCACGCGGGATCCTCAGGCAGCGGCAGCGCCGAGCGCACATGCGCAATGTCCTGCGGCGCGTACCATTTGGACGCGCCCGGCACGGCGCTGTCCCACAGATGATCCGTCAGACAAATCGCCTCATACCCCACCTCCACCGCGTGCCGCAGAATCCTCTCCGGCACCATCCGCTCATCCCCGCAGCACGAGGACAGCGACGAATGACAATGCAGATCGTTCAGCTTCATTTTCATCGTTTTCTTCGCGGGCCTTTTCCCGCATCCTTTCCATAAGGCTCGTCATTCCAGCACAGAGAAGCAGCGGTTTGAGGTGTCGAGGGCGTGCGCGATATGCTCGTCAATCGTCCAGTTCTGGCTGTTTACGATTTCAACGGTCACAATGCCGTCGAAGCCGATGGCCTTCACGGCGGCGGCGACGTCGGCCAGCGGAAGATTTCCGTATCCCACCTCGCGATGCTCGTCCTTCCTGCCCTTATTGTCGGACACATGCAGCTCGCGCAGCTTCATGGGAAGCTGGCGGAAGACCTGCATGAAATCCTCGCGCTCGTGCTCCTCGCGCATCCACTGGCGAACGTTCAGGTGTCCAAGGTCGATCAGGATACCCACATCGTCGCCGGGCTTCAGGTATTTCGCGAACTTCTCCATCGTGCGCGCGTTAAGCGGCGTATCCTCGCAGGCAAAAAAGACATCCTGTCCCTCGAATGCGTCCATGCACTCCCGAAGCAGCGGAAGCTGATCGTCGTGCGGATGCCAGAAATCAAACGTCATGCCTCTAAGCAGCTGGTGGCGGCGATTCCAGTCTGAAAGAATATTCCACGCGCGCCGCGCGGATTCCTGCTCCTTCGGGTCATAAGGGCTGGGAAGCAGGTTGTGCATGGTGAAATATTGACCGGACTGCTTCAGATAGGCCGCTACGCGCTCTCGATCGTCGTCGTTATATCGATCGACGAACAGCGGCGCGTTCCAGCTGATCGCGTCAAAGCCAGCCTTATGGAATCTTTCCGCGTTTTCCACCGCGTCTCCCGCGTAATTCCAGATTGCAACGCCTCTGTACATGGTTTTTTCCTCCTTTTATCCCTTGACGGAGCCAAGCATAACGCCCTTGGCAAAGAACTTCTGAACAAACGGATACAGGCACATAATCGGCGCGCTGCTGACCACGATCAGCGCGAACTTCACGAGGAATTCCAGACCGATCTTGCCCTCCAGCAGATCCGGGTCTTCGAATTCATTCAGCGATACGCGCGTGGAAAGCAGAATGCTGCGCAGAATCAGCTGCAGCGGCTGAAGCTCCTTGTCGCGGATGTAGATCAACGCGCTGAAGTACGAATTCCAATGCGCCACGGCGTAATACAGCGAAATGACGGAGATAACCGCCTGCGACAGCGGCAGCAGGATGCTGAAGAAATACCGCGCGTCCGAGCAGCCGTCAATCTGCGAGGCCTCCAGCAGCTCGTGCGGCACGCCGTTTTGGAAGAACGTGCGCGTGATGATCATGTTGTACACGCTCATTGCGCCGGGGATGAGCAGTGCCCAAACGGTGTTCACCATTCCAAGGCTGTTCACCAGCAGATAGGTGGGAATCAGGCCGCCGCCAAAGAACATCGTGAACACGAACAGAAACACGAAAAAGCCGCGCAGGGGCATATCCCTTCTGGAAAGCGGATACGCGCACAGAACGGTCACAACCACGTTAATCAGCGTGCCGCCCAGCGTATAGAGAATGGTGTTTCGGTAGCCGGTCATGATGTTTTTGTGGCTGAACACCGCGCGATAGCCCTCCAGCGTCGGCTTCACCGGCCATAGATACACATGCCCAAGCTGAACCTCCGAGCCCTCGGAAAAGGACGCGGAAATAATGAAAACGATGGGATACAGAATGAGAAGCAGGAACAGAAGGATTACCGTGTAAACGACGAAATACAGAATCCTGTCTTCCATGGGGTTTTTTATTTTCGCGGAGGCGTTTCCTTTGGCCACGGTTCTCCCTCCTTAGAATAGACTGTTGGCACCGTGCGAAAGCCTGTTTGAAAGGAAATTCACAGCAAGCAGCAGGATGCCGTTGATCACGTTGTTGAACAGGCCGACCGCAGCCGCATAGGACATCTGGTTCGTCGTTCCGCCAAGGCCGGTCTTATAGACATAGGTGGAAATCACCTCGGAATACACGGAATTGACGGAGTTCTGCATCAGATAGACCTTCTCAAAGCCGACCGACATGATGGAGCCGGCGTTCATAATCAGCATGATCGACGCCGTGGGCAAGAGAACGGGAAGGTCGACGTGCCACACGCGCTTCAGGCGCGTGGCGCCGTCCACCTGCGCGGCCTCGTGCAGCGTGGGATCCACGCCGGACAGCGCCGCCAGATAGATGATCGTGTTCCAGCCCAGATTCTGCCAGATGCCCGACCAGACGTACAGATGATCAAACGCCGTGCCGCGCGAAAGAATATCGATCGGATATTCGCCGGGTCTGAACAGGCGGTAGATGTTCCCGTAAAGGCCGGTAACCGGGTTCAGAAGCTGATTGATCATGCCCACAAGAACCACGGTGGAGATGAAGTGCGGCATGTAGGAAATGGTCTGAACGACCTTTTTGAATTTGCTGTTGACGATCAGGTTGATCATCAGCGCCATAATGATGGCAAGCGGGAAGCCGACGCACAGGGAATACAGCGAAATTCGAATGGTGTTGCCCACCGTGCGCCCGAAGAAGAAGGACTCAAAGAACGTCTTAAAATGTACAAGTCCTTCCCATTTACTTCCCCAGATTCCCTCGCGGGGCATGAAATCCTTAAACGCAATCTGCACGCCCAGCATGGGATAATAGCAGAAAATCAGCACCCACGCCAGCGGAATCAGCAGAAACAGATACAGCTGCCACCGGCGCTTCATGCGTGCAAGCAGCGTATCGCCGCTATGCCCGGTCATTTGATTTGTCGCTCGTGTCAAGAAGCCCACCTCTTTTCGGCGGTTTGCAGCGAATCACTGGAAAACGCCGACCCGACGCTATGGCCAGGCCGGCGTTTCGAACAGGGCGCTGCGCCCGCCTTCGTGATTAGCCGTTCGCGCGATCCCACGCGGTCTGCGCGAGGGTCAGCACGGTTTCAAGACCCATGGTTTCAAGGTTCTTCTGGAACGCATCCCAGCTGGACTCGATGTCCATTTCGCCGGTAACCATGCGAGTCATGGATTCGCGCACATAGATGCCGATATCCGTCGCGCGGGTACCCAGCTCCTCCTGCTCCTCGGCGGTATAGGCCAGCGTGCCGACCAGATTCTTGGGAGCCTTGCCGAAACGAGCCATGATGGCGCCGTTCCAGTCCTCCGCGTTATACCGCGCGGTTTCGCTCGCATAGGATTCGGGGGTCTGCGCGGGCGTCAGCGCGGTGAAGCCCTGCGGCTGCCACGTGATGGAGGTAATGTTCCAGATTTCGTTGTTCTGCTGTCCCCACGCCAGCTTCATGTTGGAGGTGGTATACATGGCCTCGGTGTAACCCAGCGCCGCCCAAGAGGAGCCGCGCGCGGCCTCTTCCTCGGTGCAATAGCGCCAGTATTCGCCCTCGCGGCCATAGCGCGCGGTCAGCGTGCTGTGGGAGCTGGTCAGGTAGTCAAGCAGCGCGAACGCGACGTCCGGGTTCTCGCAGTCGGCGGTAATAAAGTGATAGTAGCCGGGCTCCACCTTATAGGTGGCGGCATAGGCCACGCCCTCCGGGCCAACCAGCGGGCCGATGGAGGTATAGTGCGTGCGGCGCTCCGCGGAGGAATGAGACGCGAACATGTAGGAACGATGGGAGGTGGCGGAGCCCACGACGTCGGGCGCGTCGCCGGTCAGGTCGGTCATGGCCTGCAGGCCGTAGCGATCCTGCGAGAAGCTCAGGTCGGAAATCAGACCCTCGCTGTACAGCTTGGCGATAAACAGCATGCCTTCCTTAAATTCCTCGGTGGTGTAGGGCGCATAGATGTTGCCGTCGTCGTCGCAGCAGAGCGCGGCGCCGCTCCACGTATTGGGATAGTAGCAGAAGGAGTTCAGCAGGTTGAGAATCACGTCGCCGTTGCCCGAATTGGCAAAGCCAACCAGCGGAATTTCATCCGCGATGCCGTTGCCGTTGGGATCCTGCGTCTTAACCGCCACGAGGTACTCATAGTACTCGTCGATCGTGGTGGGAATGTCCATGCCCAGCGCTTCACAGAAGGTGTTGTTGATCAGAAGGCCGTTCGACCACGGATCGGCCACGGACACTGCCCAGAAGGGGAAGCCGTACAGCGCGCCGTTGGAGGACAGACCGGCGGTGATCGTCGTCGCCTTCTCGGCCTCGGTGAGATAGCTGACGGCCTCGCCCTCGAAGTAGCGCGTCATCACGCCCTCTTCAAAATAGGGGAGAAGATCGATGAAATAGCCCTGCGAGCCATAGAACTCGCGCTCGGTGGCGGAAAGGCCGAAGTTGAGCAGCAGATCTGGCAGACGCGCGCCGGAGCTGGTCATCAGCTGCAGCTGGGTCTTGTACTCCGAGCCGTCGAAAAGCTGAATTTCAATTTCGATGCCCATTCTTTCGCGCAGATAGTTCGTCAGGTGATTGTCGTCATAATCGGTGATGGTGGCAACCTCGGGCGT
>CAVERI010000047.1:0-5680 GCA_963618055.1 bacterium | reverse complement strand
GGTGAGCTTGATGCCTTCTCCGTCCTTCACAACGGGGAAAACGCCCATGTCGTTGAATTCGGCCGCAAATGCCGTGCCCGCGAACAGCGTAAACGCCATCGCGAGAACCAGAAGAGCAGAGAGTACCTTGCGCATGAAAAGACCTCCTTCACTTTCGTAAATCCAGAAATCACGTAAATTCCGCGCAATTTCCTTAACGATTCAAGCACATTATACCACCCGCCATGCGTCCGTCAAGCGCTCAGGGGCGATTGTCTAATAATTGTAAACACGTTTATATGTTCGAATAATTCAATTTCAAAAAAAAAAAAAACGAGACGTACTTTATGTTAATACATCTCGATGGGCAGAAGAAATTTCGTCAGTCTCCGTACACGAAGCTGATAAACGCGTCGTGGTTGGCGGTGTAGTCTACGTCGTAGAACATGCCGCCGGTGTCAGTATAAGTGCCGTTTTTGGGGAGGCGGGTCTGGTCGATGGCGGAGGCGAGCAGCGCTTTTTCACCGAGGGACAGAATTTCGGCAGCGTTCATATTGGTATCCAGCATGGAAATCGCGCCGGCGGCGACGTGGATGAGCGTGGCTGGGCGGGTCAGGCTTCCCTTGAGCGCCGTGACGGCGGCGGAGATCACGCGCCGCTGGCGGTTGGTGCGGCCGTAGTCGCTGTCCAGCTTGCGGATGCGCGCGTAGCTCAGCGCCTGAAGGCCGCTCAGGTGCAGGCTGTCGCCGCCGGTTGACAGCTTTTCGCGGTTATAAACCTCCCACGCGCCGTCGTAGGTGAGCAGGCCGCGCTTATAGCGCGTGTTGATCACCTCGAACAGGTTCTTGTTGATCTGCTCCGCCTCCGCGTCGGTGACGGAAAGCTCTATGCCGCCGATGCGGTCGATCAGGCTCTCGAAGCCGTCGTAGTCCACCGCCGCGTAGCGGGTGATATTCAGGCCGAAGTTCTGGTTCACGGTTTGAAGCGCGAGCTTCGCGCCGCCGTAGGCATAGGCGGCGTTCAGGCGGTGGGTGCCGCTTTTTCCGGGCACGGTCACGCCGGTGTCGCGCTGAAGCGACGTGAGCTTTATGCTGCCCTTGCCGACGGAAAGCACCATGATCGTGTCCGACCGGCTTGTGCCGTTCGCGTCCCTGTCTACGCCCAGCAGAAGCACGTGCGTGTAGCCGGAGGGCAGCTTGTTGTTCGCGAGGAAGTCCGCCTTGCTGTGGGAGCCGAACAGGCCGACCGGCAGCGCGTACAGCGCCAGCGCGCACACAAGCACCAGCGCCAGCGCCGCCATCACGAGCTTCAGGAAGATATGCCGGCTGCGGCGCGCGGGGCGTTCGCCCGCTTCGGAAGCCGCTTCCTCGGCGAAATCGTCCAGCTCCTCGCGCTCCGGCGTTTCAAACAGAATTTCCCGCATGGAGGGGCGCTTTCTGCGAACCTCGGGCGCGTCGTCCTCCCGCGCGCCGCGGTTCGGCGTGGTAAAGAGGATGCGAAAAAGAGACGCGCGCCTGCGCGGGCGGGTGCGCGTCTCCGATTCCGTCGGCGGACGGCGTTTTTTCTTCTGTGGGCGATCGTAAAACAAAATCGAACCCTCCGCCTGTGGTCTGTTTTACACCTTGCTGTTGTGCTTTACGAAGTCCACGACCTCGTTCACGTCGCAGAACGCCATGCAGATGACCGTGTCCGCGCCGCCGTAGTAGATGGCGATGCGGCCGGTGTCCGCGTCGGACAGCGCGGCGCACGGGAAGGCCACGTTCGGCACGTCGCCAACCTGCTCATAGATGCGCTGCGGCGAGAGCAGATACGGCTCGGTGCGGTACAGCACCTTCCACGGCTGGTCGATGTCCAGCAGGCACGCGCCGAAGGAATACACAAAGCCGTTGCAGCTGGTGAGCACGCCGTGGTAGAACAGAAGCCAGCCCTCGTCCGTTTCAATCGGAATCGGGCCCGCGCCGATCTTCGTGGACTGCCAGCCGCCCTTGGTGCCCATCACATAGCGATGCTTGCCCCAGAAGCACAGGTCGGGCGACTCGGAATAGTAAATGTCGCCGAACGGCGTGTGGCCGTTGTCCGACGGGCGGGACAGCATGGCGTAGTTGCCGTGAATCTTCCGCGGGAACATGACGCCGTTGCGGTTGAAGGGCAAAAAGGCGTTTTCCTTCTGGTAGTAGGTCTTAAAATCGGTGGTGGTGGCCACGCCGATCGTGGGGCCATGGTAGCAGTTGCACCACGTGACCACGTATTCGCCGTCGATCTCGCAGCAGCGCGGATCGTAGCCATACACAAACGGGCCGACCTCGCGCGCCATGGGGTTCACAAGGTTGAACGGCTCGGGATCGATATCCCAGTGAATCGCGTCCTTGGAGCGCGCGGAATGAATGCGCATCTCGCGGCGCTTGTCGTCGCAGCGGAATACGCCCGCGAAGCCGTCCTCAAACGGCACGACGGCGCTGTTGAAGATGGAGTTGGAGCAGGGAATCGCGTCGCGCGGCACGATGGGGTTCAGGCTGTAGCGCCACACCACGTCGTGACAGTCTGCCGGTCTCGGTTCCCACGGGATGTTGGGCAGTGATTTGCCGATGATCTTTGCCATAGTAAAAGCCTCCTTCTCATTTGCGTCAGGGGAAAAACCTTTATTTCGTCTCAAAGAGCGTGCTGGCCAGCTTGTCCAGCCAGTCGCCCTCGAACAGCTCAATCATGCCCTTGTCGCAGGCCGCGGCCAGCTTGGGGTTGATGGGCAGGCGCGCGGTGTTCTCCGTGTGCGCCAGCCTCGCCGCCTCCTCCACGCGGCTGGGGCCGTAGACCTCCAGCTTTCGCTTGCAGTCCGGGCACTCGACGTAGCTCATGTTTTCAACCAGACCCAGCACAGGGATGTTCATCATCTCGGCCATCACCACGGCCTTCTGCACCACCATGCCCACCAGCTCCTGCGGGCTGGTTACGATCACGATGCCGTCCACCGGGATGGACTGGAACACCGTCAGCGGCACGTCGCCGGTTCCCGGAGGCATGTCGATGAACATGATGTCGTTGTCGCCCCAGTTTACGTCCGTCCAGAACTGCTTCACCGTGCCCGCGATCACCGGGCCGCGCCAGATGACAGGGTCGGTCTCGTTTTCAAGCAGCAGGTTCACGCTCATCACCTTGATGCCCGTGGCGGTGACGGCGGGAATCAGAGCGGTCTCGTCCGCCGTGCAGGCCGACGAAAACTTGAACATCTTCGGAATCGACGGGCCGGTGATGTCCGCGTCCAGAATGGCCGTCTTCAGCCCCGCGCGCTGCGCGATCGTGGCCAGAAGACCCGTTACCAGAGACTTGCCCACGCCGCCCTTGCCGGATACCACGGCGATCACCTTGCGGACGCTGGACTGATCGTTGAGCTTTTCCTTCTGAATTCCGCGGCTCTCGCAATTCGCGCCGCAGGTTTCACAGTTGTGCGTGCATTCCTCGGACATAAAGCGCCTCCAAAAAGTTTCTGCTCTCTATTATAGCATTCCCGCCCCAAAATAACAAGCCCCGCCGCGCGGGTGATCGCAGGAACGACACGCACTATCCAGTCCCGGATTTTCCGCCGCGCAAACGGCTTTTCCTTCCACCTCCGCTATGGGAAACACCATTCGAACGGGCGGCTGCATCTGGCCGGTGTATGGCTCCGCTCTGCTCTTTGGGAGCGCCCGAACATCCTTTTTGCATGGGCTTTCGAAAAATGGCATGATTATGGTTTGAATTTCCTTTCGAAACGCGCTATAATAAGGAGGAAAGCAGGAGGATCTTTCCATGCGGAAGAATCAATACGACGTGGCGGCCTACATCTGGCCGGCGTACACGGGGGACGAGCCGCGCACGCGCATTTTCTGGCCGGAGGGCATGGGCGAATGGCAGTCGGTAAAAAGCGCGCAGGCGAAGTTTCCGGGGCACGACTGGCCGCGCCGCCCGCTGTGGGGCTATGTAAACGAGGCCGACCCGCGCGTGATGGACATGCAGTGCCGCGCCGCGCTGGATCACGGCGTAAACGTGTTTATCTATGACTGGTACTGGTACGACGGCCGTCCGTTTCTGGAAAACTGTCTGAACGACGGCTTTTTGAAGTGCGACGCGTCGAAGGACATGCGCTTTTACCTGATGTGGGCGAACCACGACGCGGTGTCCCTGTGGGACAAGCGCACGAGCGACACGGTGAACACGGTCATCTGGGAGGGCGGCGTCGATCTGAACCGCTTCAAGGCCGCCATGCGCCGCGTGATCGACAAGTATTTCCATCTGGAAAACTACTACACGATCGACGGCAAGCCCGTGTTCATGATTTACGACATTCCGGCGCTTGCGCGCGGGCTGGGCGGCGCGGAGCGTCTGCGCGAGGCCGTCCAGTGGCTGCGCGAGGAATGCGTGCGCGCGGGTCTGCCCGGGCTGCATCTGCAATTCGTCATGTGGAGCGACCGCGCCACGAACCTGTCCGGCGTGGACGGCGGCAAGGCCATCCCGGCGGAGGAATTTTCCTCGCTGGGCTTTGACAGCTGCACGCACTATCAGTTTGTGCATTTCACGAACATCGACCGCGCCTATCCCGACGTGCTCGAGGACGTGAAGAAGGAATACGCCCGGCTGGACGGCCGCTTCGGCTTCCCCTATTTCCCGCACGTATCGCTGGGCTGGGACAACAATCCGCGCTTTAACTCCTTCCGCCCCGGCATTCTGCGCGACTGCACGCCGGAGAACATCGAGAAGGCGCTGCGCGCGGCGAAGGACTACGCCGACCGCCATCCCCTCCAGCCGAAGCTCATCACGATTAACAGCTGGAACGAGTGGACGGAAAGCAGCTATCTGGAACCCGACGACCTGCACGGCTATGGCTACCTTGAGGCCGTGCGCCGCGTTTTCAAGGACGCGAAATAAGGAAACATGACTGAGAAACAGAAGAAAGCTTTGACTATCGCCGGATTCATCATCTTTCTGGCGGTGATGGGACTGGTTACGTGGTTTGTGGGCCGCCCGCTGATTTCCTTCGCGAAGGAGCCGGAGAAGTTCCGCGCATGGGTGAACGGCTACGGCGTATGGGGCAAGCTGATCTTTGTGGGGCTGATCGTCCTTCAGATTATCGTGGCGTTCATACCCGGCGAGCCGTTTGAAATCGTCGCCGGGTACGCGTTCGGCACGTTCTGGGGCACGCTTTTGTGCGTCGCGGGCGAGCTGATCGGCAGCGTTCTGGTGTTTCTGTTCGTGCGCAAGTGCGGCATAAAGGCGATCGAGGTCTTCTTCCCGCGGGAGAAGATCGATTCGCTGCGCTTCATGCGCGACGAAAAGAAGGTGGAAACCTTCGCCTTCATCGCCTTCCTCATCCCCGGCACGCCCAAGGACATCCTGTCCTATTGCGCGGGCATCACGCACATGAGGCTGTCCACGTGGGTGTTCATCTCCACCGTGGCGCGCTTTCCGTCCGTCATAACCTCCACCGTGGGCGGCGACGCCCTCGGCATGGGCAGACACCTGTTCGCCGTGATCGTGTTCGTGGTCACCATCGCTCTAAGCCTCGTCGGCCTGTACTTCTATAACCGCGCCGTGAAAAAGCGCGCGGAGAAATACGCCGAAACGCATAAGGAATAGCGCTCACGTTCTCACAGGCGAGGGGCTGTGAAAAAAATGCCCCAACAAGGCAAAAAGGATTTGACGCCCACGGCTTACGCATGAATTGACAGCA
>CAVERI010000046.1:0-22414 GCA_963618055.1 bacterium | reverse complement strand
CGTTCGGCGCCGCGGCGGCGTACAGGCCGTCCAGCGTTTTCTGCAGGTGCGCCAGATCGGTCACGGACGCGTAGTACCACATCCGGCCGTCGTACACGCGCAGGAAGGCGCGGCGCTCCTCGCGGGTCTTCATCTCCTCCAAAACGCCCGCCTTATAGGAAATGATCGTGCGGCTGCGATCCTCCGTCCGCACGTCCGCGTAAAAGTCTTTTCTGAATTCAATCATTCAAGCAGTTCCTCCTTTGCGCCCCGTCGGACGCATATCTATTATAGCATAGTTTTTGCCATGTGAAAATGTTTTTTGCACACCTTCGCTCGCATCTCAGCATCCGAGAAGCGGCAAATCGAGCTCAAACAGAAGCTGATTGATCTCGATCACGTCGTAATGCCCCGTCTGAATGCAATATTCCACCACAATGTCCATCTTACTGCTGTGAGAAAGCGCGAAGCCCGCCCGTTCGAGCAGCGCCTTCGTTTCCGCAAGCGTCAGCCGCAGCGCAATGGCGAAGGCGAGCACCGTCGATTTTCCGGGACGATAGTCCGGATTGTTCCGAATTTTGCTGAACAGCCGCCGGTCGATGTTCGCCCGCTTGTAGCACTCCGCGTCCGTCATGTGCCTCTCGTCGATCAGTCGAAGCAGCGTCCGCGAAAAGCCCTCGTCCACCTGCTCCAGCAGGTCATTCAGCGAGGCCGCCTCCCCCACAGGACATTCGCACATCACGCACTCGTCCGCCAGATTCTGGCGGCGTATGCGCTCCCACGCCGCGTCCGTATGCTCGTCGGCGTACACGTCGTCGATATAGGCCTTTACCTCGCGGAACAGCTTGCCGCCGAGCTCGAACGCATCCCTTGCGAACACGACAAGGTACACCGTCATGTCGTTTTCCATCAGAAACGCCGCGATCGTCTCCACCGCCACCTGCATTGCCTGCGCCTTCGGATAGCCGTACGCGCCGGCGGAGATCAGCGGAAACGCCGCAGACTCACACCCGTGCGCCTTCGCCAGCGCCAGCGAATTTCGATAGCAGGCGGCAAGCTGGGCGCGCTCTCCGTGCGTTCCGCCACGCCAGACGGGGCCGACGGTGTGAATTACGTATCGGCAGGGAAGACGATAGCCGCCCGTCAGCTTCGCTTCGCCGGTTTTGCAGCCGCCCAGCGTCCGGCATTCCGCCAGAAGCTGCGGCCCGGCGGCGCGGTGAATCGCTCCGTCCACGCCGCCCCCGCCCAGCAGGGTAGGGTTTGCAGCGTTCACAATCGCGTCCACGGCCATTTTCGTAAGGTCGTTGCGGACGATTTCAAGGGGCATTCGCCTTCCTCCCTCCGTTATCGCGTCAGCGCGGCAATCGCTTCTTCCTCGGTCACGACGAAAAACACGTCGCGTCTCCGGTTGCTCTCCCGCATGAAATCCTTCAGCGGCTTGCTTGTGCAGCGCGAAAAGTCTCCGTATATCGCGACGCGGTCATCCTTTTCCCTCATTTTCCAGCATCTGCGCGAACGCCGCCAGCGCCGCGAGTCCATCCTGCAGCGTCTGCGTGTCGCTGGCATAGCCGACGCGGAAGCAGCGCGGCTGTCCGAAGCAGTCGCCTGGCGTCACAAACGCGCCGGTTTCCTCATACGCGCGGCGGCAGAATTCATACGACGGCACTTCAAAATCGTAATACACCAGCGCGGTCGTACCCGCCTGCGGCTTCACATAATCGAAGTGCGGCTGATTCCGCACCCACTCGTCCAGAATCGCCAGATTTTCACGCACAATCCGCCGGTTGCGGGCGAGCATTTTCTCCGCGTGGCGAAGCGCGAGGGATGAAACCGCGTCGTCAAACATGCCGCAGCTGATCAGGTTGTAATCGCGGTGGGACATGAACGCCCGGAGTGCCGCCCGGTCGTGCGTGGCAATCCAGCCCATGCGCAGTCCGGCCAGCGAGAACACCTTGGACATGCTGCTGACGGAAATGCCCTTCTCATAAAGGTCGGCGATCGATGCGCACCAGCCGTCCGTCTGCGTCAGATGCCGGTAGACCTCGTCGCACAGCACATACGCGCCCACGCCGCGCGCAATCTCGACGATCTCCTTCAGCGTTTCCTCCGACATCAGCGCGCCGGATGGGTTGTTGGGATTGTTGACGCAGATCAGCTTCGTCTCCGGCGTGACCAGCGCGCGCAGCTCGCCCATATCGGGCAGGAAGCCGTTTTCTCGCTTCAAATGCAGAATCGCGACCTCCGCGCCGATCGACTCCGGAATGGAATACAGCTGCTGATAGGTCGGCATGATGCTCACCACGCGGTCGCCCGCGGAAATCAGCGAGCAGAACACATGGTGATTCGCGCCCGCCGCGCCGTGCGTCGGCACGATTTCACCCGGCTGTAGGGTGCGGTAAAGCCCGGCAATGCCCTCCCGCAGCGCGGGCGAGCCCATAATCGCGCCATAGGTCAGGCGGCGCGCGCTGAAATCGGCAAGAAACGCCGCCTTATCCTCGCCCGTGAGCGCGAACAGCTCGTCAAGGGTCACCGAGTCCACGCAGGTTTCGGCAATGTTGCAGCGCGCGCCATCCTCATATTCGTTCATCCACTCTTCCACGTCAAACGGTTTGATGTACATATCCGTTTCTCCTTTGTATGCGTAAAATACGCTCCCCGTTCTTTTTTGAAGCCGAAAATGCAAACGGCGGCCCGTCGGCCGCCGCTTGTCCGAGGCTGATTATCGATTTTGACCAACCAGCTCGTTTTTCTTGTTTTCCAGTGCCTGCGCGATGCCGTCGGTCTGCTTTTCCAGTGCGTCAAGCAGACGATATGCGTCCTGAACGGCCTTCAGACGGCAATCGTGCGCATCGTTTCGAGCCTTGTCCATCAGCTCTCTGGCCTCCGTGCGGGCGCGCTGCATGATCTCACTTTCGCTGACCTTGCGGGCGGCGTAGTCGTCCGCCTGCCGCTTGGTCGCCTTGGCGCGTTCCTCCGCGTCGGCCACCGTCGCCTTTGCACGGCGCTGCGCATTGTCGCCAATCGAGGCCGCCCGCGCGCTGGCTTCGTCCAGAATGGATTTCGCCTTCACGTTGGCGGTCGTCACCTTGGCCTGCGCCATAGTCTCGGCCTTTTCGAGAATGCGGTTCTTCTCCTCATAGATCTTCCAGCCGTACTGAATCGCGTCGGGCAGATTGCGCTTCATATCATCCAGAATCTTGAAGCACTCGTCCACGTCCACCAGCTTTTTCGTGGTCAGCGGCACGTTGGTTCCGCTGCCCAGTGCCTTTTCAAGATAATCGAACAGCTGCATGAAGTACGTGGTGTCGTTGGGCTCGTCGTCGTCTTCCTCTTCGTCTTCTTCGTCTTCGTCGCCCTCGTCCGATTCCTCGTACTCCTCGTCCTCGTACTCGCTTTCCTCGCCGCTCGTTTCCTCATCGTCGTAGTCGTAGGCTTCCCCGTCCGCGTCTGCGCCGTAATCCTCTTCCTCGGCCTCAGGCGTTACCTGCGTCTCTTCCTGCGGATCGTACTCGTCTTCCTCATGAAGCCGCTCGTCGCGCTCCTGTTCCATGCCTTTCACTCCTTTAGCCGGCGCTGAACCAACGCCTGATGTCATTTCGTATCGGTTCGGGAACCATCCCGTCAAGGCTGCCGCCATGCCGCGCCACGTCCCGCACAAGGGTGGACGAAATCGCCCGGTGCTCGGGCTTGGACGGCAGGAATACCGTGTCCACGTCCGTAAGCATGCGGTTCACGTCCGCCGCCTGCGTTTCGTATTCCATATCGGTCACATTGCGAATGCCGCGCACCAGCACGCCCGCACCCAGCTTTTTTGCCAGCTCCGCGGTCAAACCCGTGCCCCACACGACCTCCACATTGTCAAGCCCCGCCGCGGCGCGGCGAAGCATTTCGCATCGCTCCTCAGCCGACAAAAGGTATTTCTTCTCCGGATTAACCATTACCGCGACCACAACGCGCTCAAACATGCGCGACGCGCGGAGAATCACGTCCAGATGCCCGTTTGTCGGCGGGTGAAAGCTGCCCGCAAACAGCGCGATCATGCCTCTCGCCTCGCCCTCACAAAATCGATTGCCGTATCGCGATACGCGCGGGAATCGAAAATCTCAAATTCATCCGGAAGACGCAGCGCAGCATCCTTCCGCCGCTCCAGCACGATGACCGCTTCCTCCGAAAGCATGCCGCCATCCTTCAGCATGCGCACGCTCTCCGCATACGCTTCCTCCATCCGGTACGGAGGGTCGAGGAACACCACATCGAACCGCTGCCCCGACAGCGCCCGAAGCGCCTGCCGGTAATCGGCGCGCAGAATCCGCGCGCGGGACGGTTTTTCATCCTTCAGCACGGCCTCCGCGTTGCGCTCAATGGCGCGAATCGCCGCGGGCGACACGTCCGCAATCGCGGCAAACGCTGCCCCCCGGCTCAGCGCCTCCAGCGCCAGCGCGCCGGTGCCGCCGAACAGATCCAGCACGTGCGCCCCGTACAGGCGCGCGCGCAGGATGTTGAACAGGGACTCGCGCGTGCGATCCGCCGTCGGGCGCGTGTCCATGCCCTCCGGCGCAAACAGCCTTCGACCGCGTGCGTCGCCGCCGATGATTCGCAAGCCGCATCACTCCGTAAAAATTATACCATCCTATTGCAATACTTGCAATAGTTTTATCACATTTAACGAGCTGCCCGCCTTCGAGCGCAGACGCATAGGAGACTCCGGCCGGCGAATGAATTTTCGTCAGTCGCAAATCTGCACGCCGTAGAAAACGGAAAAGACGCCGCCCGACGAGCCGCCGAATTACGCGGCGAAGCCTTAAACCTCCGGCTTGGCCTGCTTGGGCTGGCGCGCCCGTCCGAACACCTTCAGCTTCTTTTTCTTGCGGCGGGAGCCCTTCGCAATGTCGTCCATCTTCTTTTTGTGCATTCTGGGGCCCTGCATATAGCCGATCATCATCGCCAGCGGCGAAAGGAACGCGGCCGGGATATACAGAATGCGCATCGTGGTAAGGTAGCTGAGATCATATGCCACGGCGTAGGTCTGAACCTTGGAAAGCTCCCCGACCAGACCGGCGAAGTCCACGCCGCCGCGCTTCAGCGCGCCGAACACCGTGGTTGCCGCCGCCTCTGCGCCCGCGTAATCCACGCCCACCATGCCCGAAAGCAGGCGTGTCAGCCACGCGACGGGGAAGAACACGATGCGCGTCACCGCGCCGAGCACGGATTCGCCCACCGCGTTCGGGTCGGCCAGCAGCAGGTTCACGATTGCCAGCGCCGCCAGCGGAAGCGCGCTAATCAGAAACGCCTTCACCGCGTTCACGGGCGCGTACACCTGCTTTTTCATGCGGTCGTCGGCCTGCTTGCCCTCGGCTTCAAGGCGCTGAATCGTGGCCGTCATCGTGCAGGCGCGCTCGCCGCGATCCGCGCCGTCTGCATATTGCATCACCAGAAACGCGAAATACACGGCGGCGCCGAGCAGGCAGCCGAGCCACGCGGAGCCCACAAACGCTACAAGCGCGACCAGAAGCGCCTCCGTCAGGTGAACTACGATGTTTTTCTTGACCATTCCCCACGTATTATTCATACTGTACCTCCGATCGTCTCCTCGTTATGCAAGCCGCCGCGTCACGCGCTGCGAAAAGCCCAACATGATCTCGTAAGGGATTGTTTCCGCCAGCCGCGCAAGCTCGTCCGGCGTAATCCGTTCGCCGCCCTGCGCGCCCAGCAGAACCACTTCGCTCTCCGGCGTAATCTCGCCCGCGTCCGTCACGTCCGCCATCATCATATCCATGCAGATATTGCCGATTACCGGCGCGCGGCGGCCGTTCACAAGCACGTCCGCCCGCCCGCCAAGGATGCGCGGATAGCCGTCGCCATAGCCGCAGGGAATCGTCATCACCCGCGTGCGCCGCTCCGCGCGGAACGCGCGCGAATAGCCGACCGTCTCCCCCGCCTCGATTTCGCACACGCGCAGGGGATGCGTTCGAAGCGTCTGCGCCGGACGCACGACGCCATCCAGCGCCTTCACGCCGGTTCCGTACAGCGCAATGCCCATGCGCACCATGTCCAGCTGATACGCTTCGTCCAGCATCGCCGTGCTCGCCGCCGCATGCCGGACGGGCGAAAAGCCCGCCGCGCGCACGGCCGCGCACGCCGCTTCAAAGCGCGCGAACTGCGCCCGCGTGAACGCCGCGTCGCCGTCGGCAAAGCAGAAATGCGTAAACATGCCGCTCATCTGTACGTGCGGCACGCGTTCCCACGCCTTCAAAAGCGCGTTCAGCTCGCCCGTGCCGCGCACGCCCAGCCGCGTCATGCCGGTATCGACCTTCAGCTGCGCGCGCGCCTGCCTGCCCTGTCGGACGGCCGCCCGCTCCAGCATGGCAAGGCCGCTCGCGTCGTCCACCGCCTGCGCCAGTTCAAAAGCCACGCTTTCCTCCGCGCCGTCCGCGTCGGTCAGCCCCAGCACGAGGATTTCGCCCCTCACGCCGGCCTCCCGCAGCGCGCGCCCCTCCTCGGGCGTGGCCACGGCAAACGCGTCCGCAAGGCCTTCGCGCGCGAGCGCCCGCGAAAGCCCGGCGGCTCCGTGCCCGTAGGCATCCGCCTTCACGACCGCGCAGAGCTTCACCTTCCCCGGCACGCGTGCGCGAACCGCGCGCGCGTTTTCAAGCAGCGCGCCCATGGAGATGACCAGCTCCAGCCGTTTCAAAGCGCTTCGACCTCGTCCTTATTCAGCGTCTTCACGCCCTTTTCCTCGCACAGGCGCTCCGCCCGGCCGATGTCGGACAGCCGGAAGATAATCAGCGCGTTATGCCCGGAATTGCGCACGAAGGAATACAGGTATTCCACCGAAATATCCTCGTGCTCCATCATCCTGAGCACCTCGGCCAGACCGTTGGGACGGTCGGGCACGCAGACCACCAGCACCTCGGTGATGCGCACGGTATAGCCCGCGGCGCGCAGAATGCGCACGCCCTCCTCGGCGTTGGACACAATCAGGCGGCAGATGCCGAAATTGTCCGTCTCCGCAATGGAAAGCGCCAGCATGTTGATGCCGCTGCCGCCCAGCAGCTGCGCCATTGCCGCGAGGCTGCCCTTTCGATTCTCCAGAAACACGGATAGCTGTTTCACTCGCACGGAAAACTCCGCCTCCTTCACAGATTTCTCTTGTCAATCACGCGCTTGGCCTTGCCCTCGAACCGCGGAATCGTGCCCGGACCGACCAGCGTGATCAGTGCCTTGATGCCTACGACCGACTTGATGCGCTCACCGATGATTCGCTTGATCTCCTCCAGCTTGCCCAGCGAATCGGCGAACATATCGTCGGTCACCTCCACCTGAATTTCCAAGGAATCGGTGGCGTTCTGCCGGTCGACGACCAGCAGATAGTGCGGCGCGACGCCCTGCACGCCCACCAGCACGCTTTCAATCTGGCTGGGGAACACGTTTACGCCGCGGATGACCAGCATGTCGTCGGTGCGCCCCATCAGCCGCTCCATGCGAATCAGCGTGCGCCCGCACGCGCACCTCTCGTCGTGCAGACGGCAGATGTCGTGCGTGCGGTAGCGAATCATCGGCATACCTTCCTTGGTGATGGTGGTAAACACCAGCTCGCCCTTCTCGCCATACGGCAGCACCGCGCCCGTCAGGGGGTTGATGATCTCCGGAATCACGTGATCCTCGTTCACGTGCATGCCATGCTTTTCCATGCACTCAAAGCTCACGCCCGGGCCCGCGATTTCGGTCAGCCCGTAAATGTCCAGCGCGTCCAAGCCCAGCAGACGCTCAATCTCGCCGCGCATTTCCTCCGTCCACGGCTCGGCGCCGAAGCAGCCGGCCCTCAGCTTCAGCCGGGAACGATCGACGCGCATTTTTTCCAGCGTTTCGCCCAGATACAGCGCGTAGCTCGGCGTGCAGCACAGATGCGTCGTGCCCATTTCCAGCATCATCATGATCTGGCGCTGCGTGTTGCCGCTGGACATCGGCACCGTCATCGCGCCGATGCGCCCCGCGCCCTGATGCGCGCCCAGACCGCCCGTGAACAGGCCGTAGCCGTAGCACACCTGCACGATGCTGTTTTCGTCCGCCCCGGCGGCGGTGAGCGTGCGCGCCATCATTTCCGTCCATACGTCGATGTCATTCTGCGTGTAACCGGATACGATGGGCTTGCCGGTCGTGCCGCTGGAGCCCTGAATGCGCACAATGTCCTTTTTCGGCGCGGCAAACAGTCCATAGGGGAACGTGTCGCGCAAATCCGTTTTTTCCATAAACGGCAGGTACTGAAGGTCGTCGACGGTGCGGATATCCGCGGGCTTTACGCCCTTCTCGTCCATGCGCTCGCGATAGAGCGGCACGTTTTCGTATTCCCGCTTCACCACGGCGCGCAGCCGCTCGCCCTGAAGCGCCCGAAGCTTCTCCCTGTCCATACATTCGACGTCGGGATTCCAGATTTTAGTCCTCATATCGTATAGCCCTTCCGATGAAAATAAGTAACAAGCCCCATTATCAATTTATTATAGCAAACAAAAGGGTCAAAAAGCAATACTTCACGTTGAAAATATGCAAATCAAGGAGGTTTTCCCGCGTGTTTACCATTTTTATCCGGGCGATTCTGCTCTATATCCTGATGATCCTCGCCACCCGGTTCATGGGCAAGCGCCAGCTGGGACAGTTTCAGCCCTACGAATTCGCAATGGCGCTGCTGGTCGCCAACCTGCTGGCGACGCCGATGGCCGACGTAAGCACCCCGCTTCTGCACGGCGTAATCCCCATCGCGGCGCTTTTGGCCGTGCACGGAATTATCGCGCTCGTGTGCATGCGGTCGGACGCCGCGCGCGCCCTCATCTCCGGAAAGCCCTCGATGATCATATCCAAGGGCGTAATCAATCAGGCCGAAATGGAGCGGCTGTGCCTCACGCTGTCCGACCTGCTGGAGGGCATCCGGCAGGCGGGAATTTCCGATCCGTCGAACGTCGGCTTCGCGGTCATGGAGGCCAACGGCACCATCACTGCCTTCCCGCGTTCCTCCAAGCGCCCGCCCACGACAAAGGAAATGGGGATTGACGCGGGCTACGAGGGCGTGCCGCTGGCGCTGGTGATGGACGGGCGCATTCAGAAGAGCAACCTGAAAAGCGCACAGCTGGACGAGGCGTGGCTGCGCGCGACGCTGGCCGCCCACGGGTACTCGCCGGAGGGTGTCTTTCTTGCCACGCTTACCACGCAGGGCACGCTGACCGTGCAGGTAAAAAACGGCGGTATTTTTCAGGTGGAAGCGCTGGACGCGAGCGAGGTGGCGTGGTAATGAAGCAGAGAATGCTGATTGTCGCCGTGATGACGGCCTTTTCGCTGGCGCTGTGCCTGTTTTCGCTGTTTTACGTGCACAGCGCCATGAATGAGCTGACCGCGCTGCGCCTGACGCTGGAGGAGCAGGCGGACGCCGGGCAGACGGACGAAGCGCAGGCGACCCTTGCGCGCATGCTCAACGAAATTCAATCGCGCGGGCACTGGCTTGAAATGCTCGCGCCGCACGACGATTTGCACGAAATGCGCATGCAGCTCACCGAGGCCGGAACCTGCCTGTCCATCGGCGACGACGACGGCTATCGCGAAGCCATCCGCCTGTTCGGCGAGCTGCTCGACCACCTGAAAACGCACGAGGAGCCCAGCCTGTCAAACATTCTCTAAGCCCTCCGAAGCAATCTCCATCAGCCGGTTATACTTTGCCACCCGCTCGCCGCGCACGGGCGCGCCGGCCTTCAGTCCCTCCGCGCGCACGGCGACGGCAAGGTCGGCAATGAAATCATCCGTCGTTTCGCCGCTGCGGTGGGAAACGATGACCTTCATGCCGTGCGCACGCGCGGCGTGAATCGCGTCCAGTGTCTCCGTCAGCGTGCCGATCTGGTTCGGCTTGATCAGCGCCGCCGTCGCGGCGCGCAGCTTCGCGCCGCGCTCGATGCGCGCCCGGTCGGTCACAAACAGATCGTCGCCCACCACCAGACAGCGCCCGTTCAGCGTCTCCGTCAAACGCGCGAAGCCCTCGAAATCGTCCTCGCCCAGCGGATCCTCCACCGACACGATGGGATATTTCTCCGTCAGCGCGCAGATAGAGCCGATCAGCTCCTCCCGCGTCATGTCCGTGCCGCGCTTGGGCAGGCGATAGCCGCTTCCCTTCGTCCAGCCCGCCGCCGCCATATCCAGCGCGAAGCCCACGTCGCGGCCCGGCTCATAGCCGGCATTTTCCGCGGCCTCCATCAGAAGGTCGAGCGCCTCCTCGTCGCTGGCCAGATCGGGCGCGAACCCGCCCTCGTCGCCCACCGACGCGGACAGCCCCCGCGACAGGACGCATTTTTTCAGCGCGTGCGCAATCTCCGCGCCCATGCGCACCGCCTCGGCCGCGGGCAGCGCCCCGTTCGGCACCAGCATGAATTCCTGAATGTCCACGTTGTTGCCCGCGTGCTTTCCACCGTTCAAAACGTTCATCATCAGCCGCGGACAGCCGCCGCCCGCCGCGCCGCCCAGATAGCGCCACAGCGGCAGCCCGTGCGCCCGCGCCGCCGCGCGCGCCGCGGCCAGCGACACAGCCAGCGTGGCGTTCGCGCCGAGCGCCGCCTTGCTCCTCGTGCCGTCCAGCGCAAGCAGGCGGCGGTCGAGCGCACCCTGCTCATCCGCGCGCAATCCCACCAGCGCCTCGCGAATCGGCCCGTTTACCGCCTGCACGGCAAAGCGAACGCCCTTTCCGAAATACCGCTCGCCGCCGTCACGCTTTTCGACGGCCTCGTGCGCGCCCGTGGACGCCCCGGACGGCACGGCCGCGCGGCCGCAGTCTCCGTTTTCCAGCCGCACGCAGGCCTCCACCGTGGGCACGCCTCGCGAATCGAGAATCTCCCTTGCCTGTATATCTGCAATTTTCATGGGCTTCCCTCCCTCATTTTTTGCCAGTATTCCCCCGAAAAAACGCAAATATCCGCAAATCCTTCGCCGGGCGGATTGCGCTTTCGGCGCGTTCATGGTAAAATAATACAGAATTTATTGAAGCGGAGGATTTTTATGCGTTTTCTTTTCGCCCCGGACTCCTTCAAGGGCTCGCTTTCCTCCGTGCGCCTTTGCGAAATTCTGACCGACGCGGCGCGCAGGCGCTTCCCGGACGCGGAATGCGTGAGCATTCCCGTGGCCGACGGCGGCGAGGGCACGCTGGACGCGCTGCTTGCCGCGCTGGGCGGCGAGCGCATCTTTGAAACCGTCACCTCGCCCACCGGCGACACGGTGTCCGCGCAGATGGCGCGCCTTTCAAACGGCGCGTACCTGATTGAAATGGCGCAGTGCTGCGGGCTGCCGCTGGTGAAGCCGGAGAACCGCAATCCGCTGTACCTGACCAGCTACGGTCTGGGCGAAATGCTCGCGCGGGCGCTCGATCGCGGCGCGGAGGAAATCTACGTCGGCCTCGGCGGCAGCGCCACGAACGACGGCGGCATGGGCATGCTGTCGGCGCTGGGCGCGGTGTTCAGCGCCGCGGACGGACGGCGGCTGGACGGCATCGGCATGGAGCTTAAGCAGGTGAAGGACATTGATCTTTCAGACCTGCATCCCGGCCTTGCTGACGCGCACATCACCGTGATTTCGGACGTGACCAATCCCCTGCTCGGCAGGGACGGCGCGACCTACGTATACGGCCCGCAGAAGGGCGCGGACGCGGAAACCCTCCGGCGGCTGGAGGCCGGCATGACGCACTACGCCGACCGGTTCTTCGACCTCTTCGGGCTGGACATCGCTTCGTTCCCCGGCGCGGGCGCGGCGGGCGGCTGCGGCGCGGCGCTGGCGGGCGTTCTGCGCGCCGACCTGCGCCGCGGCATCGACGCGGTGCTCGACCTGTGCGGGTTTGACGCGCTCGTGCCCGGCTGCTCGCTGGTCGTCACCGGCGAGGGGCGCGTGGACGGGCAGACGGCGAAATACGGCAAGGTGCCCGCGGGCGTGCTCGCGCGCTGCGAGGGCGTGCCCTGCGCGGTGCTGACCGGCTGCGTCGGCCCGGAGGCCGAGAGGCTGCTCGCCATGGGAAACTGTATGATTTTCCCCATCGTCGACCGACCCATGACCCTCGAATATGCCATGGAAAACGCGGAGGCGCTGGCCGCTTCCGCCGCCGACCGCCTGTTCTGGGCGCTCGGCGCGTTCAAATAATCGCAAGGAGGCTTTTCTATGCGTCTGATCATCCATCCCGGCATTCGCAAATCCCTCATCCGCCCGGAAATCTACGGGCATTTTTCCGAGCATCTGGGGCGCTGCATCTACGGCGGCGTATACGTCGGAAAGGATTCGCCCATCCCGAACGTGAACGGCATGCGCACGGACGTGGTGAACGCGCTCAGGCGCATTCATCTTCCGGCGCTGCGCTGGCCGGGCGGCTGCTTCGCGGACGAATACCACTGGCGGGACGGCGTCGGCCCGCTTTCGTCCCGCGTGAAGATGATCAACTCCCACTGGGGCGGCGTGGTGGAGGACAACTCCTTCGGCACGCACGAGTTTTTTGAGCTGTGCCGTCAGCTCGGCTGCGAGCCATACGTCAACGGCAACCTCGGCAGCGGCACGATTCGCGAGATGCAGGACTGGGTAGAATACATCACCAGCCCGGACGTATCCCCGATGGCCGACCTGCGCCGTGCGAACGGACAGGACGCGCCGTGGAGGCTGAAATACTTCGGCGTTGGCAACGAAAACTGGGGCTGCGGCGGCAATATGACGGCCGCGTTCTACGCGGACAACTATCGCCGTTATCAGACCTACGTGCGCAGCTACGGTGACAACCGCATCTACAAAATCGCCTGCGGCGCGGGCACGAGCATCAAAAACCCCGGCTGCGACTGGACGGAAACGCTGATGCGCGAGGCCGGACGCATGATGAACGGCCTTTCCCTGCATTACTATACCGTTCCGTACGACAACTGGCAGCACAAGGGCTCGGCGACGGAGTTCTCCCGCGCGGATTACATGGACACCGTGGCGCGCGCCCAGTTCATGGACAGGCTGTGCGAAATGCACGGCGCGATCATGGATCGGTACGACCCGGAGAAGCGCGTCGGCCTGATTGTGGACGAATGGGGCACGTGGTACGACGTGGAACCCGGCACGAACCCCGGCTTCCTGTATCAGCAGAACACGATGCGCGACGCGATGGTGGCGGCGCTGACGCTGAACATCTTCAACCGGCATTCCGACCGCGTGCACATGGCGAACCTCGCGCAGCTGGCGAACGTGTTGCAGTCGCTCGTGCTTACCGACGGCGAACGCATGCTGCTCACGCCCACCTATCACGTGTTCGACCTGTTCAAGGCGCATCAGGGCGCGACGCTGATCGGCTCGATGTCGGACACAGACGAGCTTTCGTCCGACGGCATGCGCTTCCCGCGCGTCAGCCATTCGGCCTCCGTGAACGCCGAGGGGCGCGTGCACATCACGCTGTGCAGCCTCTCCCCGGACGAGGCCGCGCCGGTTTCCCTGCGCATCGACGGCCAGACCATGGCGCTCGAAAGCGCCGCGCTGCTTACCGGCGATATGCACGCGCACAATACTTTCGAATCTCCCGAAGCGGTAAAGCCGCGCGCGCTTGAGGGCGTTTCCGTGCGCGCCGCGGACGGCGGAACCGAGATTTCCCTCACGCTTCCGCCGGTCGCCTGCGCGTCCCTCACCTTTGCGTAATGCCCTACGACGCCATGCCCCTCCTGTGCCGCCGCTGTCTGGACGCGCGCGTGCCGGAGGGCGAGCTGATCGCCTATCTCGACCGCTATGTCTCCGAGCTGCCCGAGACCGTTCGGGCGAGCGAGGAAACCTATCTTTCGCGCCTGCGCCGGTGCGCCGAATGCGCACACCTCCGGCAGGCGACCTGCGTGCTGTGCGGCTGCTATGCGCAGGCGCGCGCCGCAAAGCGAAACCAGCGGTGTCCCCTGCCCGGCGCGCCGCGCTGGACGGAGGAGCCCGAACCCACCGAATGAAGGAGTGTGAACCCGGAAATGAAGCTTCAATCCAGTCCCTATCTTGTCGGGGCAGCGCCGCTTATCAAGCGGCTGATCGCCGCGCTGCGCGCGCGCTTCCCCTACGCGTCCGTGCTGGCGCAGGATACGCTTTCCATGCAATATTCCGTCTCGTCCCACGGCGTAGGCGCGGCGGAAACGTCGCTGTTGACCGGCCGCGGCTTCGTGGCGCGCGTGCACAACGGCCACGGCCTGGCGGAATACGCGTTCAACGAAATCAGCGAGGAAGCGCTGCCCGCGCTGATTGAACGCATTTCGGCGGTTGCCGAAGGCGCGCGCGGCGGGGATCCCGTGCCTGCCGACGAGCCCGCCCAAGAGACGCTGAACGCCGAATGCGAAATCGACCCGGAGCAGCTGGGCACGGCGGAAATCGTGCGCCGTCTGACTGCGGTACGCGAAAAGGCGCTGAAGGCAAACAGCCAGCTGCTGGACGCGGGCACGCGCTTTAACTGGCAGAAGGTGCACAAGCTGTTCCTGTCCGAAAACCGCGAGCTTTCCCAGAGCTATATCTGGACGAGCGGCGCGATTCTGGCGCTGGCCGCGCGCGGCGAGGAAATCAAGGACTATTTTGAGAGCTTCTCCGGCCTGTGCGGCGCGGAGCTTCTGAGCCGCCTCGAAGCCGACGAAGCGATTGCAAAGGCCTGCGGCACCGCCGTCGCGCTTCTGGACAGCCAGCCCATCCCGCCGGGCGAGTACGACTGCATCTGCGACCCGGAGACCACCGGCATGATCGTGCACGAGGCATTCGGTCACGGCGTGGAGATGGACATGTTCGTGAAGGATCGCGCGCTGGCGAAGCAGTTTGTGGGCAAGCGCGTGGCCAGCGACCTTGTCAACATGCACGACGGCGCGGCCGCCGCGAAGGAATGCGCCACGTTCCTGTTTGACGACGAGGGCACGCTGGCGCAGGACACCCGCGTGATTGAAAACGGCATTCTGGTCGCGGGCTACGCCGACGCCGTAAGCGCCGCGCGTCTGGGTGTGAAGCCCACCGGCAACGGACGCCGCGAAAGCTACGAGCGCAAGGCCTATACCCGCATGACCAACACGTTCTTTGAGGGCGGCAGGGACAGGCTTGAGGACATGATCGCCTCCATACAGCACGGCTACCTGCTGGAAAACCCGAACAGCGGCATGGAGGATCCGAAAAACTGGGGCATTCAGTGCATGGTCAACATCGCCCGCGAAATCAGGGACGGCAGGCTGACCGGCAAAATCTTCTCCCCCATCGTGCTCACCGGCTACGTGCCCGACCTGCTCAAATCCATTTCCATGATGTCTCCCACCGTGGAGCTGGGCGGCGGCGGCTTCTGCGGCAAGGGCTACAAGGAATGGGTTAAGGTATCCGACGGCGGCCCCTACATCAAGGCGCGCATCCGTCTGGGCTAAGGAGGCTGAAAGCATGATTGATCTGATTCTGTCCGCGCTGAAGGCGCAGGGCATCCACGCCTATATTATCAACGACAACACCCGCGAAAGCGCCGAGCGTTTCTTCATCCGCCAGCGCGAGGATATTCGCCGCGCCAAGCGCGTGCGCGAGGCCGAGGTCACCGTGTACCGCGATTTCGATTCGGACGGCAAGGCCATGCGCGGCAGCTCCACCGTCAAGCTCCAGCCGGGCATGACGGAGGCGGAAATCGCGCGCAAGCTCGCCGGCGCGTATGAATCGGCGCTGTATGTGAAAAACCCATTCTTTGAACTGCCCGACCCGGTACGCGAAGCGCTCGCGCCCGAAGGCCCCCTCGCCGCCATGACGCTGGACGACGCGGCCGACGCAATGGCCGAAGCGCTCTTCGCGCCCGACCGCATGGACGACGCGTTCATCAACTCCGCTGAAATCTTCGCCACCCGGCAGGACACGCGCACCCTCACCTCCCGCGGCACGGACGTAAGCTATTCCGTGTTCCGCGTGAAGGGCGAATTTGTGGTGCAGTGCGTGCGCCCGGCGGATGTTGAGATGTATCATTCCTTCGAATACGCCGCGCCGGACACGCTGGCGCTGTCCGACCTGTCGCTGGACGCGCTGACCACGGTGCGCGACCGCGCGCTGGCCGAAGCCGCCCCGGAGGCGGGCGCGTATGACGTGATTCTCACCAAAAAACACGTGTTCACGCTGCTGAACGCCTATGTGGACAAGGCGAGCGCGGGCATGGTATACGCCAAATACTCGCCCTACACCGTGGGCATGCACGCGCAGGGCGACGCGGTTACCGGCGAGGCGCTGAACCTGTCCGTGTTCCCGGACGCGCCCTTCTCCTCCGACGGTATCCGCATGACCGAGCGGCCGCTGCTGGAAAGCGGCGTCGTGAAGGGCATTTACGGCTCCACGCGCTTCTGCCGTTATCTGAATCTGGAGCCCAGCGGCGTATACGAGAACATCCGCGTGAACAACGGAACGCTCTCGCTTGAAGAAATGAAGAGCCGCCGCTGTCTGATGCCCGTGGCGTTCTCCGATTTCCAGATGGATTCGATGAGCGGGCGCTTCGGCGGCGAGATTCGTCTGGCATACCTGTTCGACGGCGAGGGCGGCGTGCAGCTTTTGACCGGCGGCAGCATCAGCGGCAGTCTGCTCGAAAAGCAGGATCGCCTGACCTTCTCCACCGAGCGCTACACCGACAGCTGCTACGACGGCCCCGCCGCCGTGCTGATTCCCGGCGTAAGCGTCGCGGGCTGCTGAAGCGGGTCGGATTTCATCCCGATTGCGGGACATTAACGTATACGCAATATTGAGTGAAAAATGGGTGACATTTTTAACTTAATAGAATCAAAACAGAAACAAATGCCTCTTGCTAACAGAGGCAGGTATGCGTTATAATAATGAACTGGAAATATCCACCTGAACGGGATCATTCACAGCTGGGAGGATTGTCTATGGCAAAATACGTTTACCTCTTTAAGGAAGGCAACGCCGGCATGCGGAACCTTCTGGGCGGCAAGGGCGCGAACCTCGCCGAAATGACCAACATCGGCCTGCCGGTTCCGCAGGGTTTCACTGTAACCACCGAAGCCTGCACCCGCTATTATGCCGACAACTGCACCATCGGCGAGGACATCACCGAGCAGATTTACGCCGCGCTGGCCGAGACCGAAAAAATCTGCGGCAAGAAGTTCGGCGACCTTGAAAACCCCTTCCTCGTATCCGTTCGCTCCGGCGCGCGCGCGTCCATGCCCGGCATGATGGACACCATCCTGAATCTGGGTCTGAACGACATTGCCGTGCAGGGTCTGGCCAAGCTGACCGGCAACGAGCGCTTTGCCTACGATTCCTATCGCCGCTTCATCCAGATGTTCTCCGACGTCGTAATGGAGATTCCGAAGCCCCTGTTTGAAAAGGTGCTTGACGAAATCAAGGAAGAAAAGGGCGCGAAGTTCGATACCGACCTGACCGCCGAGGACATGAAGGAGGTCGTCGCCCGCTTCAAGGCCATCTACCTTGAGAAGAAGGGCGAGGAGTTCCCGCAGGATCCCAAGGTTCAGCTGATGGAGGCCATCAAGGCCGTGTTCCGCTCTTGGGAGAACCCGCGCGCCATCATCTATCGCCGCCTGAACGACATCCCCTCCGACTGGGGCACTGCCGTCAACGTGCAGAGCATGGTCTTCGGCAACATGGGCGAAACCTCCGGCACCGGCGTCGCCTTCACCCGCGACCCCGCCACCGGCGAAAAGAAGCTGTTTGGCGAATATCTGATCAACGCGCAGGGCGAGGACGTCGTGGCCGGCATCCGCACCCCGCAGCAGATCGCGACGCTCGAGCAGGTTATGCCCGAGGTGTACCGCCAGTTTGTCGAAATTGCGAACAAGCTGGAAGCGCACTACCGCGACATGCAGGACATGGAATACACCATCGAGCGCGGCAAGCTGTACATGCTGCAAACCCGCAACGGCAAGCGCACCGCGGCCGCAGCGCTGAAGATCGCCGTTGATCTGGTAAACGAGGGCATGCGCACCAAGGAAGAAGCCGTCGCCATGATCGACCCCCGCAACCTGGACGCGCTTCTGCACCCGCAGTTCGACGCGGCGGCCCTCAAGAAGGCTGCGCCCGTCGGTCAGGGCCTCGCCGCTTCCCCCGGCGCTGCCTGCGGCCAGATCTACTTCACCGCTTCCGAGGCGGCTGAGGCGGCCATCGGCGGCCAGAAGGTCGTTCTCGTTCGTCAGGAAACCTCTCCGGAGGACATCGAGGGCATGGTTCACGCGCAGGGCATTCTTACCTCCCGCGGCGGCATGACCTCTCACGCAGCCGTCGTGGCTCGCGGCATGGGCACCTGCTGCGTCGCCGGCTGCTCCGCGCTGAAGGTGAACGAGGAAGCCAAGACCGCCACCATCGGCGACAAGGTCTTCAAGGAAGGCGACTGGATGAGCATCAACGGCTCCACCGGCTACATCTACGAGGGCGCGATCAAGACCGTGGACGCCGCCGTCTCCGGCAACTTTGCCACCATTATGGAGTGGGCGGATTCCTTCCGCCGCCTGAGCGTCCGCACGAACGCGGACAACCCGCGCGACACCGCCACCGCCGTGAAGTTCGGCGCCGAGGGCATCGGCCTTTGCCGCACCGAGCACATGTTCTTCAACGCCGACCGCATTTCCGCCGTGCGCGAAATGATCCTCGCCGATACCGAGGAGCAGCGCCGCACCGCGCTGGATAAGCTGCTGCCGATGCAGAAGGGCGATTTCAAAGCCATGTACAAGGCTCTCGAGGGCCGTCCCATGACCGTTCGCTATCTCGATCCGCCGCTGCACGAGTTCCTGCCGGCCAAGAGCATGACCGAGGAAATCGAAGCCATCGCCAAGGAGCTCAACGTGACCGTCGAGCACATCATCCACAAGATCGACGAGCTGCATGAGTTCAACCCGATGATGGGTCACCGCGGCTGCCGTCTGGCCGTCACCTATCCGGAAATCGCCGAGATGCAGACCCGCGCGGTCATCGAGGCCGCCATCGAGGTCAACGCCGAGGACGGCTACGACATCCATCCCGAAATCATGATCCCGCTGGTCGGCGAGGTCAAGGAGCTGGCCTACGTCAAGAAGGTCGTCGTCGAGACCGCCGAAAAGGTCATGAACGAAATGGGTAAGCATCTGGACGTCAAGATCGGCACCATGATCGAAATTCCGCGTGCCGCTCTGACCGCCGACGAAATCGCCAAGGAGGCCGAGTTCTTCTCCTTCGGCACCAACGACCTCACCCAGATGACCTTCGGCTTCAGCCGCGACGACGCGGGCAAGTTCCTCTCCGCCTACTACGAGAAGAAGGTCTACGAGAACGATCCCTTCGCCCGCCTCGACAAAAACGGCGTCGGCCGCCTGATCGAGCTGGCAGCCGAGCTCGGCCGCAAGACCCGTCCGAACCTCAAGCTGGGCATCTGCGGCGAGCATGGCGGCGATCCGTCGTCCATCGAGTTCTGTGACGCAGTTGGTCTGGACTACGTGTCCTGCTCGCCCTTCCGCGTGCCGATCGCCCGCCTTGCCGCCGCGCAGGCCGCGCTCGCGCACAGAAAGTAATACTTTGTCACCTGTATCGGGGGAGAGCAACGGCTTTCCCTCGATTTTCCATCCTCCTCGAGGGCATGGAACACTGTAAAACACATACAATCGGTCTCCAAAGGAGTGAAAACGCATGAGCTATGTTCCCGCCTCCGACCGCTATTCGAAGATGAGCTACCGCCGCTGCGGACACAGCGGTGTGAAGCTGCCGGCGATTTCGCTGGGGCTGTGGCACAATTTCGGTTCCATCACGCCGTTCGTCATTCAGCAGTCGATTCTGCGCACCGCCTTTGACTGCGGCGTCACCCATTTCGACCTTGCCAACAACTACGGCCCGCCCTACGGCGAAGCCGAGCGCAATTTCGGCGTTCATATGGAGCGCGACTGGAAGCCGCACCGCGACGAGCTGTTCATCTCCACCAAGGCCGGCTACGATATGTGGGAAGGCCCCTACGGCAACTTCGGGAGCCGCAAGTACCTTATTTCGTCGATCGACCAGAGCCTGAAGCGCATGCATCTGGACTATGTGGACGTGTTCTACCACCACCGCCCCGACCCGGAAACGCCGATTGAAGAAACCATGGGCGCGCTGGATCAGATCGTCCGCAGCGGCAAAGCGCTGTATGTGGGTATTTCCAATTACGACGCAGAGCAGGCGCGCGAAGCCATTCGCGTGCTGAAGAAGCTGGGCACGCCCTGCCTGCTTCATCAGCCCAGTTATTCGCTTCTGAACCGGCGCATTGAGAACAACGGTCTGCTCGCGACGCTGCGCGCCGAAAATGTGGGCTGCATCTGCTTCGCACCGCTCGCCAACGGTCTGCTCACCGGCAAGTACCTGCACGGCATCCCGGCCGATTCCCGCGCCGCGCGCGACCCGCGCTATCTGAAGGCGGACAACATCACGCAGGAGCAGCTTCAGAAAATCGCCCGGCTCAATGAAATTGCCATTCGCCGCGGCCAGAGCCTGACGCAGATGGCGCTGTCTTGGGTACTGCGCGACCCGGTCGTCACCTCCGCGCTGATCGGCGCGAGCAAGCCTGAACAGATTCTGGAAAACGTGAAGGCCATCGAGAATCTGCGCTTCACCGAGGAAGAACTGCGCGAAATCGACGCCGTTCTTGCCTGATTCCGGCAAATGTCGCCTGCCACGCGACCACACGCGGGCGGCAATCCTGTAAAATAAGACTGTGCGGAGGAAAGCCGCGCAGTCTTATTTCTTATTCAGGAGGCACAGAATATGCGTAATAATCGAACGGAGCTTGTTTTCATCCTCGACCGCAGCGGCTCGATGAGCGGGCTGGAGGCTGACACCATCGGCGGCTTCAATTCCATGATCGAAAAGCAAAAGCGGGAACCCGGCGAAGCGCTGGTCTCCACCGTGCTCTTCGACCACGAAAGCGCCGTGCTGCACGACCGCGTGCCGCTAAACTGCGTCGCACCCATGACGGCGCGCGACTATTCCGTTCGCGGCTCGACCGCGCTTCTGGACGCGATCGGCGGCGCGATTCATCACATCGGCAACGTTCACAAGTACGCCCGCCCGGAGGACGTTCCGGAGCATACCCTCTTCGTCATCACGACCGACGGCATGGAAAACGCCAGCCACCGCTACGATTCCGACACGATAAAGCATATGATCGAGCGCCAGAAGACGAAATATAAATGGGAATTTAGTGGCTTGATAATTGAGCCAAAATTGTAGATTGCAGTTCTTCAAGCAGAGCAATTTCTTTTGTGTTCAATGTCATTTGCGCTACGATTGCTGCGAGATCCAGCTTTTCAATAACCTCAGCGGGTGGGACAACAGTCTTTATGTTATCAATGAAGTTTTTACTAAGATTGTCCTGTGCCCCTCCATTGGAAAGCCTGCTTATTGCCGCTTGGCTTTGAATAAGCGAGAAGTACAAATATGCAGCTTCGGCTTTAGACTGGCAAATCATTCCGCAAATTGCTTGATTGGTAGTTGCTTCGATTGCAAGATAACCGACCTCTCCAGCGGTAACACCGTACATCGCCATGAGAACGGTATCCTTTGGAAGTAGTTTGGTTGAACTCTCATTCAACCCTAACGGAGTAATACATTCTTCCGTTTGTAACGTGATGTTGTTATGTACTTCCCCCGACTTAATCCAAGGGATCATTCCGTTCTCCCAATATTCATTGTTTGTGCGAGACGGAGTAGAACCGGATTTTGTATCAACACAGAACTCGGACACGGTTTGAACCCTAAATCCATTTGGGAATGTTAATCTATCCATTTCTGGCTCAGTCAGATTTATTAAAGCATCTCTGCCGACATTCTTTTGGATAGATGCAGTCCCTACCGCTACTAGAGTGTGTTCACGTTATTGACAATAAAGAGAAGAACTGGTATAATGGGGACATGCAAATTACACAGGAGCAGTACGAGAGGATAGCAAAGTATCTCCCGACACAGCGCGGGAACGTCAGTATGAGCAACCTTCAACTGATAAATGCGATTCTGTATGTCACGGAAAACGGCTGCAAATGGAGGGCACTGCCGAAAGCCTATGGGAATTGGCATACAATTTATGTTCGCATGAACAGATGGAGCAAGAACGGGGTGCTCAGTCGAGTATTTGCCGCCCTGCAAACGGAGGGCATCATCCAAATCAACGTGGAAGTGGTATGCCTTGACAGCACGTCCGTCAAGGTTCATCCGGATGGGACAGGCGCTTTAAAAAAAGAGGAAAGCAGGCAATCGGAAGATCGCGAGGAGGACTCACCACGAAAATTCATATGGTTACCGCATCTGACCGATCGGCTGTCAGTTTTTCACTCTCCAGCGGAGCAAACCACGATTCACCGGAAGGAATGAAGCTGCTATTCTTCACCCCGGCATGCAGTAATGGGCAGTCACTTCTTATGGATCGCGCTTACGAGGGGGATAAACTGCGCGCCGCAGCCAAAGAACTCGGCTACAACCC
>CAVERI010000045.1:0-22640 GCA_963618055.1 bacterium | reverse complement strand
ACCACTTCGCCCTCATGATGGATGGTTCGGTATTACCTTATCTTTCTGACATTGGGGGGAGCGTAAGCGCCCCCGCCCTCCGTCCCCCGCCGCGCAGCCTCTCAAGCCGCGGGCGTCGCCGTAGGCTCAGCCGTCGCGGCAGATACCTCGGCATTCAGAATCCCGTCCCCAACCGCGCAGCCTCTCAAGCCGCGGGCGTCGCCGTAGGCTCGGCCGTCGCGGCAGATACCTCGGCATTCAGAATCCCGTCCCCAACCGTGCAGCCTCTCAAGCCGCGGGCGTCGCCGTAGGCTCAGCCGTCGCAGTGGGTGCCTCGGTGTTCAGTATCCCGTCCGCGGGCGCGGTCTCCGCGGGCACCGTCGCGGCGGGCACGGTCACCGCCGGTACCGTGGGCGACAGCGTGTCGGCAGGTTCGTTCGTGGAAGCGCAGCCAACCAGCATAACGGCCAGCGCAATCAGAAGGGGCAGAAGCTTTCTAACGTTCATAAGAAGGGGCCTCCCGATTGAATTCCGGTTTTTCCCGGTATCGGGTATTATATCCGCCCCGCCTCCCATTTATCCCTGTAAATCGAACATATGTAAGATGTTTACGCCTCCAGCGCTTCGATGACCCAATGGATTCTCACGAGATCGATATCCTTCGGAATAGAGCAGTCCGCGCCAATGATCAGTCGATCGCGACCGGCAGACCAGAGAAGCTTACGAGTAAACGCTTGAATATCGGCCTTAGAGCCAGAGGTCAGCAGGGTGCCGGGGCGATTGTTAAAGCCGCCCAGCAGAACCCTGTCGCCAAAACGTTTCCGCCCGTCGGCAAGAGAAAGGCCTTCCACGTCCACATCCCAATTGATCATGCGCGTCTGGTAGCCTTCCCAGCGCTCCAAATGATCCGGAATGCCGTCCCAGCCGCACATATGCAGGAGGTTCTTATTGGAATATTTCTGTGCGCATTCGATTACGGTGCGTTCGGTCGGCGCGACCAAGCGGGCGTAATCTTCGTCGCTGAAGCGGCCATGTTCTGCCCCCTGGAGGGGAAGCATCATGCCCATCGTGCCGGACTCTGTCAGAACAGCCTTCACAATCTCGCAGGTATCCTCACAGATGATGTTCAAAAGATGCAGCGCGGCCTCCTCATGCTCGCGAATGAGTGCCATGCTTTTTTCATCGCCCAGCGTATGCTTGAGCGTTGCATAGGGTGAAAACGCGTTATAGAGAGTAAAGGCCTCGCCATGCAGCGCTTCATTGATCTGAGAAGCCCGTTCTGCCTGTCCCCTCACATAATAGGAAGCGGATCCCAGCGGCCTCATGCGCAGAATTTCCTCCGGTGTAGCGTTTACGTCCATCGGATAGACGAAAAATTCGTCACACATCATTTTGAGCAGGTCGATACCGCTGTCATGGAAATAAGAAAGATGCGCTTTTACGGTTTCTGCCGGTTCAAGGTTGCCGAAGTGCCGCCAGAAGCAAACGGGAGGTCTGTCAACGGGGCGTCCCTCAAGGGTGTTCATGATGCGTTCCGTTTTAGTCATAATCAAAATTCCTTTCTGTCGTTCTTTCCTTTTATCATACAGTATAGCATAAACCGAAGCGACATTATAGCATGTATGCGCCGAATTTCGAGCGTTTTCAATCATTATTCAGAAGTCAAGCGTTCATAAGTGCCTTCAATCATGCGAAATATAGGAAAAATCAGGCAAACGGTTTAACACGGACAATAAAACCGCCATTCAAAAGGAATGGAATATAACAGGAATGACAATTTTGCTGCGCGTCCAAAATGATCATTTCTGCACAATTTCCGCCGCTATATGGGGTTGCATTACGTTGTAGGCATATGTAAAATAAAGATATAAATACGACAGAAAAGGAGCGGTACACATGACGTACATTCCCGCTGAAAATCGATATGACACCATGGTTTACAGACGCTGTGGCAGAAGCGGCATTTTGCTCCCGGCGATTTCGTTGGGTCTATGGCATAACTTTGGAAACATTACGCCCTTTGGCGTGCAGCAGAGCCTTCTTCGGACAGCGTTTGACAATGGAATCACGCATTTTGATCTCGCCAACAACTACGGCCCGCCCTACGGCGAGGCGGAGCGCAATTTCGGCGTTCACATGGATCGCGACTGGCATACGCACCGCGACGAGCTAATTCTGTCCACCAAAGCCGGATACGATATGTGGAAGGGTCCGTACGGAGATCACGGAAGCCGAAAATACCTGATCGCCTCCATCGATCAGTCGCTCAAGCGAATGCACGTGGACTACGTTGACATCTTCTATCACCACAGACCCGACCCCGACACGCCGATTGAGGAAACGATGGGCGCACTCGACTCGATCGTTCGAAGCGGCAAGGCGCTTTACGTGGGAATTTCCAACTACAAGCCGCAGGAAGCCACGCGGGCAATCGAAACGCTTCAGAAGCTGGGAACGCCCTGCCTCATCGAGCAGCCGAGCTATTCCATGCTGAACCGATGGATTGAAGACGGTCTTACGGACGTTCTGCGCGAAAAGCAGGTCGGCTGCATCTGCTTCGCGCCGCTCGCGGGCGGAATCCTGACTGGGAAGTACCTAAATGGCATTCCAGCCGATTCCAGAGCCGGACATGATCCTCGTTATCTGAAGCCTCAAAACATCCGTCCGGAGCAACTCGATAAGGTTGCGCGCCTTGCCAAAATCGCCGAGTCTCGCGGCCAAACGCTTTCGCAGCTGGCGCTGTCATGGGTTCTCCGGGATCCGGTCGTCACCTCCGCGCTGATCGGCGCAAGCCGCCCGGAGCAGATAACAGAAAACATTCAGGCGGTTCACAGAACGGAATTCACGCAGGAAGAGCTGAATGAAATCGAGTCCATTTTAGGCTGATGAGGAAAGCTATGAATACCCACATGATGGAAACGTATCTTGCCATACTTCGGGAAGAGCTGATTCCGGCGATGGGATGCACGGAGCCAATTTCCTTAAGCTATGCCGCCGCGCGGCTTCGGGAAACGCTGGGCATGGAGCCGGAGCGCCTGAAGGCGCAGTGCAGCGGAAATATCATCAAGAATGTCCGCTGTGTGCAGATCCCCAATTCTGGCGGCATGAAGGGAATTGAAGCGGCGGTCGCGCTGGGCGCCTTTGGCGGAAACGCAAATGACATAATGGAGGTTCTTGAAGCCGTTACCGAGGAGCAGCGTCAAAGGGCGCGAACGTTTGTCTCCGAGGGACGCTGCGAGGTTACGCTGCTGGAGTCGGACGCACCCCTGCATTTCATCCTTGAAGCGCAGGCAGGCGCGCACAGCGCACTGGTCGAGGTATGTCATGAGCACACGAACGTGACGCGCATGGAGAAGGACGGCACAGTCGTCTTCCGCTCGGACACGGCTGCGCCGCATGACCCGTCGGCCGACCGATCACTCCTGAACCTCGACGGCATCCGCACGTTCGCGGATGAAGCGCCGCTGGACGCGCTGAACGCGCTTTTCGAACCAGCCATTCGCATGAATATCGATATTGCCTGCGAAGGACTGTCCGGCGACTATGGGCTTGGCATCGGAAAGGTTTTAATGGAGGTTCGCGCGGATCACGTCGAAACGCGCATGAAGGCCTACACCGCCGCGGCGTCGGAGGCGCGCATGGACGGCTGCGACATGCCGGTCATCATCAACTCCGGTTCCGGCAATCAGGGCATTGCCTCTACCGTGCCAGTGATCGTGTATTGTCGGGAAAAGCTGATCGGGCGGGAAAAAATGGTGCGGGCGCTGGCGTTTTCCAGCCTGCTTACCATCTACCAGAAGGAATTTATTGGCAGGCTCTCGGCATTCTGCGGCGCGGTTTCGGCCTGCTGCGCGTCGGGCGCGGCAATTACCTATCTGGCGCGCGGTACGATGGAGCAGATTCGAGCGACCATTGACAACACGCTGGCCAACATTCCCGGCATTATATGCGACGGAGCCAAGATTTCCTGCGCAGCAAAAATCGCTACCTGTCTGGACGCCGCAATGATGGCGCACCATTTGGCCATGCGTGGGAAGGCCTATCAGGCCTACACAGGCATCCTGCGGCAGAATACAGGCAAGACCATATCCTGCGTGGGGCATATCGGCAGGGTAGGCATGAAGGAAACGGATCGCGACATTCTGAACATTATGCTGACATAGAGGGAGAGTAACCGATGCGAACGATATTCACGGACAGGGACGGAAAGCCGATCTATGTACTGGGACTTCAGGCGCACAATTCGAGCAACGGCTGCTGGGAAATGATCGACAGCGCCATTGAGGCAGTGAAGCAATACCATGGAAACACGCTGGAGGTACCGGTATACTGGTATCAGCTGGAACCGGAGGAAGGCGTTTATGACCTCTCGCAGGTGGAGGAGCTGATTCTCCGCGTGCGGGCATCCGGGCTGAAGCTGGTGATCCTTTGGTTCGGATCCAGCAAGAATTCCGACATGACATATGTCCCGGAATGGGTAAAGGCTGATCCGGAGCGATTCTGGATGGCCGTCGCGCCGGACGGAGAGGTCACGCCTCAGATTTCGCCGTTCTGCACTGCCTGCTATGAAGCGGATAAGGCCGCCTTTGTCGAAATGATGAAGGCAATCCGCAGAATCGACGAAAAGGAACGCACGGTAATCGCCGTACAGGTGGAAAACGAAATTGGCCTGTATCCGCTCGATCGGTGCTATTCGGAAGCCGCGAACCTCGCGTTTTCCAAAGGCGTGCCGGACGCGCTGATGAATCTGGTCATCCCGGACAGCGGCGCAAAGGACGAAGGGCGTGACTGGTATAATCATTTCGGAAGGCACGCGCACGAGGTTTTCACCTGCTGGCAATTTGCGCAGGTCATCGAGTCCATTGCCTCCGCCGGAAAACAGGTTTACGATCTGCCCATGTATATGAACGCCGTGGTTGGCGAGCTGCGTCAGGAGCTCGCCGGACAGAGTTACTCCTCCGGCAGTCCGGTCGGCCGCGTGATCGACGTATACAAAATTGGCGCTCCGAGTATTTCGATCTGCGCCCCGGACATTTACATTTCCAACAAGGCCGGCTATCTGCGCGTATGCGCGTCGCACACGCGGGCGGACAATCCGCTCTTCATCCCGGAGACCGGCACGGCGGACGATTCCTTCGCGGTCAATATCCTGCACGCGGCCGGCGACTTCGGCGCGATTGGCATTTGCGGATTTGGCGCGGAGCACACGTTGAAAATAGATGGAACGCTGACAGACGCTTCGCAGCCCGTTGCAGACTCCATGCAGATGCTCTCCCTGATGGCGCCCGCGCTGCTGCGCTATGGCGGAACGGAAAAAATCTTCGCCGTGTCGCAGGAGGAATATCAGGATCTGACGCATGTGCTGCGGAAAAACTGGCACATTACGTTCTACTACACGTCGCGCGGCAAGAAGGGTTCTCCGCTTGGCCGAAACATGCGTGTAGCACGCAGGCTTGCGGAAAACCCGGAGCTTTTCAACCAGCGCGGCCGGGCCATCGTGTATGAAGCGTCGGACGATGAATTTTTCATCGCGGGCGTCGGCTTCACGGCGCGCTTTCTCCGCCGGGCGGATCCCTATGACCCGCGCCCATACACGACCTACGTCAGCCGGGCGTCAACCGAACTGGCGGCACTGACGATTGAAGAAGGGCATTTCGACGAAAACCTCAACTGGGTCTGCGAATTTCAGCGCAGAGGCGACGAGATCGACTGCGGCGCGTTCGTCTATCCCGGCATCATCCTGCGCGTCAAGCTGAATCCAAAGCCCCTGAACGGCTATAGGCATTAAACGGATCCCTCCCTCCCCAAATGGGATACAATACTGTACGACAGAACAGAAAGGAAGGATAACAAATGAAGCGTATTCTCTGCCTCGTTCTGATGGCAACGATGCTTTTCTCCATGGCGCTTTGCCATGCGGAAGCTTCCGTCTACCCGCTGGAGCCCGTCACTCTCACCGTCAACATAGATGAGACTGCACGCGAGAGCATTCCGGACTGGGCGCTTGACTACTACATTTGGGACATCATCGAAAAGCAGACCGGCGTGAAGCTGGAATGCTGGGGCGCGGACGGCCGCGCAACCGGAAACACCGAGGATATTAACGTGATGATCGCCGGCGGCAACTACCCGGATATCTTCATTAACAACTGGCTGAGCTATCCGGGCGGCCCAACGAAGGCGATTGAGTCCAAAATCATCATTCCGCTCAACGACGTGATCGAGCAGTACTGTCCCAACCTGACCAAGGTGTTGGCGGAGAACGAGCTCTGGGCAAAGGACGTCGTTACGGACGACGGAACCATGTACGTGTTCCCGCTCCTGCGTGCCGCCAGAGACCAGACGTTCTACGGCTTTGGCTATCGGCAGGATAAGCTGGACGAATTCGACCTGCAGATTCCCACCACGCCCGAGGAGCTTGAAGAAGTTCTGACCATCTTCAAGGAGAACGGCATGGAATGCGGCCTCACCTTCGAGTATCGCTTCCTGTTCACCGGCGATCAGGGCTACGGAACGATTCTGCAGTCGGGCTTCGGCTTGAAATCCGGCTGGTATGTGGACAATGGCGTGGTTCATTTCGGCGAGTATGAGGAAAACTACTATGACTTCCTCGTCTGGCTCAACCGCCTGTTTGAAAACGGCCTGATTGATCCCGATATGCCCTCGATCAACAAGGCGACCTCTCTTGCCAAATTCTCCAACGGTGAAGCGTGGGCCTGCATCGCGCAGTCCTCCGCCACGATCGCGGGGCTTCAGTACGTGAACGCCGATAAGGGCTGGGTTGGCGTCGCCGGCCGTTCCCTTGCGGAAGAAGAGGGCGCGGAGCCGCAGTTCGGCCACATGCAGAACAGCTACGCGGGCAATGCCTCTGCAGCCATCTCCACGAAGTTTTCAAACGTCGAAGCGGCAGCTCGCTTCCTTGACTGGTTCTATGGCGAGGAAAACCTCGCGACCTTCCAGCACGGCGTCGAGGGCTTCTGCTACGCGATTGTCGACGGCGAATATACCCGCGACCTTCAGTATCTGATTCCGCTTCAGGGTGAAGGCGCCGATAACGTCGCGACCCGCATAGTGTACGGCATCCTCGGCACGAACTGGCCGATGAAGATGCTGGACGGCTTGAGCCACAACTATTATCAGTATCCGGCGGAAACCGAGAAGGTATTGGAGGTCTGGCGCGATAACAACATGATCGAGCACATCATGCCCCCGGTCACGATGACGGTTGACGAAGCGAACGAGTACGCGTCTCTGTTCAACGACATTGACAGCTACATGAAGGAACAGATTTCCCTGTTCATTCAGGGCAAGCGCTCGCTGGACGAGTATCCGGAATACCGCGCCGTGCTGGAATCCATGGGCATTGAACGAATGATCGAGCTTGAACAGACGGCATACGACCGTTACATGGCGAGATAACCGACGCGTGGCTCCTTGCATGCGGGCTCAACTGCATGCGAACCATTTGGGGAGGGAAATGTATGCAGAGCAAGGAAAGAAAGTTTGCGTGGGCCAACATAAAAAGAGATTCCAAGCGTAACTGGATGCTGTATCTGATGATTCTGCCGGCAATCGTGTTCTACTTCATGTTTGCGTATATTCCGATGGCCGGGAACATGATGGCCTTTACGGAATTTGTTCCCGGCATCGGCTTCAAAGGATTCTTTGTAGGCGAATGGAACGGTCTTACGTATATCAAGGAGTTCGTCCAGAACATCTTCTTCGGCAGACTCGTTCGAAATACGATTCTGATCAGCCTGTACAACCTGATCTTTGGCTTTCCCGCGCCGATTCTTCTGGCGATTCTTCTCTCGGAACTGCCGTTCTACAGGTTCAAGCGTCTCGCCCAAACGATTACCTACCTGCCACATTTCGTATCGACGGTAGTTATCTGTGGCCTGATCGTCAATTTCTCCCTGAGCACGGGTCTGTTCAGCGATATTCTGGCTCTGTTCGGCGGCCCGAGGATTTCATTTTTGCAGGATTCCAAATATTTCCGCACGATCTATGTGGCGTCGGGAATCTGGCAGAGCGTGGGCTGGAGCTCGATTATCTATCTTTCGGCAATTACGAGCATCGACGCGTCCCTGTATGAGGCGGCGGTGATCGACGGCGCAAACAAGCGGCAGCAGATTTTTCATGTGACGATTCCATGCATCTCCTCCACGATTATCATCATGCTCATTTTGCAAATTGGTCAGTTGATGAACGTCGGCAGTGAGAAGGTAATGCTTTTGTACAATCCTTCCATCTACGAGACGTCGGATGTCATATCCACCTATGTCTATCGCAAGGGCATTGTAGAAATGAACTGGAGCTATTCCGCGTCGGTCGATCTGTTCAATAAGGTGATCAACTTCCTTCTGCTGATCTCAGCAAACGCCATTGCCAAATGCGTAGGCGATACTTCTCTGATGTAAGGAGGCGATAAGCATGAAAAGAACGACTGGAGACAAGATCTTCATTGGCTTCGATGTGACGGTCATAACGCTTCTTTGCGTGATCTGCCTGTACCCGTTTCTGTATTCGATTTTCGTGTCTCTGTCGGCGCCCTCTGAATTGGCGAAGGTCTCCGGCTTCGTGTATAAGCCCGCGGGCTTCAGTTTGGATGCGTATAAGTCCGTACTGAACAACTATCAGATTCTGAACGGATATAAGAATACGCTTTTCATCGTCGTCACGGGCGTGATTTTAGAGGTCGCCATTACGCTGCCTACGGCATATGTACTCTCAAGGAAGCACGTGCTCTGGCGAAACGCCATCATGATGTATATCGTGCTGACGATGTATTTTTCGGGCGGACTGATTCCGACGTACATGGTCATCCGAAACTACGGGCTGTACGATTCGCTGTGGTCGCTCACCCTGCCCGTCATGCTGAACGCGTATAACATGATCATCGTGCGCACCTACATGTCCGGCATTCACGAATCGCTCTCTGAATCAGCCTTTCTGGACGGCGCGAACCATTTTCAGATTCTCTGGAAAATCTTCATTCCGCTGTGCAGGCCTTCAATTGCGGTCTTGGTGCTGTATTCGGGCGTCAACCACTGGAACAGCTGGTTTCGGGCGTTCATTTACCTTGGCAAATCCTCGAAGCATCCGCTTCAGCTGGTTCTGCGGAATCTGCTGATTCAGGGAAGCGAGCTGGACATGCTGAACAGCGTATCGGCGGCGGATCACGACTTTGTGCTTGAAACGATCAAGCAGGCAAGCGTGATCGTTACGACACTGCCGATCCTGTTCATTTACCCGCTCCTTCAGAAGTATCTCGTCGGCGGAATCATGATCGGCTCCATCAAGGAGTGAAAACGCACCATGAATAAGCAGAAGGTTGAAATCGCATACCGGCACTTCGATCTTTCAGTAGAATTTCCGCTTGTCGCATTGACAGGCGGAAACTGGACAACGAAGCCCGGCCCTATTGAAGACCTGCATTTTCACAACTGCATGGAAATCGGGCTGCTAAAGAAGGGCAAGGGGCATGTATATACGGAGACCACAAAGTATGAGGTCGAAGCTCCGGCAGTCATCATTATGCCGCCCAACACGCTTCATACAACCACGGCAAATGACGGCTGTGTTTGCGAGTGGAACTGGATTTATACCAATATTGTGAAAATATGCACGGATTTGAGCCCCGGAATGCAATCCGCAATCGGCGCTTTTCAGCATGAGCTGAATGGCGCCTGCTGCGTAATCCGGGGAACGGAGCACGCGAATCTGTATGCCATTCTCGCGCTCCTGTGTGAGGAAATGGCGGAAAAAGAAAAGGATTACCGCGCGGTCGTGCGATGCCTGCAAAGCGCGGCGGCCGTCATGTTTTTAAGGCTGGTGCGCAGCGAGGGGCAAAGCCACAGCGACTTTGGCAAGCTTGCGACGAGCCTGACGCCTGCGGTGCAATATATCAGCGAGCATTACGCGGAAAACATTCGAATCGACACGTTGGCCGAATGCTGCCATATCAGCACCTCGCATTTCAGAAGGCTTTTCCGGCAGATATTCGAACGATCTCCTCTCGAATATATCGAGCACGTCCGAATTGAGCATGCCTGCGAACAGCTGTACAACTGCGACTATTCCGTCATGCAGATCAGCGAAATGAACGGATTTGCAACCGCTTCATCGTTCAACCGCCAATTTGTCCGTCGCTACGGACTGGCGCCCAGCCAATGGCGCAAAAAGGTACGCAGCATAGAAAATCCAAAGGTGACAGCGTTCTTAAATGAGACAAAGCGGTAACTCTATGAAAGACGTGCGAACGGCGCGTCTTTTTTTGTTGGCATAATCCATCCCAAAATCTTAATGGAAAACAGTGATTTTACGCACAATCTGGGGAATGCGGGGCATTTGTCTGGTTTTTTGGCAAACGGGAGAAATTGCCGATGGCGCGGAAGACAGGGGCGTGGTATGCTTTGAGACAACATAGGGTTGCCGAGAAGGGAGCGCGGAAGCGTGAAGGCGATTGGGCTTTTCGGGGCGGTGCTTGCGCTGGGCGCGTGCGCCGTGTGGCATGTGCCGGCTTCGTGGGCGCTTATTTGGAAGCTGCCGCTGATGTATCTGGCGGGCGTGGCTGCGGCGGCGGGCGTATACTGGCTGTTTCTATGGCTTGCGAGCCTTATGATTCCGAAGGGAAAGGAATACGACCGCCCGTCGCGGTTTTACGGCGCGCTTCTGAACTCCGGCTATCGCTTTTTATATGAAGCCGCGGGCGCGCGGGTGCATGTGACCGGGCGCGAGAGTCTGCCCGCGGACGGACGCTTCGTGCTCATTTCCAACCATCTTTCCAACTTCGACAACATGATTCAGAGCGCGTGCCTGCGCCCTGTGCGTCTGGCATTCATTTCGAAGCCGGAAAATTTCCGGATACCCATCGGCGGGCGAATGATCCGGCGAAGCTGCTATCTGCCGATTGACCGAAACGACGCGCGTTCGTCGGCGCTCACGCTGGTGCGCGCCTCGGAGCTTCTGAAAACCGGCGCGGTGGACGCAATCGGTGTATACCCGGAGGGGCACCGCGGGCACAGCTGCGATTTGCAGCCGATGCATGCGGCCTGCATGAATGTGGCGGCGTGGGCGAACGTGCCCATCGTCGTGGCCACAATCGCCGGAACGGAGAAAATCCACCGGAATTTCCCGCTTCGAAGGACAGACGTATATTTTGACATTCTGGGAACGGTTGACGCGCGCGGACGGCGCACGGACGAGGTGACGCGCGAGGCCGCGTGTATGATGCAGGAAAAGCTAAATGAATACAAGGGGTAGAAAGCGATGACGTACATACTGTATAATCCGCTGGCGGGCGGCGGGCAGGGTGAAGCGCGGGCGCAGGCGCTGGCAAAACGGATGCGCGGGCAGGACGTGACGCTCTGCGACGTGACAAAGCTGGACGCGGCGGCGTTTCTGCGCGGCCTTCCGGGCACGGACATGGTGATTCTCGCCGGAGGCGATGGCACGCTCAACCATTTCGCAAATGCGCTGAATGGCGCAGCGCCTTCCCAGACGATCTACTATTACCCGACCGGCTCGGGCAACGATTTCATGAACGACGTGCGCGAAAACGCGGCGAGTGAGACGGTGCTCCTGAATCCCTACCTGCGCGGACTTCCGATTGTGGAGGTAAACGGAACGCGGCACGCGTTCCTGAACGGCATCGGCTACGGCATCGACGGCTACTGCTGCGAGGTGGGCGACCGCATGCGCGCCGAGGGAAAGCAGAAGATCAACTATGCCGGAATCGCGATTAAGGGGCTTCTCTTCCATTTTCGGCCGATGAAGGCCAGCGTCACCGTGGATGGCCGCACGCGCACGTATAAAAACGTGTGGCTCGCGCCGACGATGAAGGGACGCTTCTACGGCGGCGGCATGGACGTTGCGCCCGCGCAGGACCGCGGGAACCCGGACGGCGCGGTCTCCGCGGTCGTGCTGCACTGCCGCAGCCGGCTGAAAACGCTGATCGTGTTCCCGTCCATCTTCAAGGGCGAGCACGTGAAGCACACGGAAATGGTGGACGTGGTGTCCGGCCACGATATTCGCGTATCCTTTGACCGCCCGTGCGCCCTGCAGATCGACGGCGAGACGGTGAAGAACGTAACCGAATACCGCGTCCGCAGCGCCGCGCCCGGCGCAGGCGCCCGGGACGCTGGCTAAAGGAAAACCTACCATTCTATATAGGGCGGGTCGGCGAATCCGAAGGGAAGCGCCAGCCCGCCTGTTAGCGCTGTCATTTGTTCAAATTCCCATTTCCGCGCGAAATTCTTCGCAAATAGAATTGCTTATTTCCGGCGAGTGATGTATAATAAGGGCGAACTGAGACCGTCCGGGGAGGAATTTCATGCCGAAGCTTGAGCCCTACGACAAGCGCGCCGATTACAGCTACTGTCTGGGTCTGTACCCGTGCCACGCGCTGCTGGACAGCCGTCCCGGCGCGGTGCAGCGGCTGCTTCTGCATCCGGACGGGCTGGGCAGCGAGGGCGTGGAAAAGCTTCGCGCACGATGCGCGGCGCTGGGCGTCCGCGAGGAAATGGCCGAGCGCGTGCTGAAGCGGGAAAGCAAAAAGGACAACTGCTTCGCGGCGCTGGTGTTTGAAAAATACCATCTTACGCTCGATCCCGCGTCCGACCACGCCGTGTTCTGTCAGATTTCCGACGGCGGGAATCTGGGCACCGCGTGCCGCGCCGCTGTGGGCTTCGGCTGCCGAAATTTGGCCGTCGTGCGCCCGTGCGTGGACGTGTTCGACCCGCACGTGCTGCGCGCGTCCATGGGCGCGTTTTTCCGGCTGAACGCGCGCGTGTACGATTCGTTTGACGAATACCGCGCCGAGTTCCCCGAAAGGGAAACCTACCCCTTCATGCTGGACGGCTCCATCCCGCTGAACGACGCGGCGCGAGCCGCCGGGCATCCGCACACGCTCGTGTTCGGCAACGAGGCGGCCGGGCTTCCCGCAATATTCCAGACCTACGGCCAGTCCGTGCGCATTCCGCAGTCGGACGAAATCGATTCTCTGAACCTTGCGGTGGCCGCGTCCATCGCCATGTATACATTTAAAAATATCAACGGATGAGAGGTTTTCGCCATGAGCAAACGTATTCGCGCCGGCCTGATCGGCTGCGGCGGAATCAGTCGCCAGCACATCGGCGCACTGATGCAGATGGACAATGCCGAAATCGTCGCCGTGTGCGACGTGAAGCCCGACCGCCTTGCCGCCGCCGCGGCGCAGACCGGCGCGGAGCCGATGGAGGACTGGACGAAGCTCGTCGCGCGCGGCGATATCGACATCGTGCACGTGCTGACCCCGCATTATCTGCACGCGCCCATGGCCATTGCCGCGCTGAAGGCCGGGAAGCATGTGCTGACCGAGAAGCCGATGGCCTCCACGATCGAGGACGCGGAGGAAATGATCCGCACCGCGGACGAGGCGAAGGGCACCCTGAACGTGATCTTCCAGAACCGCTTCATCCCCTCCTCCGCCATGCTCAGGCAGATCATCGATTCCGGCGAGCCGGGCAGGCTGCTCTGCGCGCGCGCGTCCGTGTGCTGGCACCGCACCGCGCCCTATTACACCGAAAGCGGCTGGCGCGGAGCGTGGGCGACGGAGGGCGGCGGCTGCCTGATCAACCAGTCCATTCACACGCTCGACCTGCTCAGCTATCTGGGCGGCCCGATCAAGCGCGTGCGCGGCCACGTGACCACCGACCTGCTGGACGGCGTGATTGAGGTGGAGGACAACTGCCACGCGGTTTTCGAATATGAAAACGGCGCCACCGGCGTGATTCACGCCACCACGAGCTACGGCGTGGACTCCCCCATCCTGCTGGAAATGGTGTTTGAAAACGGCACCTATCAGCTGCTGGCCGACAAGCTGTTTAAAATTGAGGACGGCATCCCCACCCTGCTCGCCCGCGGCGATGACGCGAAGGAGCTGGGCACGAAGAGCTACTGGGGCGCGGGTCACATTCTCGAAATCACCCGCCTGTACGACTGCCTCCAGAAGGGCGAGAAATTCGAAATCGACGGCCGCAGCGCGTTCCCGGCGCTGTGCCTTGTGAAGACGATCTACGAATCCAGCGCGAAGAACGACTGGGTAACGCTCAAAAGGGTGTAATATGACCATTTACGAAACCGTGTATTCGCTCGCGCGCGAGCTGGCGCTTCTTGAGCGGGCGGACTTTAACCCCGTTCGGCTGCTGGTCGTGGGCTGCTCCACCAGTGAGGTGGGCGGCGGCACGATCGGCCGCGCGTCCAACCCCGACCTCGGGCAGGAAATCGCCCGGGCGGTGCTGGACGCCGCCGCCTCCGCCGGCTTCGCGCCCGCGTTCCAGTGCTGCGAGCACCTGAACCGCGCCCTCGTCGTGGAGCGCGAGGTTGCCGAGCGATTCGGCCTCCCCGTGGTGTTCGCCGTGCCACATCCCAAGGCGGGCGGCAGCTGCGCGAGCGCCGCCTATCGGCTGATGAAGAACCCCGTGCTCGCCGCCTCCGCTTCCGCGGACGCGGGCATGGACATCGGCCAGACGCTGATCGGCATGCACCTGCGCGCCGTGGCCGTGCCCGTTCGATTGAGCGCGAACCGCGTAGGCGATGCGCTTCTCACCTGCGCCCGCACGCGCCCGCCGCTGATCGGCGGCGAACGAGCCAGATATTCGCTGTAACCCCATGGCGGAGGAACCGTTTCCTCCGCCGTTTTTTTTCGTGTCTCAGACGCAAAACCTGCATTCATAACTTTCTAAAGGAAAATCTACAAAACGGATCAAATGTCATCCATCCTATCCAACAGCGATCAGCTCGGCCGCGAAAACCTACGGAAAACACAGCTGAACGCACCAGTTCCTTCGCTTTCTCCAAAAACACACGCGCCCTCCGGTTTTTCCGGAGGGCGCACGCTTGAAATTGGATTACTTGTTCAGGTCGTTCTCGGCGTAGATGTCGAGGATCGGCTGATAGGCGGGAACCATTTCATTGTTGATGAAATCGACCAGCTCTTCACGCTCGACGTTGCCGCAGATATAACCGGTGCGCAGCTCGTTGAACTTGTCGTCGATGCCGGCGTCCGCAATGGCAACCTTCACTTCGTTCACGCCCACGAGGGAGCCGCCGCTCAGGTAGAACACGCGGTTCTCCTCGGCGCCGATCTCATCATACGCGGTGATGAACTGCTGAACCTCTTCCTCGGTGTTGCCGTTGGCGATCAGCAGACCCTTGTCCTCGCGCTGATAGTTGATGGTGGCGTAGGAAGCGACGTACTTGTCGGAGTTGAGCTTCTGCTCCTCGGTCTTGGAGGCGTAGCGGCGGACGGGATCAAAGGTCTCATAGGTGATGCCCTGAACGCCGAACATCAGCAGCTCGTTGACTTCATCGGTGTAGCCGAGGTCGAGGAAGCGGAGCGCCTCCTCCAGATACTTGGTGTCCGCGCTGATGGCGTAGTTGCCCCAAATCTGCGGGCAGTAGTATACGTTGGCAACCGTCTCGCCTTCCTTCATGAGGGCGGGGCCGGCCACGAGGGTCGCGTCGGGATTGGCGGCCTTGAAGGCTTCGCGAGACGCACCGTAGGAGATCAGGTGCTCGATAACGCTGTTGCAGTATCTCGCGCCCATCTTGCCGGCGTCCCACAGATCGTCGTCCTGATACATGGTGACCAGATAGAACTCGGGATCAACCGCGCCCGCGTCGTACATTTCCTTGATCCAGTCAAGGTACTCCATGTACGCGTCCTGCGCCTGCATGAGGACGTAGTTGCCGTTCTCATCCGGAACGTCGGAGGGACGGATGCCGAAGCCGGACAGCATGGAGCGATGCTCCGGACCCATGGCGGTGTTGTAGCACCAGCCGTAGGTGTCGTCAACGCCGTTTCCGTCGGGATCCTGCGTCGCGAACGCGATCATAACTTCCTTGAACTCCTCAACCGTCTTGGGAACCTCCAGACCGAGCTTCTCCAGCCAGTCCGCGCGGTAGATGATGCAGTCCCACGGCTTGGTCTGCACGCGGGGCAGGGAGTAGATGTGGTTGTCGAGGGACGGAATGCGCACGGAGTACAGCTCGTCCTCGGTCAGCACCTTGTAGGGATGCGGCAGAGTTTCCTCGTTGAAGTACTCGGTGAGGTCAAGCAGCAGGCCGTCGGTCGCCCACTTGACGTAGTTGGTGCCGGTGTCGCCGACATAGATGATGTCCGGCAGGTCACCGGAGGCCATGATGACGTTGCGGCGGTCGCTGTAGTTGGAAATCGGCGGAGCCTCGATTTCGAGGTTAAAGCCCAGAATATCCTCCCACGCGTCGATAACGGGGTTGCCCTCGATCACGTAGGCCGCGTTCAGGCGCTGCAGCATGCGAAGCGTGGGACGGTCTTCCTCGGCGGAAGCCGTGAAGGCGCACACGCCCATCAGCAGGGCGATCGCGAGAACCAGAGACAACAGTTTCTTCATTTGATACACTCCTCCTTGTGATTTTATCATAACGGCATATGCCGCTACAATCAGTAAAGCGTGGCTCCACCGAGCTTTTTCGCGATTCGGTTCGTGGAGAAAATCAGAATCGTTCCGATGATGTTCTTGAACATGCCCACAGCGGTGGAGTAGGAATAGCGCCCGCCCACGATGCCGATGTTGTAGGTGTAGGTTTCAAATACCTCGGACACGGAGATGTTCAGGTCGTTCTGGAACAGGTAAATCTGCTCAAAGCCGTTGTTCATCAGGCCGCCGATGTCCAGAACCAGCTTGATCACTACCGTGCTGGCGATGCCGGGCAACGTGACATGAAGGATGCGCTCCCAGCGGTTTGCGCCGTCCACCGTCGCCGCCTCGTAGTACTCGGGGTTAATGGCGGTAAGACCCGCGAGGTAGATGATCATGCCCCATCCGGCTTCCTTCCAGATGTTGGTGCCGATGATGACGGTGCGGAACCACTGCGCGGAGCCGAGGAAGTTGATCTTCGTTCCGCCCAGCGCAACGATGATGTCGTTGATCAGGCCGTCCGTCAGGCTCAGGAAGTTGGTGGCAATAGAGCCCAGAACCACCCAGCTGATGAAGTGCGGCAGATACATCAGCGTCTGCGTCGTGCGCTTGATGAACTTGATGCGCATCTCGTTCAGCATCAGTGCCAGCAGGATGGGAATGGGAAACGTGATCAGGAAGCGCGTGATGCTCAGCACAAACGAGTTCACGAACACCGTGGCAAATTTGCCGGAGGTGAACAGCTGATCGAAGTTCTGAAGACCGATCCACGGGCTTGCGCCGATGCCCAGCTTAAAGTTGAACTCTTCAAACTCCATCACAACGCCGTACATCGGAACGTACTTGAAGATAATCAGGAAGGCGAAGCCCGGAAGGCTCATCAGATACAGCCAGCGCTGCTTCCACATATGGGTGAGCTTGCCCTGCAGGCCGGTTTTCTTTTTCAGGGAGGCGCGGCTCCCGACAGGCTTGGTCATCGTCGTCATGCGTTTCGCCCCCCTTATTCCTTGACGCCGCCCAGCACGAGGCCGGTCATGAAGTACTTTTGCAGGAAGGGATACACCAGCATGATCGGAACCGTCGTGACCACGATGGACGCCATCTTCAGAAGGAACGGCGCGCTCATGCGCTCCTCGGCCGCCATGCCCTGCTGCACCTCGTCCACGCCGGACTCGAACACGATCTCGCGCAGAACCAGCTGAAGGGGCCACTTGGTGCGCTTGGTCAGGTAAATGATAGCGGAGAAGTAGCTGTTCCAGTAGCCGACCACGGTGAACAGACCCAGCGTGGCAAGAATCGGGATGCACAGCGGCAGCACGATTTTAAACAGCACCTGAAGGTCGTTCGCGCCGTCGATCAGCGCCGCCTCCTCAAGGGACACGGGCAGACCCTCCATATAGTTGCGCATCAGAATCAGGTTGTAGCAGCCCAGCAGACCCGGCAGGATAATCGCCCACAGGCTGTTCAAAAGACCCATCGAGCGCATCAGGAAATAATCGGGAATCATGCCGCCGGAGAAAAACATCGTAATAATCCACAGCGTGGTGATGAGCTTATGGCCGATCATGTCCTTTTTTACCAGCGGATACGCCGTCATGATCATCAAAATCATTGAGCACACCGTGCCGATTACCGCAATGAAGATCGTGTTGCGATAGCCCGTCCAGATATAGGTGTAATTCAGAACCATTTTGTACGCGTCAAGCGTCAGCCTCGACGGAAAAAAATCGAAGTGATTTTTGAGATACAGGTCATAGGGCGTGAAGGAGTAAATAATTACCAGCAAAAACGGAACAAAACAGACGACCGCAAACAGAATGCCGATGGTGTAGGAAATCGCGGATACGCTTACGTCATCCCACCCCCCCCAGCTTAACTCTGGGTTTACGATACATACCCTTGTTCTTCGGGCTCATGGTGCAACATCCCTTCGTTTGAGTGTTTCAATATAATAGCACCCGGCCTTAAATTCGTCAACTGATTTTCCGTAATTTTGGCAAATGCCACAAAGATTGACGGCAGCCGAAATTCCGCTTATAATGTCCGTGTAAAAGGAGGTCATTTTATGCTTTCACGAGGCTACACATTCTGCAATTCGGCCGATTTCATCCGAAGCACGCTTCAGAAAAAGGGAACCCTCTCCGCCGCCATTGAGAGAGCGCAGACGCAGGCAGCGCATCTGCGCGAAACGTTTTTTGACACGCCCGCGCGCGTAAGCGGTTGGGCGCACGATTTCGCGTGTCCCGTCTGCACGACGACCCTCAAATTCGACATTGACATGAATTATAAGGAAAACAACGACTTTGTCTGCCCGCACTGCGGAAAAATTTCCAGCGGACAGAAGCTGGACGAAGCGTGGGTGTATCTGTATCGCTTCGCCATCGGCGAGCGGCTTGAGGACTGCGCGGTAAGCGCGCTCGCGGGCGACGACGCGTCCTTTGATTTCATCGTAAAGTGCGTCGATTTCTATGCCGAGCATTACGACCAGTTCCCCGTGCACGGCCGCGCGGCGGGCAAGGGCAAAATCATGGGGCAGTGTCTGGACGAGGCCGTGCTGGGCATTGCGTTTTTAAAGGCGCTGCGCCCATTCCGCGACCGCATTTCGGAAGCGACGCTCGCGCGCTGGTATGAGAAGCTGTTTCACCCCATGTGCGAGCTTCTGTATCCGCAGACGGGCTTCATCCACAACATTCCCACGTGGCTCATGTGCTTCATCGGCATGACGGGCGTTTTCTTCCATTCGGACGAATGGCTGAACAAGGCGCTAAGCAGCGAATACGGCATTCGCAACCAGATCGGAAAGGGCTTCACGAGGGACGGCGTGTGGCGCGAATGCTCCTTGGGCTACCATTATTATACGCTCTCCGCGCTGACGGACTTCTATTCCTTCTACGCCGAGGAAAACCCCGCGGACGCAGCTCCCGAAACGCTGGAAAAGGCGTTCACCGCGCCGCTGACCCTGTCCTATGACGGCTGGATGCTTCCGACGCTGAACGACGGCTGGTATCCCCTGCACCTGTCGTCCCTTGTGGTGCGGGCCGCGCGAATCTGGGATTTGCCGGAGCTCGACCAACAGCTTGAAACCGTGCTTGCGCACGCGCCCGAAATCCGCGAAACCGCGGGCTACGCGCTCTTTGCCAAGCCCGAATCGCGCGCCGAAGCGTGCGCAAGCGCGCAGAGCGACGTGGTGGTGCTTCCGGACACGAACCTCGGCGTGTTCCGCGCGCCCGTGTTCGCGATTCTGAAAAGCGGTGTTCTTGAGCGAAGCCACATGCATCAGGATCCGCTCTCGGTCATCCTGCCGCCGTTCGCCGATGACATCGGCACGCCCGGCTACGGCCATCCCATGACGTCCTCATGGTACCGCCGCGGCGCGGCGCATTGCTGCGTGACCGTGGACGGCAAAACGCCGGAGGCCGTTTTGAAAACGCACATCAGCCTGACGGACGGCCGCATGAAGGCCGAGGTTGAGAAGGGCGACTGGGACGATCTGACGGTCGCGGAGCGCACGCTCTTTGTGCGGGACGGCGGCCTGACCGACGTTTCCCATTTCGAAGCCGCCGCGCCGCACACGTTCGACTGGGTGTTCCATTCGGACGGCGAATGCGAATGCGGAGCAAAAACGATTCCCGCCGAGCCCCTCGGAAGCGCTGACGGCTACGAATACCTTTCGGACGTGCGCGAGGTGCTGTCGGATGGCGAAATTGAAATTCACTTCCGCCTGAACGGAAAAACGCTGTCTCTGTGTATACAGCCCGCCGAGGGTCAGCGCTGCTTCCTGTGCACATCCCCCGGTAATCCCGCGGATCACCGCCGGACGACCGTGCTTTTGCGCGCGCACGGCGCAAGGGCCGAGTTCCGCGCGCATTACACGGAGACGAACTGACACCGCGCGGCGGGAGACCGGCTCTCCCGCCGCCTTTTACAGGGGAAAGGAACGCAGAATGATGAACAATCACAGCTTTGTTTTCGGAACGCAGTACCTGCGCGGCGCTTCACCCGCGAGAGATCAGTGGAACAGGGACATGGACAGCATGAAGCGGCTGGGCTTCAACACCATCCGCGCGTGGCTGGTATGGAACGCGTGCGAGCGCTACGAGGGCGAAATCGACTTCGACTACATCACCTCCTTCTTAAACTGCGCCCGCGCGCACGAGCTGGACGTGGGACTTCTGTTTCACATGCACGCCTGCCCGGCGTGGGCGGTGGAAAAATACAGCAAGTACTTCTACGTCAGCGAGGACAACCTGCCCTTCGAGCCCGCCGTGCGCGCCAACACGCCCTCCGGCGGATGGCCGGGGCTATGCTTTGACAACGACGAGGTGCGCGAGATGGAGGAGCGCTTCATCCGCGGCGTAATCAGCGAAACGTCGAAATACGGGAACGTAGCGTTCTACGAGCCCATGAACGAGCCGCACCAGTGGATCGACATGACGCGCAGCCCGAACGGCATGTACTGCTACTGTCCGGCGACGACGCGCAAGTTCCGCCAGTGGCTGAAGGCGAAATACGGCGATATTTCCGCGCTGAACGCCGCGTGGGGACACTTCTACGGCAGCTTTGACGAGGTTCGCCCGCCGCGCTGGATCTCTGCCTACAGCGATTATACGGACTTCCGCCTGTTCACGATGGACAACGTGGCGGAGGAAATCGCGTTCCGCGCGCGCGTCATCCGCGACTGCGACACGAAGCCCGTGATTGCCCACGCGTGGGGCGGCGGCGCGATCACCTGCGCGCAGCTGGGCGGCATGGCGTTTGACGACTGGAAGAACGCGAAGGTGTTCGACAAGTGGGGCTTCAGCGCTTTTCCCCGGGACGCGAAGAGCGCCTCCACGCTGGCCATGGGCTGCGACGCGACGAGGTGCGCCGCGAACGGGAAGGAATTCTGGCAGAGCGAGCTGACCGCGGGCATGTGGGGCACCGGTCTGCATCAGGGCGGGCGCATGGACGACGATACCTTCCTGAACCTGTCGCTGGAATCCATTCGTCACGGCGCGAAGGGGCTTCTGTACTGGCAGTTCCGCAAGGAGCGCTTCGGCGCGGAGCTCGGCGGCTACGCCATGACGGACTACGACGGCGGCCCGACCAACCTGTCGCGCTGCGCCGGGCGGCTCGGCGAAATGCTGAAGCGAAACGGCGACGTACTGTCCGCGGGCGCGCTGCCCTGGGCGGAGGTGGCCGTGCTGTTCAGTATCCGGTCGTATCTGGCCGTGTGGCTGTCCAACGGGCGGCACGAAAACAAGGCCGCCATCGACGCGGTAAACGGCTACTACCGCATCCTCTGGGAGGAAAACATTCCCGTGGACATCCTGCACGAGGATCTTTTCGGCAACCTGTCCGGCTATAAGCTGATTATCCTGCCCTGCGCCTGCGCGGTTTCGCCCGCGTTCGCCGAGGCGCTGAAGGCGTATATCGCGGGCGGCGGCACGGTGCTGTCCGACCCCTATTTCGGCGCGTTCGACAAGGACATGCAGCTTTCCTACAACGTGCCGGGCTATGGCTTCGCCGAAATCTTCGGCGCGCGTGAGGAGGAAATTCGCGAGGACGGCGAGCGCGAAATCGTCTACCGCGGCGAAACGCACCGCGTTACCGGCCTTCAGATGAATGAAACCTTCCGCGAAATCACCGCCGACGCGCTGGCAGCCTATTCCGGCGGCAGCCCGGCCATCCTCTCCCACAGGTGGGGGCGCGGCCGCGCGATTCTGAGCGGCGTGAGCCTCGGCAACTCCTGCGCCGAGGGCGCGCTCATTTCAGACGACATTCTTTCGGACGACCAAAGCCGTCAGAGCGCGCTCGCCCGGCGCGTCGTGCTCGACCTCTGCGCGGACTGCGGCGTGCGGCCGAACCCCTGCGATGCGCCCGGTGTGAAGGCGAGCGTGTACGAAACGGATGGCGGCGATGGCTGCGTCATCCTGATCAACAGCGCCGCCGAGACCGCCGAGGGTCGCGTGCGCCTGAACGCGCCCTACGCCGCGTGCTCGGAGGAACTGGGAACGGCGCACGCATCCCTCGCGGACGGCGCACTGCGCTTCCGCCTTGCGCCCCATGAAAGCGCCGTCATCCGGCTGCTCGCGAAGCGCTAATTCCTTCACCCGCAAATACAGACCTATGGAGGGTTGTTCTTCATGATGTTCATACCGGTCGCGATTCTGGCCATCGGCAGTGAGGACGACCGCGCGTTTATGGTGCGGCTGTATCTGGACTACCGCTGGCTCATGT
>CAVERI010000044.1:0-22823 GCA_963618055.1 bacterium | reverse complement strand
CCTCCTGCGTGACCGTGGTTTCCTCGGTCGAAATTGTTCCGCTGTCGCCGATAAATACGTGATAATATTTGCCGTCCGTGCCCTTCAATACCAGTTTATCGATGGTGGCGTTCAAAAGGTTCGCGCTGGTGACCGCCAGATTGGTGATCAGCATGCTTCCGGCAATGCCCTGCTGAAGCACTAGGGCACTGGACAACAGGTTGGTGATGGATGCAAGGTCAAAGCTGCCCGTTTTCACCTCGGCGTGAAGCGCGTCCAGAATAATTGCGGATAGGTTCTCGATCTGTGCCGTGTCAATTGTCGCGTTTTCGATCTGCGCGTTCGCAATCGCTGCGATCTTCGCCGTCAGGTTCTCTATCTGCGCCCAGTCGATGTCTGCGTTCTTGATGTTCGCCGTTGTGATCTGCGCTACTGCGATGGTCGCTAATGCCGCGTACAGATCATCTGTGGTCAGTTCGTCGGCCGCCAGCTTCTGTATCTGTGCGCTCACGGCGGTCAGCGCGGAGGCGTTCAGGTTCTCAATCGTCGCTTCCTGCAAATGCGCTGTGGAGATTGCTGCTTGCTGGATATGTGCAGAACCAATTGCGGCTGTCTTCACCTGCAACGAACCGACCGAACCCGACTGTAGCTGTCCAGTGCCCACGGAATGGATCATCAGCTTTGTTCCGGACACAGAGCCGTTGGAAAGCTGTGCGCCGGAAATCATACTGCTTTCCAGCGTTTCGGAAGCAGAACCCAGTGTGCAGGAGTCGTAGCGTTTGAGCAGGCAGTCGTAGGTGTACTGCGTCATGCGCATCGCAACGGACAGTCCGAGTGTCGGCACGACCACGCGCACGGCGTCGCCGAGATAGATGTTGTGCAGCACTTTGAAGTTCTCGTACTCCACCGTGTCGTCGACGTTCAGGAAGTTCACCGTAAGCGTTACGGTCGGGAGGTCGCAGCCCTTGTCCAGCTCCTCCTGCGCCGCCTTGCGCAGCTTCGCGTACACGTCGGACTTGCTGTTATCGTCATCTTCCTTCGCATCGTCCACCGCCAGTACGCCCCACTTGGGGTGGGGGTACAGGTCGATGTTTGCGCTGTCGATGTACTTTTCCGGAAGGTACAGCGTTTCGCCGTCGTCGTCTTCGCCTGTGGGTACGATGCGCGTGACCACATTGGAAGCGTCCACGTCGTAGGTAATGCCCGTCAGGTTTTTGCCTTGACGGATTTGCACATCCGTATCTTGGCCGACGCGCTCGACCAGATACACGTCAAACCAGTCCCGCGCCAGCTCGGCGTTGAATTTCTCGATGATGCCGTCTGCGCCCATGATGGCTTCCGCTGGGTTGACGTTCTCGTAGGCAATATCCTCGGCAGTGGTCGTGAGATCGGTGTACAGCGTGAAGTCGTGTTCGGATTGGCAGCTGTTGAACACCGCCCGCGTCGCCGTCGCGCCGTCCACTGTTCCGCTCGGAGCATATTTCAAGATCATATTGTCCATGAGGTCATAGAAGACGTGTCGGGCGTAGACGGTAACCTTGGTCAGTTCCGGCACCGTCCTGTAAATGCGAAACGGCTGCTCGCGAAGCTGTTTACTTTCAACAACCTCGTCGACAGCCGTCTGCTGGGCGGTTTCCGTTTTTACGTAGGACAGATAGTCCGCGTACATGTACCCTCGCTTGCCGTCCGGACAGGAAACCTCGTACCATGAGGAAGTGGTTTTCTCAAGCACGACCACTTGCGTGCCTTTTTTGTATTTGCCGAGAATCTTATATTTCGTACCCGTGCCGGAGCGCAAACGCAGTGGGTCGTGCTGTGTGTTCACCTTGTAGATCATGCCGCTTATGGCTGTGCCGGACTTCTGCTCCTGCTGGATTCTCGGCGTCATCGCGGCGGGGACGGGCACGCGCAGAATGCACCCGTTCTGCAAATACGTCCACTTGTCGCGGTCGTCCAGCGGGTGTTCCAGCGTCAGTTCCCATTCGCCGTTCAGTGTTTCCGTAACTGTGCACGAAGTCGGCGCGAGCACGCACAGACCGTTGTTGGAGAAGTCCGTGCAGTCTTGTGAATAAACACATATCATTTACAGACTCCTCCAGTTCGGTGTAATTACGATCTGCGTTACGTCGCCTGTCCAGTTGACGTAAGCGCCAGAGAGCGGGATGATGGGGTAATCGCCGCTCATGCAGCTGTTCTTGCTCTCGTAGTCCATATAGCACTCTTGATTCGGCGTGTCGATGGTCACCGTGCCAGTCACGTCGGCGAGTTCGAACAGCTTGCCGCCGAATGTAATCTCCGCGTCTCCCGTAAGGGTGACCTGCAGGACGGGTTCTGCGAATATCGTGCCTTGATGCGCCACGAACGTGCCACTTGTCGTCACCACGATATCATCGTTTTCATCGTGATAGAAGAACGGCTTGCAGCGGAAGTTCACGGAAAAGCTGCGATGCGGGTTGCCTTTGAGAATGACCTCAAAAGGAATCTGGTTCGTCACTCGCGCGTAGTAATAACCGCCCATGCGATTGGCGAACGTCACCGTGCCCGAGCCCTTCAGCCACTGCGCAATTTTCGGGATTTTCGCCGGATCGTCGATCCAGCAGTTGCACGTGAGCGTCATGTCGTCGTACACGTCTTCGCCTTCCAGCGTAATGAAGCTTCCGCTCTTGCCGGGGACATTTGTGGTGGTTTGCCTTTCAGCGGGAATGGTGATCGGCGGATGTTCGGAAACGTGAATGCCGTACTCTGTACTTTTCACACCATTCCAAATAAAGTAATCGGTCATATGTGTTTCCTCCAAAACAAGGAGAGCAGCGCCGAAGCGATGCTCTCCGTATTACGCCATCCGCATACCCTTACCGCGCTGTTGCCTGCGCGTGAGCCCGGCGATCTCAACTGCGAGGTCGCGTATGTCCTGATCGCTGCGCACGTTCAGACTGCCCACGGTCAGATTCACTGCTGAGGACTGGTCGTACTTGCGCTGGTCGTAGGACGTGTTGTACCCGATGGACGCTTCCTTTGCCTCGTCGGTGAGGTATCGGGAGGCGTTGCGGATAATCTTCGCCTGACTCTCGGTCTCCTCCAGAATGCCCTGTCCGAAGCCCTTCATGACCATTGCGCCGACTTCGTCGCGGAACACGTGACTGGGCGATTGGATGACCAGTTCCTTCTTGGCCGCCTGAACGGCCGCTCTTGCAGCCATGCGCATGGACGCGGTCACGATGGATTTGCCCTTTAGAATGCCCAGAGCCAGACCGGTCATGACGTGATAGCCGACCGAACGAACGCCCGCGCCCGCGAGGTTAGCGTTGAGCACGGCTTGTAAACTGCCGCTCAGTTCCGAAGCGGTGCTTTCCCAATCGTACCCCTTCATGCCCTCGCCGATGCCCGCGGAGACGTACTCGCCTGTTGGCTTCATGGTGGTTGCCGGGGAAGCCACGCCGAGCGCGGCGTTTATGGCGGATTGGATGTCGCTGGCGACGGTATTGGCGTCAGTTGTCCAACCATATGCAGTCATGCCGGAAGCGATGCCTGCGGATATGTAGTTGCCGGTTCCGAGATAGTTGTCGGCGGCGGAGATGAAGCTGAGGATTTCCTCCAGACGCTGCTGGTATGCGGCTGTCTGTTCTTCGTCCAGTTCGCCGCTGTTTAAGGCGCTCAGGATCGCTGCAATTTCATCGCTCACGCCCTGCAGGTCGGTACTGCCCAGGCGCATGAACGCGGTCAGCAGATCGTCCGTCAATAGCGCCTTGGCGGCTTCGAGGCTTTCGAGGGTGTTGCCGTCCGCGTCAGTGCTCTCGCCGCTTGCCCTTAACGCATCGATTTTCTGTTGGTATTTGCCGATCTCCTCGTTTAACGCCTTGACGTCTTCGATGCGCGCATTGGCGTTTTCGTCGACCGGGATTTCGGGGAGCACAGGTTCGGCGACTACCGGGGTTTCGATTTCTGGTTCGACCGTTTCAACCTCCGGCTCCACCTTGACCTTCGGCGGGTACAGCAGCGCCATACGCGCGATGGCGTCGCCGAGATCCTGCACCACCGTGGTGGCGTCCGTGTCCCAGTTGTAATCCTTCAATACGTCCGCAACGCCCTCTGCCAGCGGCGTACCGGCGTAGCCAAAGAGTGCGTCCGAACCGGCGAGCACTTCGGACAGCTTTTGCAGTTCCTGAAGGTACTGCGCGGCCGTCTCTTCGTCCAGATCGCCGGATTCCAGCGCACCGTATAGCGCGGCGATCTGCGAGCCGATGTTGGTGTAGTCAATCTCGTCGAGGCCTGTAAAGGCGGTGTACAACAGGTCGGTCGACTGCGCTAGGCTGTTGTATTGATTCTCCAGTTCGGAGAGCGACCAGCCCTCTTCGTTGTACTCTTCGCCGCTTTCCCGAAGCGCGTCGATCTCCGAGCGCAGCTCGTTCAGTTGGTGCACCTGCCGATAGATGTTTTCCACGGAACTGTCGGTACTCCCGTCGTTTCCGAGAAAACTGAAAACTGTGCGCTGTTCCGAGCTGTTCTCCTGCGCAGCTTCCACCGCTTCCGCAGTGCCGACCTTCGGGGTGATGACGACGTGCACCGTGCCGTCCTCCTCGACGGCGACCAGATCGTTTACCGTGATCTGATCCACGACCCCCGGGGTCACCTCGATCGGCATGCCGTCTGCGCCGTAGACCTTCAACAGCCCGAGCGTCATCTTGTTCTTAAGCGTGCCTTGCCAGTTCGGGCCGAGCCCCAGCCCTACGCGGGCGGTGGGTCCGGTAAGTGTGAGATCGCTGTTCGCCTTTTCCCATTCGGCAATCGCACTGCTGTCCAGCGGGTTGAGCTTGACGGTCACCGTCGGTTCGGTCGAGACGTTGGGCGTGACGATTACGTGCACGGTTCCGTCCGAACCGACGACCACGAGGTCGTTTTCGTCGAGCTGGTCGATCACCTCCGGAGTCACGGTGATCGGCATGCCGTTCGCGCCGTAGACCCTCAACAGCCCGAGCGTCATCTTGTTCTTGAGCGCGCCCTGCCAGCCCGCGCCGAGCGTGGTGCCGATTTTCGCCGCGGGACCTGTGATCGTGACGTCTGCGTTCGCGGTCTCCCACGCGTCTACTGCCGCGTCGTCTACCTCCGAAAGCTCTGCCTTGGTCGTCCACGGGTCTTTGCCCTCCATGAACGCCGTCCAGTCCGTCGCCGCTTGCGTCATGTCCAGACCTACGAGGATTCGCTGCACTTCTTCTGGGATGGCTTCGCCGAATATGGTCGCAAGCCCCTCCATGCCCTCTGTGCCGGCGGCGATGTCGCGAATCTGCTCCAGCGTGCTGAGGAGCGTGTCCGCGTCAATGCCGAGCTCCGCCAGTTCCGAGTCCGTTGCGCCGGAGGCCTTCAGCTGCTCCACCAGTGCCAGCATGCTGGCCATTTTGCCTTCGTCGATGTTCTCCGCCCACGAGAGCAGCTCAGTGGGTTCTGCGCCGGAACCGATCAGGGACGCGAGCTGGTTGAACTGAGTGATCTGCTCTTCGTACGCGCCGTTTTCAAATGCCTCCGTCGCCGTTTCCTTGACGGCCGCCTGGTATTCCTTTTCGTTCTGGTCGCGCTGCTCGTTGTAGAGTTGGTTCAATGCCATCAACGCAGCCGTGCGCTCGGTCTCGTCCTCGATCAGCATGATCTGCGCGTACTGCGCGTCGTAGCTTTCGTTCAGGCTGTCGATGTACGCCTGTCTGCCCGCCGCGAGCGCGTTCAGCGCGTCGCCGTACACGTCCTCGGTGACCGTGCCGCCATTGGCGGTCGTGCGCTCGATTTCGCTGTGCAGCCCCTGCAGCACGCCTTCATAGCTTTCCGGGGTCTGACCGCCGTACTCCAATTGCAGTTCCGTGCGCAGCGTGATGATCTCCGTGAGCCGCTGCTGGTCTTCCTCCGTGAGGTTTCCGTTCTTGCGCTTCTTGAGGAGCTTTGCGATCTCAGCGTCCCAGCTGTCCAGCTGTTCGAGATCTTTCTGCATCTTCTCCTGCTGCTCCGGGGTGAGCGTGCCCAGCCCCTCCAGCAGTTCGCTGCGGTTTTGAATGGCGGTTCTGACCGTATCGCTGTCATCCGTGAAAGCGTCCACGAAGGCTTGCACGGTTTCGTTCGTTTCCTTCTTTCCGTCCGTCCACGCGGCGACCAGCGAATCAAACCAGCTCTTTGAATTGTCTGCGCCGGACTCGAAGCTCTCCTTGTCCACGCCGAAGCGGGCGAGGGGGTCGCTCGTGCCGGTGTCGTAGATGGTCTCCGCCTGCGTCTCCTTCATGCGCTCGGCGACGTCGACCATGCCCTCGGCGGCCTCCCGCGCGGCCTTTGCGCCGCTCGCCCAGTCGATGAGCTTGTACGTGCCGTAGGCGAGTCCCGCCGCCAGCGCCGCGATGCCCACGGGTCCGAGCAGGGCTTTCACCGCCGCCCACAGACCGCTGACGCCGCCGCCGGCGTTCGCAGCCGTCAGAGCAAATTTGCTGATGCCGCCCGAAAGTGCGCCGAGCGCGGCGTTGCCCTTGCTGATCAATGTAATGACGGGACCGATGGACGCGGCGATCAACGCCAGGCGCATGATCGTCTGCCGGTCTGCGGCGTCCATGGCGCTGAGCCTGTCGAGAAAGTCGCTGACACCAGAGATCGCGTCCCGGATGAGCGGGTTTAAGTCGTCGCCGAACGCCTGCGCCACGAGCACGGCCTTGTTCTTGAGATTGGCAAGCCTGCTCGCCGTGGTCGAGTACCGCTTGCTCGCCTCCGTGGTTAGGGCTGTGTTTTCCTTCCAAGCGTTGTCTGCCATGTCGAGGGCGCTTCTGAACAGGTCGACGGCGTTGACGGAGCGGAGCAGCGTGTCGCGCAGGCGGATTTCGGAAATGCCGATGTCGTTGAGCGTCGCGACGGCGGATATGCCCTCGTCGTCCATCTGCGCAAGCCCGCTGATGAACGCGATGAACGCGTCTGCGGGGTTGGACTTCCACAGCGCCCGAAACTGCGCCTCGGTCATGCCGGACACGTTAGCGAAGTCCGTAAGCGCCTGACCGCCCGTCTCCGCCGCGACCTCCATATTGATCAGCGCCTTCGAGAACGCCGAACCGCCCATCTCGGCGGAGATGCCGACGGAGGAAAGCGCCGCGGAGAAGCCCAGAATCTCGGACTCGCTCATACCGATCTGCTTGCCCGCGCCGGACAAGCGCTGCGCCATGGTCATGATGGGCTCTTCCGTCGTGGCGAAGTTGTTGCCCAGCTCGACGATCGTCGAACCGATGTTCTTAAACAAAGACTGATCCGTGCCCATGACGTTGGCGAACTGCGCGATGGTCGTCGCCGCCTCCTGCGCGTCCAGGTCTTCGCAGGAATTGCCCAAATCGATCATGACGCGGGTGAACTCCTCCAAGTACTCCGTCGCGATGCCCAGCTGACCGCCGGTCGCCATGACCTCCGCGATCTCCGTCGTGCTCGCGGCGACCTCCGTGGACATTTGCTTGACGGACGCTTCCAACTCCGCAAACTGTGTCTCCGTGGCGTTTACGGTCTTGCGCACGGACGCAAACGCGGACTCGAAGTCGATGCTCGCCTTCACCGCCGCCGTGCCCAATGCGACGATCGGGGCGGTCACTGTGGTCGACAGGACTTTGCCCGCCTTGCTCATCGCCTGCGCCGAAGCGTTGCACTTTTTGCTGAAGTCGCCCAGACTGTTGCCGACCGCCGTCCACCTCGACTGCGCCGTCTGCAGGCTTTTGTTGCAGTCGTCGATCTCCGAGCGAGTCTCCTTGACCGCCGCTTTTGCGTCGTTCAGCGCCGCTTTTGCGCTCTCCACTGCATCTGTCGCCTGTTTGATCTTCTCCGGGTCGTTTGCCTGTTTCGCCGCTTCGAGCTGTTCCTTTGCGCCCTTCAAGGCGGATTCGTACTGCGCAACGGCCTTCTGCTGCAGGTCGAGCTTTTCCTTCAGAAGCACCAGCTTCGCGCTCAAGCCCGCCGCGGACTTGTCGAAGTCTTTGATCCCGGCGGCCGCCAGCCTGAACCGGCTTTCGGCGGTCTTCATCTGCTTACCGATCGACACGAGGGTCGATTCCGCAGCCTTAATGGAAGCGCCTGCGGCGTCCCACTGCGTTTGTGCGAGCTGCAAAGCCTGTGCGGTCGCGTCGAGCTCCGACTGCGTCCGGTTCAGCGCGGTCTGCGCGTCGTTCAGCTTGACAGTCGCGGTCGATACTGCGTCTGCGGCGTTCTGCGTGGCCTTGACCAGCGCGGCGTGCTGCCCTTCCAGCTTTGCAACCTCGGCGGAGGTTTCGACGTATTCGCGCTTCGCGGCTTCCAGATTCGCTCCGGCGGCGATGGTCGCGGAGTTCGCTTCGCCGAGGGAAGTCTTGTAATTTCGATAGGCAGCGTCCGCATCGTTTACGGCTTTCGCCGCCGCTTCCTGCTTTTCACGCGCCTTGTCCAGGCGGTCTGCGTAGTCCGCTTCGCGGTCGTAGCACTCTTGAAGTTTGTCTCTCGCCTTCGCAAGCGCGCGCTCGTACTGCTCGACCACCTCTTCCTGCATGACGAATATGCGCTGGAGGGTGTTGAGCTTGGTAGAAAGACCATCGACCGTGGACTCGAAACTATCCACGGTCGATGACATCATGCGGAACTCGGATTGTGCTTCCTGGATTTGTTTGTTGATGGATTTGATGTTTCTCGTGAAGTTGTCGCTGTTCAGTGAAAGCGACACCACAAGGTCGCGCAATGTCTCTGACATGTGATACCGCCTCCCGTTACGGCTTTAAACCCGGCCACACGTCGTCGATGTAGCCGGGTTTGGATGCTTTCTTATGTTGTTTTCTGGCATTGTACGCGCGGATGCGCAGGAAGCCCAGCATGTCCATGCCGTCGATCTCACACATCCGCCAGCCGCCCTCCAGGAGGCTGTTGTAAGTGGTGTAGATAAAGTCGGGCAGCGTCAGCCGAGATTCGTCTCCGCCTTCGCCGCCTTCGTAGGGAAGTCGCTCAGCACCTCCGTGGTCTGCGTCTGCACCGCCATGAGCGCCAGCGCCATATCGTGCATGAGCCTGTCCACCGGGTAGCCGTCCAGCACGTCGTCCGGCGCAAACTGGTTGCCGAAGAGTATGCAGAACCAGCGAATCATGACGTCCATGGCTTCCCGGACGTCCGTGCTTTCCTCGACCGCTTCGCCCTTCGCCGCGGCGTTTGCGGCGTTGATGATGTTTCCGTACATCTTAAGCGCAGGCTCGATCTCGCGCAGGGCGCGCCCGGAGATGAAGTCGACCGTGTACGTTTTATCGTTCAGTTTGCAGGTAATCATACATCCTCCTTCCACGTGACCAGCACCGACCAGCGCATCAGCAGATCGGCAAGACTCCCGTCTGTCAGGCACCAATAGGGCGGGTACTCACAGCGCATCTGACGAAGCAGAAACGTGATACAGCCACGAACTTCATTGAGATTCAGCGTATCTATCGCCTGATCGCGGCATTTTTCGTAGACGGAAAAATAACCCGTCATCAGAAAATCGGGATCTTGATACGCTTCATGCAGCCACTCCTTCCAAAGGGGCTGCTTTGTGATCTCCATTGCGTCAATCCCTTCCTCTACGTAATGGTACAGCAGATCGGCACACCTGACGCTCAGCATAACCAGTTTATCGCTCATTTTCGCTTACCCTTTCTTCCTCTGTCCTTGAGATAAATTTCAAAACGCCGACCGCCGCCGGGAGAATCGGCCACCCGAACAACTCTGTCCACGTATACATTCTGTCCGGCGGGGAGCAGCACCTCAGCTTCATCGATGCCAAACTTGGATATATGCTGGACGCCCGGTGCGGTTCGGTTTTCCTCCAGAATGAATTTAATGGATGTCTCGCCGGGCTGCACCCAGTCCCATCGCCCAAATCTCTCAGAGACGCTTTCCTGGCTGGAAAACGACTGCACGACCGCGCTGCCCCTGCCCAGCTTATCGGTGAAATGCTGAACCGTACCGGGCTCCCATTTGTTCAGGAACGCACTGTCCGCAACGCTGTCGGAAAAATGCGCGCCGCGCCAGATGGTGCCGCCGTTGTAGTAGGGCATTTTCATCAACGCCTGTGAGATGATCTCCGTTTCGCGCGGGAGTGCTCCTTCCGTGAAGCTCACGTAGTCGCCTCCATAATACCGTATTTGCGTCGCCTGTGCTAGCTGCGCCTCTGCCAGCGTCATGCCGGTATCGCGCATAATCTGCTGAAGCGCCGTCTGATTGTCCCGCCACGGCGCAAGCTGTCCGCGCCCGATGCGCATGCCGCCAGCCGCCGTCGCGCCATGCGACGCACCTCCGCGCCCGCCCATACTATACCCCCTCCGCGGCGGTTTGACAAGATAGCTTTTTCGCCATCTGCGCCCGCGCATGCGTAAGCGTCGTATAGTAGGCGGCGTGGGCTTCGATGTTCCCGATGCATTCAGGCGGCACGGTGCCGAAGAACACTACTTTCGTCGGATGCAGCCGCTCGATCATCCGGTTGTACCCTTTGACAAAGAAGTCCCTCGCTTCGGGATACCGCTGCGTGCCCACCGAGGACACGGCAACCGTCCCGCCGACGGGCTCGCCGTCAAAGCACCAATCGAAGCTGCTTTCATCGCTCCAGCAGATGGTGGGGATTACGGTTAAGCCCTCGCCCTGCCAGTACACCGCCAGCTGGTGTTTCCGCCAGTGGTTGTACACCTGCACGGCTTTCGGCCAGTCCGTGTACATGGAGAAGTCCGGGGACATCACGGCGGGAAAGTCGCGCAAAAAGAGGGCGTAGCGCGCTGGGTCGTGCCACACCCTCTCGAAGAGATAGTCGTCCATGAAAAAGTGAATGCCGTACTTGTGTCGTTCGGACGCGGGAAGCTTCAACGCGTGATTAAAGCGAATCCACGTGAGCTTCCGCTCCAACTGCACGGGGCGCAGAACGGGAATGCCGTACTCGCCTTCAACGGCAAAGCTGCCCAGCTCCAGGCGATGCCCATTGCGTTTCAGCGATTCAAGCGCCATTCCCGCTCACCCCCCCATTTAGGTTCCTGTAGTCGCAAACACAGGTTCGTACACGGCGGTCAGGAAGGTGTCGCCCTTCGCAAAGCCGTTCTCGCCCTCGTCTGCAACGGCCTGCCAGCGCCCGTCGTGGGTGCGCTTGATGGCGGTAAACTCCACTTCGGGGGTCTGGCGGGTGACCGTGTTGCCTTCCTTGGTGGCGAAGTTCTCGGTGAGGGGCTTGGCGCGCACCTTGTACAGCCACACGTAGCGGTACTTGTGGTTGGACTTCTCGGACTTGAAGCCGATTGCATAGTAGTTCGGCGTGTCCTGCGCCGTGCGCACCAGCACGCCGTTGTCGTCGATCTTGTTGGTAAACAGCATTTCCTGAATGCTCAGCGGAATGTCCGCTATCTTCAGCTTGAATGTGACGTTCGGGTCGGCGTAGAGGGTATCGAACTCGACGTCATCCGCGTACAAAATATCCGGGTCGCTGTTGTCCGGGGTGACGGACGCTTCGATTGCGCCCGCCAATGCCTGTACCGTGCCGTAGGTATGTCCTTCCTCCGTGTCGGCCGTCAGCGGTGCGATCACCACGTTCTTAAGACCGATGGTCGCGGAAACGGACGGGGAAGCAGTTACAGTATCTGCCATGGTAAATTACCTCCTTGCAAGCTCGTCCCTGAGGACGGCTTTAATGTTGTTGTAGGCCTCTTCGGCCTTGGTATCAAATGCTGGGCGCACGAAAGGATGCGCTGGGGCGGGAGTGGGCCCTCCGTGCCCATACTCGACCGGATTTGCATAAAATGCGCCTTTTTCCGAGTAATGCACGCCGATGGTGATCGCCTTGCCGCCCTCTCTGCGCTTCTTTACTTTGCCCGTTTTGATGGAATCGTGCAGGTCGCCGGTGATGATCTTCGGGTCGGTGGATGCGTTGTGCAGCATCTGCGCCTCGATGGGCACAGCGCCGGCCTTCAACGCGCGGTCGACACCAGAACCCCATTCAATGTTCGCCGCCATGTTCTGCATGTCGTTTTTCAGGTCGTCAAAGCCCTGCAATTCAATGGCCATGTGCGTTCGCTCCTTTAAATGGGTTCCGCCAGACACCATGTCCACTGCACGGAAAATTGCCGCGTGGCGGTGTCGTAGGCTGGCATGTTGTACCCCTTGTCGGATTCCTCCACCATGCCGAATCCCGCGGCGTACATCGCATTTCGGATTTTGTAGCGCATCTCGGTAGGGTCAATGCCCGACCAGAGGTTGAGGTACACAAAAGTCCTGTACAGGGACGGTGCATCGTCCTCGTGCGCTGCTTCGGTGGTTGTGGTGGAGTATACGGCGTACTGCACCGGCGGGTTCGGGTTGGCGGAAGTGGCGCGCCAGATGCCGGAGAATACCGGGATGCCGATGTCCTTGAGCGCAACTTGTACTTGTCTCACTAGCCACTCACACCCTTTGCAATGGACGCCTTCAAGCCGAGATAGGCTTTCTGGAAGGAGTACTCGCCGAGCGTGGAGATGTACCACTTCTGGTCTCTGAACCTTACCCACATGCCCGGCTGCACGTCCGAACGGTAGCGGATGGTGAAGTTGATGACGGCTTCCGTGTTCATCGCGTCCGCGCTTCTGTAGTGCTGGTTGCCCGCGTCAATCGCGGATGCCCAGACCCTGCAGAGCACGTGGTCTTTGCCCTCCGGATAGCCGTCCGCGTTGATGGTGTTCTCGGTGTACCCGATCTCCACGCGGTGTTTCAAGTCCCCTGGGTGGGGCGTACCGTCAAACGATTTATACCCTCGCAAGCGTCGCCACCTCCTTAGAAAAACTTGTCCACGTCGCGATAGGGGTACAGCAGGTTGTGAAACGCGATCAGCATCGTGCCGTACGCCGTGCGGTCTGGGTTGTCGCGGTTCTCGTAGTAATAGCTGACGAAGAGCAGTGCCGCCAACCGCACAGGCTCGGGGGCGGGCGCGGAAAACTCCGCACGGCAGTAATCGCCGATCACCGCCTCCGCCTGTTTGATTAGCGATTCGATGTATTCCTCTTCGTCGGCATCCTCGATTCGCAGGTGATCTTTCACCTCGTCAATGCTGACGATCATAAGGAATCACCTCGCTTGTTCTTATTCAGCGTCCATCAGACCAGCAGTCTGCAGTGCAGTCAGCAGTGCGTTGAACTGCTCGCGCAGTGCGGCCACTGTGGTCGCTTCGCTTGCCGCGATGTACGGAAGTGTAGCGGTGGGGGGAGCGGCGGGGGTGTCAAACAGCCCCTCGCCGCCTTCTACCGTCGCGCCAGGAAGGAAAGTGAGCTTGCCGCCAATGACAAGCTCACTGCCGCCATGCGCGAAGTAGTTGTGCACGGTGCTCGTTCTATCTTCGCTCATGTGTTATCCTCCTTACGACGCCTTCGCCTGCAACACCTTGACAGCCTCAGACAGGATCAACTTACCGTCCACGCGCTCGGAAGACAGGAAACCAACCTGACCAGTCGTGGCGTACAGCTCGTTGAGACGCTGGAAGGTTCTGCCCTCGCGGTCGGCGATCCAGTAGTAGGACAAGTCGCCGAAGAGAATGGCCTTCGCACCAGCTTCGACCTTCGGCATGAAGGTGGAAGTGTATACAGGGCGGTTCATGATGGTGTCCGGCGTGCCAGCGACGAGGGACGGCTGCCAGAGGAACTGACCCTGACCGTCCTTGAGCTGGCGCAGATCGCGCACAGTCGCATCGTTCATAATAAACACGGCCTTGTTGCGATAAGGCGCACGCAGGGAGTAGAACAGGCTGATGACCTCGTCGAAGGTGACCTTCGTTGCCGCTGCGGAAGTAACGCCGATCTCAGCGCCGCCAGTAGCGTTCAGGAGACCGGTAGGCTTGCCAGTGCCATTGCCGGTGAAGAAAGCTTCTTCCTCGGCTGCACCAATGCGGCGGGCAAACTCCTTCGCGATGTAAGACGCAATGTCGAAAACGCTGTCATTCAGCAGCTCGTCGCTCACCTTGATGGCGGTCGCCAGCTTGTATGCACTGAGAGACACCAAACCGAAGGTGTCGTCGGTTTCCGGGAAGGACGCTTCTTCATCAATCCACGCCGCTGTACCCTTGGTCGCAACAACAGGGATTTTACGATCGCCACTGGTCGTGCGGATGACGTGCGCCAGAGGACGGAGAATGTTCTGTTCCTGCAGAGCTTCGACCAGAGTGCGTTCAAACTCGTCCGGGGCGAGGTAACCACCGTGATCGTCTTCGCCGATCTTCAGGGCGTTGTGTACCTCGAACGGAACGGCGCGGTTGCGCAGGGTCTGCCAGAAAGCATCGCGATAGGCATCGGTCGCCATCGGGCGAACCTTCTGCTGCGGCTGCGTGTTGCTGTCGGGCTTGCCGAGAATCGGAGCAGACGTGGGCTTGTTCAGTTCGTTTTCAATCGCGTCCTCGCGCTCCAGACGGTCGATTTCGCCCTTCATGCGGTCGATGTCATCAACCATGCGGTCGTAGGTTTGCGCGTCTTCGGCGGACATCATGCCGTCCGTGCCCACGTGGGTTTCGCGATACTTCTTCGCGGCATCCCAGAGATCAGCACGCTTCTGACGCATAGAGAGAATCTTGTTCATTTGCGGTTCCTCCTTAAAATCTTAGGTCTTCTAGTCTGTTATCTGTGTTGCGCACAGACACGCGATCGGGGGCAGGTTCAATCGGCGCAGAATTGCGCCGATTCCCTTCGGGTTCTTCCGCGGGGAGCGCGGCTTTCACAAGGCTGAGCACCTGCATTGCGGACGTCCTGTTCGAAAAGTCAAAGCTCACTTTTTCCTTCGTCGAACCGTCAAACAGGACTTCATCGCAGAAGCCCAGCTCCTGCGCGCGGTAGGCGTTCATCCACGTCTCCTGATCCATGAGTTCGGCAAGCGTCACCCGGTCGAGACCTGTTTTGATCGCGTAGGCGTTGATGATGCTCTCCTTGACTTCATCCAGCAGTGCAATTGCTTTCTGCATGTCGGATGCACCGCCGCTTGCCGACGTCCACGGGTTGTGGATCAGCATGAGCGCCGTGGGGCTCATACGAACCGTCGTTCCGGCCATCGCCACAACGGACGCCGCGGACGCCGCCAGCCCGTCGATCTGGACGGTCACGTCTCCGGGGTAGTCCATCAGCATCGTGTAGATCATGCTGGCGGCAATACAGTCGCCGCCGACGGAGTTGATGTGGATATTGATCGCGCCGTTCTCGGCGTTCAATTCCTCCTTGAATGCGGCGGGCGTCACTTCGTCGCCCCACCAGCTCTCCTGCGCGATCACGCCTTCAAGATACAGGTCGCGCTGCCCGATCTCCTCATTTTTCACCCAATTCCAAAATTTCATCGGACTTCACCTCCTTTCCGACGCCCATACGATTCCGGCAAGCACAAAAAAGACACACGGTACAGCCACGCTGTTTCCGTATGCCTTGTAGGCAGCCGCGTCCGTGTAGGGGCGCTGCAGCCATTTCGCGATCTGACCGCGCGTTCGCGGTCTTCCCGTCTTGCCGATGGCCAACTGCCAGTCCGCAAAGATGCGCTCCCAGCGGTCGATTTCTTCGTCCGTCGGATTTTCGCTTTCGAGGTTTTCGCACCACCCGTCCGGGTAGCCCTGCAGACGGCAGCATTCGCCGGGCGTCAAACGGCGCACCCGAAACGCCGCCGTCGGCAATACGACGGGCGGATCTTTGTAGTCGCGCGCCAGCAGCGTCGGCGATTGCTCCTCGTGCGAATCGAAGAAGCCCACGTTCATGGCGCACACGGCGTGGCGGTCGACCGTATCCAGCGTGAAAGCCACTTCGCGGTTTACGCCGCCACCCTGCGGACCGTTCTGTTCCTTGCGTCCAATCATGGAACCCTGAATGCAGTAGCAGGGGCTTTCTACGGGTTCTATCACCGCCATGCCGCCCTGATTCCGATTGGGAGAGCAGTCGCCGCAGTCCAGCGTCCGGCTTGTGTCCGCTTCATACACCCCGGCGTGCGGATTGTTCGAGAGCATTGAATTGCTTCTGTCGGAACAGATGCCGTATACCCTGGGTGCGGTGACGGTCAGCGGAACATTGTTGCCGCCCGTGCCCATTCGCGCGGTCAGCGTCTGGCAGATACCGTCTTCCTTCACCTTCACGCGCGCGTCGGAGGGATTGAATTCAATCGCCACGCCAGCCCGGAGCGTGGGCGCGCGCGCTTCCTCATAGCCGACGCAGCGGCTGTCTGCGCTGTGTTCCGTGCAGAAGCCACCGGCGCTTATGAGTTCGCCTGCCGCTCCAGCGCGGATTTCAGCATGATCGGCAGTTCCTTGCCGCGCTTCTCCGCGCGGCGGAGTATACCCTGACACGCCTTCGGACTCAAAGAGTACTTGTCCGGCACATTGTCCATCAAGATCGAGGACAGCAAATATGCGTTTCCGTCTTTGTGCGACGCCCCAACCCTGCGCGGCGTCGAGGATGCGCCAGGCGAGAGAATAATCGTCGCCCAGGATCTCGCCCGCCGACAGCCATTTGCCGTTTTCAGGCATAGGAACTGCTGCTTTCCGGTCTTTGATTTGGACGAGGCTTTCAAGGACGCATCGGAAATCCCGCCCATGCTGAGAGGACAGTGCGCCAGGCACGTTTTCCCAGACTGCCCATCTCGGATATTTTCCATTGGTCTTTTCCCTCATTTCTCGGATAATTCGAATCGCTTCGAAGAAGAGCGAGGATTGCTCGCCGCCCAACCCGGCGCGTTTGCCGGCCACGGAGAGATTCTGACAGGGTGAGCCGAATGTCAGCACATCCACGGGCTCAAGATCTCCGCCGTTTAGCTTGTGGACGTCTCCGTAATGCTTCAATCCCGGCATGCGTTTTTCCGTCACGCGGATGGGAAACGGCTCAATTTCCGACGCCCAGACGGGTGTGATTCCCGCCATCGTACCCGCCAGCGGAAATCCCGCAATGCCGTCAAAGAGACTTCCCAGTGTAAGTGGTTTACGCACTCTGCACCTCCGTTTTCTTGCGTTTGGTCGCGTTCTTCCTGGCGGTTTTCTCAGTATGCTGTTTGGTTGATTTCTTCTTGACCGGCTCTTCGTCGGACTCGGGTGCTTCGTTCTGCTCGTTCTGCTCATTCTGCTCGCTCTGCTCGTTCTGCTCGCTCTGCTCAGTCGTTTCTTCGGTTTCCGCAGTCTCCGCAGTTTCTTCGGTTTCCTCCGTCTCGGCGGCTGCCTGTGCAAGCGCAACAATCTGCGACAAACCACACAGGTTGATTGGCAGCATATTGCCGTTGATCAGGTAGGTATTGCCACCCTCTTCCTCGGAGAGTGGGTTCAGATTCTCAAGCTCGCGGATATCGTTCGCGCTCAACCAGCCATTCTGGCGACCGATAGAATAGCCCTCCATGCGGCTCTTGTAGTCACCGCGCATCAAACCATCCATGTTGAAATGAACGTAGTATCGCCCTTTATCATTCTCGGAAAACAATATGCGATTCATTGCCTGTTCGATGCGCACCAGCCACGGGCGAATCGTATGAATCGCAAAGTCTATGGACTGGTGTTCGATGTTCGAGAAAGTCGATCGCGACAAATCGCCGATCATGTGCGGGGGCACGCGGTAAATGCGGCAGATTTCCTCTACCTGAAACTTTCGGGTTTCAAGGAACTGCGCCTCGTTATTTGGCATGGAGATCGGGGAGAACGTCATGCCCTCTTCGAGGACAGCGACCTTGCCTCCGTTAGACGAACCACCGTAGGTGGCATTCCAGCTCTCGCGCAGCCGTTTTGGGTCTTTAACTTGATTCGGATGCGTCAGCACGCCGCTCGGACGCGCTCCGTTCTTGAAAAATGTGCTTCCGTATTCCTCTGCCGCGATGCCAAGACCGATGGCATTCTTCTCCAGAGCGACCGGGCTGTAGCCCATGACGCCGTCAAAGCCAAGACCGGGAATGTGCAGAACATCACTCGGTTTGAGGCACACCACATTGCCTTCTGCCGTGGTGTATGTGTATGTGAGCACGCCGTTGCTGTCGCGGTCTACGTCCATGTGATCTGGCTGCAAAGGGTACAAGCTCACGATTTTATTCTTCCCCGAACGAATAATCTGCGAGTAGCTGTTGCCCCAGAGAAGCAGATGGCACATCATGGTCTCGCGCATGATGAACGAGGTCATCTCGTGGTTCGGTTCATCATGCAGGATTCTGTACAGCGGGTGGTCTTTGGCTTTGCGAATGCCGCTGTCGGTCTCCTCATAAACACCAACAGGCAGGGAGGCAACGGTCTCCGCGATTACACGGACACAGGCGTACACGGCAGAAACCTGCACCGCCTGCCTTGGGTTCACAGTTTTGCCAGATAGGCTTGAACCGAAGTAGAACGTCGGCGCAGATGAAATGATGTTCTGCGGCTTATCGCGGGAGCGGAAAAGCCGCATGAATGGATTCTTCATTGGTTACCTCCAAAATTACAGTTTTCCTTGCTCATAGCCCTGATCCTGTCTTTTTATTGTGGCAAGCGGCGCATAATGGCTGCCAGTTCTTTTCATCCCAGAACAAACGCCTATCGCCACGGTGGGGCATGATATGGTCAATTACGGTTGCTGGGGTAAGTCTGCCTTCTTTCAGGCACTCCGCGCACAGCGGGTGCAGCTGAAGATAGGCTTTTCGCGCTCTGCGCCACTCGGCGGTATAGCCCCGCGCGTCTGCACCACCGCGCATTCGATCGCTGCTCCACATCATGTGTTCCTTACAGAACACCTGTCCGTTCTCGCAGAAACCCGGGCAACCAGGATACCTGCACGGCCTTGGGGGAGTCGTAGGCATTTCAATCACCTCACCAGTCAAGCGTTAGCATGCCGCGTTCATCGTAGATACTACTACCATTGTTGTTCTTTTCCGCGCGATCCAGCGCCATGACCAGCGCCACCGCGCCGTCAACCTTTTCCGTGGATTTCTCTTTATCGATTTTCAGATTTCCTGCGGGGTCTGTACGCACGAAGATGTTGTCCATGTTCCAGCGCAATACCGGATGCCCATTGTGCAGAATACTCTGTTCCAGCACAAGGCGCATCAGGTCTTTGGTCGGATTGGACATATCTTTGAAGCCCTGCCCGAAGGGAACCATCACGAATCCATCATCCTGCAACGCCTGAACCATCATGCTGGCGTTCCAGCGGTCGTAGGCGATTTCGCGGATGTTGAACTTCTCGTGCAGCTGGCAGATGAACTGCTCGATGTGGGCGTAGTGCACCACATTGCCTTCGGTCGTCTGTAGGTAACCCTGCCGTTCCCAGACGTCGTACATCACATGGTCGCGCCGTACACGAAGCGGCAGCGTATCCTCTGGCAGCCAGAAATAGGGGAGGACATAATAGTGTTCGTCTGTTTCCGTGGGTGGGAAAACGAGCACGAAAGCCGTCAAATCGCTGGTGGATGAGAGGTCAAGCCCGCCGTAGCAGATGCGTCCAGCAAGCATATCCTCGGTGTAATTGCGCTGACATGCATCCCATTTGTCCATCTGCATCCAGCGAACGGATTGCTTGACCCATTGGTTTAGGCGCAATTGTCGGAACATATTCTCGTCCGCGGCTGTTTCCTGTGCCTTGTGGAAAGCGTCCCGCACCTTATCAATCGTGATCGTGTAACCCAAGGACGGATTGCATTTATACCAGTTTTTCTCATCCGTCCAATCATCCTTCTCGTCCAGACCGAAGATCACAGGGTAAAAGTGCGGGTCTGACTTTCTGCCTTCAAGCAAGTCGAGTGCCTTCTGGTGTACCTCCCAGCAGATGCTGTTTCTATCTGTCCCCGCCGTGGTCAGGAAAAACCACAGCGGTTGTTTTCGCGCATCGCCTGAGCCCTGCGTCATAACGTCATACAGTGCACGCGTCGGCTGCGCGTGAAGCTCATCGAAGATGCAAGCACTGACGTTCAAGCCATGCTTCGTGGCAACGTCTGAGGAAAGTACCTGATAAATGCTGCCCGTGGGCATGTATACCATGCGTTTGGTGGACGGAATGATCTTGATCAGCTTGCTTAGCGTGGGATTCTGGCGAACCATATCACAGGCGACGTCGAATACGATGGATGCCTGCTGGCGGTCGGTCGCGCAGGAGTAAACCTCCGCCTTCCACTCGTCGTCATTGCAGAGCATGTTCAACGCCAGCGCCGCGCCGAGCTCGCTGTTGTGGGTTGGAACCATTGAGGGTCCCGCAAGGTACTGGTGCGACGGGCTGTCAACCTGTATGCAGCGCATCTTCACCGGGTGGTCGATCGGCTGAATGTCCTTGATATAGTGAAAGCAGGATCGCGTCCGTTTAACGCGCTCCCGCTTACGCTCTGTTTTTCTGTGTAGTCTGGACGTCGGCTGATCGTCGAATGTGGTGAAACGTATCGTGCACAGCGTTTCACCCGTGGGTTCACAGCATCGCGTTGACGGCGTTTCCGTCATATTGTTCTTAATGCCCAAGCTCCAGAGCAACTCGCGCACGGATTCCGCGAGCGGTTTGACGGTGCTCACGTAGATGCTCTGCGACTTGACGGTGCTAATGCAGCCGTCCGAGTCCATCAAACCTTGCAGTAGCGCCCACCGCTGCGGTTCGGATGCTCGTAGATATTCGGGCAGAATCACTTTGTCGCGGAAACTGTTCAGTTTAAGAGCCTTTAGCGCCGGGACGCGAAGCACCATGCTTCCTCCACCGCCTTGCATTCGCATGCTGCTGATTTCGTAAGGAATGTTCTCGCGGACGGCGGGAACATCGCATGTTCGTACTGTCAGCTCCGGTTTTTGCGAATGACCGTTCCCAAGCCAATACCCAAAGACATATGGGTCAATTGGCAGTTCTGCGTCCGCGGTCTGCAGGGGTCTCGCTATCGGGATGCGTACAACTGATCGGTCGCGGTCGCTCACGCGCTTCACATGACTTTCCTTCAGCTTCTTCGTGCGTTTGTACAGCTCCTCGGTCGTGGTCTGATATTCGTAGAACTTTCCGTAGATGTTCTCCACATTCCACAAGTGCCTTGCGCCGGCATCGATGAAGCTGTCATCGCGAAAAGTGATTCTATAGCACTGCTCGGTATCATCAATCTCACTAAGCGCAATAACGCGGCACTGCCGACCGTTTTCGTCAAAAACGTGGTCGCCGACAGCGATTTCACCCATGGTTTTCCAGCCTTCAGGGGTCGGAATCGGGGTACTTAAACACAACTGCTTCCCATTTTTCTTCCCGATTTCCACATAAACCTGATTATATTGCCTGATATCTGGTCTCTCGTCGCGCATTGTGCCGAAGACATCCCGGATAATCTTCTCCTGCCAGGGCAGTAATTCGAACGGGCGGCCGTGAAATTCGCCCTTTGTGTGTTTCAGGCACTCCACAAACCGAACCACCCGCTCGGCTTTTTTCTCGTCATACGCCAAATTACCACGCCCCTTTCAGCAGTTTTTCCATCGGATCATCCTCCACTGTGCTGTCATTCGCGGTGGCAATGCGCGTTCGAGTGGACGGCGTCAGCCCAAATTCCGCGCAGAAGCTCTGCATGATTTTGAGGTTTTGCTGTGCAATGGACACCTGTGGGACTTGCTGTACGTACCCGCTGGGCGTCTTGAAGATAGAACCATGCTTTGTGATGAATTCCTCCGCCTCGCGCCACCGGGCGTAGGCTTGGCAGTACCCGGCGAAGGCAGTAACATCTGCCATTGTCAAGACACCAGAGGCTTCGAGCGTAGGCGCTAACCGCCGCCACTCCTTTTTCGCCTCCGGTTCAAGCCATGTCGGGCACTTTACTTTTCCCTTGGGCAGCACCGGCTCGCTTTTGTTTAATGGTCTCTTGCCGGGGTTCCCTTCAAGCACTTTCAGTGCTGTGGGCTTCGGCTTCCTGCCTCGCATAGCCATGTACTGTACCTCCTAACTAAAACGATCAGGCATTCAGGATGTCCCTTGCCACGTTCACAAAAGGTATCTTCTCGCCGTCTCGTTCAACATAAATACCATCAGCGGTATCTTTGTAGACTGCGAACCGCATCACCGCCACATCCACAAACTTCGGCTCAAGCTCAACGCCGTAGCAGATGCGTCCAATCTCCTCACAGGCAATCAGCGTAGAAGCAGAGCCAAGGAAACCATCCAGTACCAGACCGTTCGTCTGGGTGCATTGCTTGATCAGATACGCGATCAGCGGCACCGGCTTGCTGGACGGATGTCCGAAGCCTTCTTTGCCTGAATCTTTGATACCATCAAATTCGAACACGCTGGTCTGCTTCTGGTCGCCGTACCAGATGTGCTTTCCGTCCTTCCGCCAACCCCAGATGATGGGCTCCATGTTGAACTTCCAGTCCGTGCGCATGAACGGCGCTCTCGGCTTTTTCCAGATCAATCCGGCGCCGACTTTGAACCCTGCGTCCTCAAAAGCATCGTAGAACACGCGCGTCTTCATGGTGGCGTAGAATTCATAGATGGATGCGTCCTTCGCCATGGCGTTTTTAAAGTTGGAGAAGCACTTCATGAGGAATTCGTAGGCCTGCTTGTCGTCCAAGTCATCATTTGCAATCGTGCCGGATTTGTTCTTCAGCTCTACGAAGTATGGAGCGTCGGTGCAGACAAGGTTGACCTTCGTTTCGCCGAGCAGCCTTTCAAACGTCTCCGGCAGCGTAGAATCGCCGCAGATTACGGTGTGCTTGCCGAGATGCCATACGTCTCCGGGAAGGCTGAAACACGGTTTGAGCAATTCTGCGTCAACGTCGAAGTCGTCTTCTTTTGCCTCCTTATCATGCACCTGCGAAAACAACTCATTGATCTCAGCTGCGTCAAAGCCCGTTGCTTCAACATCATAGCCTGAGAGCTGCAGGTCTTGCAGCAAGTCAGCCAAAGCCGCGGGTTCCCATTCACCGACCGCTTTATTGAGCGCAACATTCAGCGCCTTTTCGT
>CAVERI010000043.1:0-23517 GCA_963618055.1 bacterium | reverse complement strand
AAAGCGCTGGATTCGGTGCGGATTTTTGCGTGACGCGGGGGAAAATTCGTGGTATAATGGGAGCATCAATCCAACGGAGGGATATACCATGAGTTCATTTGCGCAATTTCTGCTGAATCGCAAGGTGAAAACCGTGATTCTGCTTGTGCTGTCCGTTCTGTATCTGGCGGGAATCGTCTGCCTGTTCTTCAATACCGGCCTTGGCATCCTGCTGTGGGGCGCGGCGCTGATTCCGAGTCTGCTGTGGTACTTCTTCCAGCGCCGTCAGGAGCTGCTGGCCGAGGAACGCAGGGCGGAGGAAGCAAAGGAAGCGTCGGAAAAGGAATCGGACGAATAAGCGCGTTTGCAGGCGGCGCCACTACGGCGCTGTTTTTATATGGGATACAAAACGCCCCTCGCCGCGTTTCCGGCAAGGGGCGTGAATGGGGTGGGGTTATCCGCGGGTGACGTTTGCGAGGGTCTGCACGCTGTAGAGCAGCACGTCCTTATAGGTAGAGTAGGTATAGACAAGGCGGTACGCGCGGCCGGGCTCAACGGGGGTGGAGGCGACGAGGGTATCCATGCGCATGCCCCTGTGGAGGGTGGTTTCGGCAACGACGGCGCCGTCCTCGTCCAGCAGCTGCACGAGCAGGCGGTATTTTGTGTCATTGCGGATTTCGATATGGCCGTTCAGGCCGGATTCGTCGAACGCGATGGTGTTGACGGCGGAGAACGCGCTGCCCTCGTCGGACGCGCCGCGCTTGGCGAGGATTGCGTCAAGGCTTGCCTGCGCCTTTTCCATCTTTTCGGTGGTGTTTGCCAGCGTTTCGGCGGTTTCCGCCAGGCGGGTGCGCGTCTCGTCCAGCTGCTGCTCGGCGGCCTTCAGCTGCTCGCGCACCTCGGCGGCGGCGGTCTCGCTGTCGGTCAGGCGCTTTTCGAGGGAGGCGACCTCCTCCTCGGTTTTTGTGAGCTGCGCCTTTGTCTGCGCCGCTTCGTCCTCGGATTCAGTCAGGCGCTTTTCGAGGGAGGCGGCCTCCTCCTCGGCCTTTGTGAGCTGCGCCTTCGTCTGCGCCGCTTCGTCTTCGGATTCGGACAGGCGCTTTTCAAGGGAGGAGACTTCTTCCTCACTCTTGAGAAGCTGCGCCTTCGTCTGCGCCGCTTCGTTTTCGGATTCGGTCAGGCGGGCGGCCTGCTCGTTCAGCTTCGTTTCGGCGGCGGTCAGGTTTTCGTTCGCCTTGGCGAGCGCGTCCTCGGTTTCCTTCAGCGCCGTCTGCGCCGCGGTCAGCGCGTTTTTGGTCTCGGTCAGCGTGGACTGGGCGGCGGCCAGCGCGGCGGCGTTTTCGTCAATCGTGGCGTTGGCGCGGGTCAGCTCGTCGGTCTTGCTCTGCAGCGCCTGATTGAGCGCGGCGATGTCGGCATCCAGTGTCTTCAGCTTTTCGTCGGCGGCGGTCAGCTCGGTCTTCAGGTCGTTAAATTCAATGCCTGTGGCTTCGGCGGCGGTCAGCGCCTGCTGAAGCGCGGTCTCGGTGGCTTCCAGCGTGGCCTCCATATCCTTCAGGCGCTGCGCCGCGTCCTCGTTATCGGAGGAGGACTGCGCGAGCTGATCCTCAAGGCCGCTGCGGCGCTCGGCGAGGGAAGCGTTGTAGGCGATCAGGATGTTGATGGTGTCCTTCGCGGCGGCCAGCGCGGCGTCCATTTCGCTGACGGCGGTTTCAATCGACGCGTCGCCGTTTTCGTTGTTTGCAAGGCCGTTTACATACAGCTTCATCAAATCCAAGGACAGGTTCAGGCTGTTCAGGCAGCTCTGGTTCAGCGCGGGATTGTCCTTCAGGGCGGAAACGGCCTCGTCCACCTTCGAAAGCTCCGCGCGCAGGGCTTCCACGTCGGTCAGCTCGGCGGGCGTGGCGGTCTCGGTCAGACCCTTTTCAAGGGAATCGGCAATGGCCTTGAGGCCCTGAACGGCGTCGTTCAGCTTGATCTCCGCCTCGGCCAGCCCGGCGGACAGATCGTTCAGCTGCTTTGCGGTGTCGGCGGCGTCGGCTTCGATGGCGGCCAGCGCCGCCTCATGCTGCGTTTCGGCTTCGGCCAGCTCGGTCTTGAGCGCGGCCACGTCGCCCGTCAGCGCTTCGGCGGTTTTGCGGGCGGCTGCAAGGCTTGTTTCCAGCGCCGCGACCTTCGCGTTGGATTCATCCAGCAGGCGGAGACTTTCATCGTAGCTGGCCTTCAGATCGTCGTAGACCTGCTTCTGCTGCTTGGCGGCGGCGTTCAGCTCCGCGGCGGAGCGGATCATGGCTTCGTTTTCGGAGAGCTTGGCTTCGTATTCGGCCTTCACGCCCGCGGCAGCGGTGAGCTTGTCCGTAAGCTCCTGCTTGTCCTTCGTGAGCTGCTCCACGGCGTCGTTCGCCACGCGGGCGTCCTCCTCCAGCCGGGCAATCGCGGCGTTCTTTTCCTCCAGCGCGGCGTTCGCGTCGGCGAGGGAGGTCTGCGCGTCCGCCAGCGACTGCTCAGTCTCGGTCAGCCTCTCGGCGGATTTGCTGAGCGCATCGTTTTTCTCGGCGACGGTCTGATCCAGCGCCGCCAGCTGCTCGACGGCGTCGTCGTACTCGGCGTTTTTCTGCTTCAGCTGCTCCGTCAGCGTCGCGCTGGACGCCCGGTTCTGTGCGCTTTGATCCTTTTCATTATCGTACTTCACGTACAGAAGCGCATTGCCTGCGATGGAAAGCGCAAGCAGAATGGAAAGAACGATAACGACGACCTTCTTCATCTTTGGAAATCCTCCCCGCCGGTGACGCGTGCGTGCGCACGCATATCTTTCTTTTTTTAAGTATATCATAAATACGCGGAAATTGGTATCCCCTTATAGAAAATTCCCGGCAGAAAATTTCGGGCTGGATGAGGAACTGTATGCGTTAATAATTGTTCATCCGCGGTTTTTATCTTGACAACCGGGGGGCCGCGCGGTATAATGAAGGTGTTCGGGCAGTCGGGAACATCGCAAACGCGGTGTTCCTGCTCTTGCATGCCGAACGATTTTGCATATTTGTGCCCGCCGGGGCACCGGAGGAGAGAGCTTATGTTTGATAACATGCAGGACGGCGTCGTTCTTACCCCTGACGGAAAACGCAAGCTTGAGGATGAACTGAATGAGCTGAAGGTTGTCAAGCGCGCGCAGGTCGTCAAGGACATCGCGGAGGCGCGTGCGCACGGCGACCTGAGCGAGAACGCCGAGTACGACGAAGCGAAAAATGAGGAGGCCCGCGTCAACGGCCGCATCGCGCAGCTGGAGGAGCTGCTGGCGAAGGCGATCATCGTCGACGAAACGGGCGTGAATACGGACGCTGTTTCCGTTGGCACGATCGTGAAGGTGTTCGACGAGGAATACGACGAGGAAGACGAATACACCATCGTCGGCTTTACCGAGGCGGACCCGGCGAAGCTGTTTATTTCGGCGGAATCGCCCATCGGCGCGGCGCTGGTCGGCAAGCATGTGGGTGAGGTCGCGGAGGCGCACACGCCCGGCGGCGTCATCCGGCTGGTCATCCGCGAGATCAAACGCAGATAAGCAAGCAGGCTGTTTTGCATCGGCCTGCCTTTTCGGCAGGCCATTTTTTCTACCGGAATCGGAGAGGAGAGTACCTATGGCGGAAGACACCGTTGGCACCATGACCTCGGAAAACATGTCCGAGCAGACGGAAATCAGACTGAACAAGCTGCGCGCGCTGCAGGAAGCGGGCCGCAATCCCTATGCCATCACTCATTTTGAGGTAACCCACGCGTCAGACGCGATCGTTCGCGATTATGACGCGCTCGAAAACGCCGAGGTCACCATCGCCGGCCGCCTGATGAGCCGCCGCGTGATGGGCAAGGCCTCGTTCGCCCACCTTCTCGACCGCGCGGGCGAGATTCAGATCTACGTCAAGCGCGACGACGTGGGCGAAGACGCGTATAAGGATTTCAAGGACTGGGACATCGGCGACATGCTCGGCGTGAAGGGCTTCGTGTTCAAGACGAAGACGGGCGAGATTTCCGTGCACGCGAAGGAGCTTACGCTGCTCACCAAGTCCCTCCATCCGCTGCCGGAGAAGTTCCACGGCCTTACAAACACCGACACGCGCTATCGCCAGCGCTATCTGGATCTGATCGTCAACCCCGAGGTGAAGGACACGTTTGTGAAGCGCAGCCAGATTCTGCGCGAGCTGCGCGCCTTCCTCGATGGCCGCGGCTTCCTTGAGGTGGATACGCCCATCCTCACGCCGTTTGAAATCGGCGCGTCCGCCCGTCCGTTCTACACGCACCACAACGCGCTGGACATGGATATGGTGCTGCGCATCGAAACCGAATTGTATCTGAAGCGCCTGATCGTGGGCGGTATGGATCGCGTGTACGAGGTCGGCCGCATCTTCCGCAACGAGGGCATGGACACCAAGCACAACCCCGAATTCACCACCATCGAGCTGTATCAGGCCTACACCGACTTCCACGGCATGATGGAGCTGGTGGAGGATATGATGAAGACCGTCGCCCAGAGGGTGTGCGGCTCGCTGGTGATTCCCTATCAGGGGCACCAGATCGACCTTGGCAGCTGGCAGCGCCTGACGATGGTCGAGGCCGTGAAGAAGTATTCCGGCGTGGACTACTGCGACTGGAAGAGCGATGAGGACGCGATTGCCTGCGCCAAGGCGCACAGCGTGGAGCTGCCCGAGGTGCCCACAAGGGGCGCGATTCTGGCCGAGTTCTTCGACGCGTTCGTGGAAGAAAAGCTGATTCAGCCCACCTTCATCTACGATTACCCCGTGGAAATCAGCCCGCTGGCCAAGAGAAAGCCCGACGATCCCGCGTTCACCGAGCGCTTTGAGTATTTCATCAACGCAACCGAGTTCGGCAACGCGTTCTCCGAGCTGAACGACCCCATCGACCAGCGCGGCCGCTTCGAGCGTCAGGTAGCCGAACGCCGCGCGCAGGAGCCCGACACCCGTGCGCAGGTGGACTACGACTTCATCAACGCGCTGGAATACGGCATGCCCCCGACCGGCGGTCTCGGCTTCGGCGTGGATCGTCTGGTCATGCTGCTGACCGACTCCGCCAGCATCCGCGACGTGCTTTTGTTCCCGACAATGAAGCAGATGGACAAGTAAATCCCGATGCGCGTCTGCGCGTAAAGCGAGCCGGCAGTTCCGGAAGGAAATGCCGGCTCGCGCATGAAATGAGGGGCGGATTTGGTTGCAATTATCACGTGACAGGGCGGGCGGGATATGGTATGATCGTGAGTGCAAGGAGGGGAAAGAGATGCATTGCACGCGAAAGGTTACGGAGGACTTGATCTGGGTGGGCGCGAACGACCGGAGGCTGGCCATGTTTGAGGGCGTGTACTCCGTGCCGGAGGGCGTTTCCTACAATGCGTATATCCTGAAGGATGAAAAGACGGTACTGTTCGACACCGCGGACAAGGCGGTGGAGAAGGTATTTTTTGAGAACGTGGCGCACGCGCTGGACGGGCGGACGCTGGATTACATCGTGGTGCAGCATGTGGAGCCGGATCATTCGGCGCTGCTTTCGCAGCTGCTTCTGCGTTATCCGAAGGCGCAGGTAATCGCCACCGCGCGCGCCTTGGACATGATCGCGCGGTTCTACGGGCCCGCGGCGAACGCGCGGGCGGTCGGCGAGGGGGACGTGCTTGAGACCGGGCGGCACAAGCTCCGCTTCCTGCTGGCGCCGATGGTGCACTGGCCGGAGGTTATGGTGACGTATGACGAGGCGGACGGCATTCTGTTTTCCGCGGACGCGTTCGGCACCTTCGGCGCGCTGAACGGCGCGCTGTTTGCCGACGAGGTGGATTTCTTCCGCGATTATCTGGACGAGGCGCGGCGGTATTACGCCAACATCGTGGGCAAGTACGGCATGCAGGTGCAGGCGCTTTTGAAGAAGGCCGCCTCGGTGAAGATTTCCATGCTCTGCCCGCTGCACGGCTTCGTGTGGCGCGAAAATCTGGGCGCGTACCTTGAGAAGTACGATCTTTGGAGCCGCTATGAGCCGGAGAAGCTCGGCGTGATGATCGCGTATGCCTCCGTTTATGGAAATACCGAGAACACGGCGGAGATTCTGGCCTGCCGTCTGCGCGACGCGGGTATTGAGACGGACATGTACGACGTATCCGTGCGGCCGGGCAGCGACGTGGTGTCCGCGGCGTTCAAGTGGAGCCATCTGGTGTTCGCGTCGACGACGTACAACGGCGGCATTTTCATCCGCATGGAGGAGGCGCTGCGCGATCTGGCGGCGCACAGCATCCAGAACCGTACCGTGGCGCTGATTGAGAACGGCTCGTGGGCGCCGGTGAGCGGAGGTCAGATGCGCGCGATTCTGGAAAAGTGCAAAAATATTCGAATTCTGGATGAGAAAGTCACGATTCGCTCGGCGCTGGCTGAAAGCCAGCTTTCGGAGATCGACCGCATGGTGGAGGCCATCCGCGCCACGATGCCGGCCGCGGCGGTGACATCCGCGGCGAGCCTTGAGGGCGAAACGGATCCCACGGCCATGTTCCATCTGACCTACGGCCTGTTCGCGCTGTCCGCCCGCGAGGAGGGAAGGGACAACGCCTGCATCATCAACACCTGCATGCAGGTGGAGGAGCGCCCCGGCCGTCTGGCCATCGCCGTGCACAAGGGCGGCCTGACGCATGACATGATTGCGAAAACCGGCCGCTTCGCCGTTTCGGTGCTCACCGAGGAAGCGCCGCTGGCGCTGTTTGAGCGCTTTGGCTTCCAGTCCGGGCGCGACAAGGACAAGCTCGCCGACTTCACGGCCTTCGCGCGCGGTGCGGACGGCCTGATCTACCTGACGGAAGCCGTCAACGCCCGCTTCCATTGCCGCGTGACGCAGGCACTGGACTGCGGCGGCCACACGCTGTTTGTCGGCGACGTGGAGGAAAGCGCGGTTCTGGGCGACGCGCCGTCGATGAGCTACGGCTACTACCGGGCGCACGTGAAGCCCGCTCCCGCCGCGGAAAAGAAGACCGGCTGGGTCTGCAAGGTGTGCGGCTACGTGTACGAGGGCGAAACCCTGCCCGAGGACTTCATCTGCCCGATCTGCAAGCATGGCGCGGCGGACTTTGAGAAAATTCAGCAGCTTACCTAAATTCAAATAGAAATGCTTCCGCGCCGGTTCCCTGCGAACCGGCGCGGATGGTTCAGGTTAGAAGATTCCCTTGTTGTATTTGATTTGTGCGTACAGGATAAAGCCTAAGCCGATGATGAGCGCCGGCATGACAAGGAAGGGCGGCAGAGCTTCGTTCCAAAGCCCCGCGACGAAAGCCGCGATCAAAGACGCGCCGATGATCAGCGTGCCTGTGCCGACCGCTTTTCCGTATTTCGGAAGGTCTTCCTCCTTGACCCTTCTTCGGTTGTAGGAGTGGATGGAGCTGATATTTCCCCGCATGTTCACAATTCCGATAACGGATATGAAGCTGCCCAGAATCAACAGGACGATGGTATCCATTCTCTCCCTCCTTAAAAATAAAACAGCTCTTCAAATTTTTTGTCGAGGGCTATGCATAGAACCAGCGCTAACTTTGCGGTCGGGCTGAATTGGCCTGTTTCAATCGAGCTGATGGTGTTCCTTGATACGCCTACCATTTCCGCCAGCTGCGTCTGGGAGAGCCCCTTTTCGGCGCGCGCCTCCCGGAGGCTGTTTTTTAATTTCAACTCGTCGTTCATTCCTTAACCTCCACGAGCCGCAGGATAAAAAGGACAAGAAACAAAAGACACATGACGGCGTACAAAACGGAAAAAAGCAGGTCGGTCGTTTTCTTTAGCCTTGTGTATCGCACCAGAGAATGCGCGGCGAGGATGCTGAAATAAATAATCCACGGACTGAATAAACAGGTTCCCGTGAAGAAGCGAAAAACAAGAAACAGCAAAATGCAGACCGTCGCACCGACGCGCCCGGCGATATTTCCGGCATGCGCGGCGGCTTCCAGCTCTACCAGATCCCGGTTTTTGTTTTCCCTGCGGCTGCTCTCCAAAATTCGTTCCTTGTCCATGAAGTTGATCGTCTCCTTTCCAAGTTTTCTTGTCATCATTATACCATTGACAAGAAAACTTGTCAAGCGGAATTCACGGTTGGGCTTAAAAAATTCGGGCAGGTCTTCGCGTGAAGAGCCTGCCCTGTTTATAAAAACGGCGGAAATCAGGATTGGGTGAGGTAGACGATTACGTTCATGCCGAGGCGGGTGTCCGCGTCGGGGGTGAAGGCGGCGCGGGCTTCATAGGCGGTTTCGCCGGAGGACGCGTCGCTCATGTAGGAAAGCCACGTGATCGTGGCGGGGACGCGGGCGGTTTCGTCGTCCTTCCACACAAATTCCAGCTCGACCGCGTCGCCCTCCTTCACGCTGCCAAGGTCGGTTTCCGGCACGGAGAAGGATACGTACAGGCTGCCGTCGGGATGGATGACGGCCAGCGTGTCGCCCTTCTTGACCGAGCTGCCCGCAGAGGCCGACACGCTTTCCGCGATGCCGGAGACTGTGGCGGTTACATCGGTACCGGCGGCGTACAGGCCGTCCCACGTGCCGTCCAGCGTTTCAAAAAGCACGTCTCCGGCCTGCACGGCGTCGCCGTTTTTCACGTACATTTTAAGAACGCTGCCCGTGGCCGTAACGGCGACGGGGTTCACGCGCGCGACGCTGCCCGCGCCCAAGCGGGAGGTGGACGCGACCGTTTCCTCACGGTACACGCGCACGCTCTCGCTCAGCTCAAATTCGCCCTCGCGAATTTCAATGGTGTAGCTCGTGCCGTTCACGGCGGTGACGACGCCGTTTCCGCGCAGCTTCGAGGAGGCCGTGCCGGTGAGGTACACCGTTTCGCCGATGTGCACCAGCCGGGTGGCGGCGCTGTCGTAGGCCTTGTCGGTGGTGGCGGAGACGGTGAAGCCGTATTCCGGCTCGATGTACAAAGCCGCGCCGTAGCGGGACGCGACGGTATCCAGATCGTCGCCCGCCGCGGCGAACACGCCGGTCACGGTTCCGCTCTGCGCGGCGTAAACCTTTGTGCCCGCGAGCGAAAGCAGAACGTCGCCCTCGGTCACACGCTGCCCGGCGAGCAGGTTCACTTCGTCGACCGTGCCGCCGATGGGAGACGTGACGCGCACGGAGGTATCGGAGGCGACGGTACCCTCGAAGGAAACCTCTCCGGCGGCGAGCGCGGGGACGGCGGTCAGGCACAGGATGAGGGAAAGCGCGAGCGCGCGAAGCATCGTTTTCATGGAAAATCCTCCTTGTCATGGTTTGGAAGCGGGGTTATGGGAAATAGACGGTCGCGGTCATGCCCAGCCGCAGGCTGTCCGGGCGGGAGAGAAGGCGCAGGCGAACCTCGTAGCGGGTTCCGTCGTCCGTCTGCGTGCCCGAAGAGGAGACGGAGAGCACGGCGGCTTCATAGGGAAGCTCGTCCTTGTCGAAGGCAAACACGACCTGCGCCGAATCGCCGGCGGAGACGGACGCGGCCTCGGTTTCCGAAAGGGACAGGGTAAGGATGAAATCGTCCTCGGGCGCGAGATAGAAGAGAACCTCGCCCTCCGAGACGGTTTCGCCGGGCTTCTTCAGAACCTCGGTCACCACGCCGCCCGTCGGACAGGTGGTTTCAGGCGTTCCGCTCTGCGAGGAAACGGTCTCAAACAGCGCCTGTCCCTTCATCACGCGCGCGCCGTCCGAAACGAGCAGCCGGGTAACCGTGCCCTCGCCGGTCACCTTTACCGGCTCCGCGCGCGCGACGGTCGCGCGGCCGATGCGGGCCGTGCCGCTTTCCGTTTCCGCGTACACGTTCACGGCCTCGCCGATGAAGAACTCGCCCGCCGTGGGAAGCACGGAGAAGGTGCTGCCGCTTACCGAAAGCAGGACGCCCGCGCCGGTGTGCGTCGCGTCGCGCGTGCAGGACAGGGTGACCGCGCTGCCTGCGCGCAGCCACGCGTTTTCGCCCGCCGCGTCGGCGTAGGCGGTGGAGCCGGTCAGCGCGTAGGTTTCCTTCGGCTCCAGATACAGCCCGGCGGACGCGTCCGCGCCCGGCTCCAGAAACAGGCCGTTCACCGTGCCGTCGGTCGGCGCGTAGATTCGCGTGACCTCTACGCGCGCCGCAAGGTCGCCCGCGCGCACCCGCTGCCCGGCCTGCACGGATACGCTTTCCAGCACGCCGCCCGCCGCGGCGAAAACGGGAACGAGCGTTCCGGCCGTTACGGTCGCGTCGGCGGCAATGGTTTCGGCGCAGGCGGAAAAGAGCAGCAGCGCCGCGAGAAGGAATGCGAGAGTTCGTCCGGATTGCCGGACGCGCGCACCTTTCGTGAAAGTCCGCGCGGGTGACTGTGCGAGGATTTGTCCGCGTTTCAGGACGCGCGCTTTGTTTTTGCGGGAAAACGTCCGCGGGGAAATGCGATGGATGCTCATGACGCGCTCCCTCCCTCCGCGAGCGTCAGGGTCTGGCCGTCGATGGGGAGAGCTTCGGTTTCCGTCTGGACGGTCAGGGTGGGCGTGGGGGAATCGAAGCGGACGAGCAGCGTCAGCAGGTTGGGCGTTACGCCGCGGGCGCGAAGGCGGTCGTAGGCGCTGCCGGAGAGCCAGTCTGCGGTGGGAACGGTAAGCGCGCCGCCGGGGTACTCGATGGAAACGGTATCAACGCCGCTCGCGAAGAGCGTTTCCAGCGCGTCGCCGCCGATGGAGAGCGCGGCCGCGCCGTCGGTGAGGGAAAGCGTAAGCGTGTTGTCCGAGAGGGCTGCCGTGAAGGCTCCTTCTTCGGAAGCGACGGTCAGGTTCAGCGCCTCGCCGCCGAGGGTCAGCGCGCGGGTCTGCGCGCCGTCCGTTTCAAGGGGAACGCCCCAGTACGGCGTGTCGTTCCGCGTGCCGCTCCCGTGGCTGGAGGTGGTAGCCTGTCCCGGCTGCGCGCCGCCGCCGCCTCCTCCTCCACCGCCGCCGCGCCCTCCGCCGGAGGGGCGGCTCTGCGACGGGGTGAAGGCTACGTCCTCCAGCGGGATGCCGCTGCCGGCGGCGGAGGGGGTGATGCCCGCGGCGTAGGCCTGCCCTTCCTCCGCCGACATCACGGTCAGCCCGTCGGCGCGAAGCCAGCCGGTCATGACCTGTCCGTTCACGGAGAAGGATACGCGAAAGGCGGTTTTGTCATCGGACGTGCGCCTTTCCGACGCGTACACCACGCCGCCGTCCGTCAGCGTGCCGAAGGTGTTTTTCAGCGTCTCGTCGCCGTATACCTTCGCGCTTCCCGGCAGCCGCACGTAGCCGGGAGAAAATTCATCCTCCTCGGGCTCGCCCGGCGTTGCCTCCCCGGTTGGCGCGGGCGCTGCGGTTGGGGTCGCCGCGTCAGTTGGCGCGGGCGCTGCGGTTGGGGTCGCCGCTTCGGTTGAAGCGGGCGTCGCGGTTGGGGTCGCCGCTGCGGTCGGTGTGGGAACCTCGGCCGGGGTGGCGGGCTCCTCGGCGTGCGCCGCGAACAGCGTCATGAGGGCGATCAGCGCCCACGCAAGGATGCGTTTCATTGCGGTTTCCTCCCTTCCTACATGCTTCGCAGCGCGTCGATGGGGTTCAGGCGGCTCGCCTTGCGCGCGGGCGCCCAGCCGAACAGGATGCCGACCGCGGCGGAGAAGCCCGTGCCCAGCGCAATCGCGCCATAGGACAGATGGAAGCTGATGTTCATGTAGTCGCACATCACAAGGCTGAGAAGCAGACCCATGGCTACGCCCATCAGGCCGCCCAGCATCGACAGCAGGAACGATTCCAGCAGAAATTGCAGCTGAATATGCCACGACTGCGCGCCGAGCGCCTTTTTCAGGCCGATTTCGCGCGTGCGCTCGGTCACGGAGGTGAGCATCATGTTCATGATGCCGATGCCGCCGACCACCAGCGCAATGGAGGCGATACCGGCAAGGAGCGCGCTCATCATGCCTAAAAGCTCGTCCATGGTGCTTTCCAGCGCCTTCATTTCGGTGATTTCGTAGCAGTCGTCCTCATAGGAGAACATTTCGTCCAGCGCGGCGGTCAGAAGCGCCTGCGCGCTTTCCGAGTTGGCCGCGTCGTCCAGATAGACGGTGAAGCGCGTGACGACGGACTCGCTGTTCATCTTGAGCGCCGTGGAATAGGGGATGATCACGTCCGCGTCCTCAAAGTCCTCATCCAGCAGGCCGACGACGGTAAACTCCAGCCCGCCCAGCCAGAGAGTCTCGCCCAGCGGGTTCACGCCGTAGAAAAATTCGTCCAGTATGTCCTGCCCGATCAGGCACACGCGGCTTTTGCGCTGAATGTCCAGCCGGTTCACGGCGCGGCCGCGCCGCACAATGTCCGTCTCGGCGGAAAACCAGTATTCGTTGCGGCCGGAAACCGAAATGCCGGTTTCGCGCTCGCCGCCGCGCACCAGATGCGTGCTCAGCGACACGGTGGGCGCAATGCCGTCCACATGGTCGAGCGCCTCCAGCGTTTCAAGGTTTTCGTCGGTCAGGCCGCTTTTCAGGTCGCTGCCGGAGATCGTCACGGTCAGCTGCCCCGCGCCCATGCCGGCGAAGGAATCCGAGATCGACGAGGACACGCCGGAGATCGTCGTGATCAATGCGATGACCGCCGTTACGCCGATCATGATGCCCAGAATGGTGAGAAACGAGCGCATGCGGTTTTTCAGAATGTCCGACAGCGCCATGCGCGCGCATTCAAAGGGCATGAGAAGCCCGGTCATCCATGTTTGCCTGTTCATGACGCCGCCTCGCTTTGCACGTTTCCCGCGTCGCCGCCCTCGGTCAGCACGCCGTCGATGATGTGCACCACGCGGCGGGCGCAGCGCGCAATGGACAGATCGTGCGTGATCATCAATATCGTGCGTCCCTCGTCGTTCAGCGCGCGGAACAGCGCCATTACCTGCCTGCCGGTCGCCTGATCCAGCGCGCCGGTGGGCTCATCCGCCAGCAGGATGCGCGGGTCGGTCACCAGCGCCCGCGCAATGGCGACGCGCTGCTGCTGCCCGCCGGAAAGCTGCGACGGGAAGTGCCGCATGCGATCCGAAAGCCCCACGCGGTCGAGCATCTCCCGCGCCCGCCGCGCGCGCTCGGAGGGGCGCACGCCCGCGTAAATCAGCGGAAGCTCCACGTTCTTCTGCGCGTCCAGCCGCGCAAGCAGCTGGGACGACTGAAAGATAAACCCGATTTCCCGGCTGCGCGCCAGCGCCAGCGCGTGCGCGTCCATTTCGTCCACATGCGCGCCGTTCAGGATGTATTCGCCCTCGGTGGGCGTGTCCAGACAGCCCGCGATGTTCATCAGCGTGGATTTGCCGCTGCCGGACGGGCCGAGCACGCTCAGATACTCGCCCGGCTCCACGGTCAGGTTCACGTCCTTTAATACGGTCAGCGCCTCGTCGCCGGTCTGATAGCGCTTGTAAATGTGACTCATTCGAAAAAAATCGCTCATGGTCTTTCTCCTGCCTACGGCTGCCCGCCGCCCGCGCCGCCGCGGCTGCCGCGCCCGCTGTCGGAGTCGCCGCCTCCGCCGCCGCTCATGCCGCCGCCTCCGCCGAAGTCCTGCATACCGCCGCCGCCCATGCCGGGCATGCCGCCGCTCTGCGGGTTAAACTCCTGCTGTCCGCCGCCCATAAGGCCGGAAAGCAGCCCGGCAAGACCGCTGGAGGAATCCTCGTCCGCCTCGGCCTCCACGTATACCGTGTCGCCCTCGTTCAGGCCGGACTTGATTTCGACGTAGTTCCCGTTGTCCACGCCCACCTCGACCGGCGTTTTCTGAAGCTCGCCCGCGTCGTCCTTGGTGTAGACATAGGCGCTGTTGTCGCGGTCAAAGCTGAGCGCGTCCATCTTCAGAAGCACCACGTCCGTGGCTTCCTCGCGGGGAATGCGCACGGAGACCTGCATGCCCGGCAGCACGTCGTCCGTCACCTCCACCGACGCGGTGACCGTGTAATACGCCACGGAGCCCGACGACTGGGACAGGCGGTTGATGTGGGTGATGGTGGAATCGAACGTCTTTTCCAGCGCCGTGAACGTGACCTGACAGGCCTGCCCGACGTATACGTCCGAAATGTCGTATTCGTCCACGCGCATCGTGACCTTCATGTTGGTGAAGTCCACCAGCTGCACCAGCTGCGCGCCGGAGCGAACCTCGTCGCCCTCCTCCACCAGTACGTCGTTCACGGTGCCCGCAAATTCGGCCTTCACCGTTTCGCCGCCGGACAGCCGCACGAGCTTGTCGCCCTTCTCCACCCGGTCGCCGTCCTGCACATACAGCGTGCGCACGGTTCCTTCGCTTGTGGCCGTCATGTAGCCGGACGAAACCACGCTTACGGAGCCGGAAAAGCTGAGCGCGTTGGAAATGCTGCCGCGCGTGGCGGTGTAGGTGTCGTAGGTCGTGGTGATCGATTGCCTGAGCTTCGGAATCCATACCGCCCACAGAAGAAGCGCCACGATGCCCAAGAGAAGCAGCAGTACCAGCCAGCGAACGATGCGCGTGACCAGCCGTCGTTTTTTCTTAGCCATAGAAAAAAATCCCCCCGTCTGTTTTACGGGGAGATTCTATCAGAAAAATTTGGTTTCCCGGGGCTGTCCGTCCGGCGAATCCGCGGCAAATTCCAAAGAGTTCTTAAGCTCAAACGTAGGGAACGCCGAAGATCGTCTCGTAGCCGAGCCTGCGGATGGGGTACATGGCGTCGTTGTCGCGCGACGGATGCACGCGGTTGGCGAGCAGCACCACATACAGGCCGGTGGCGCTGTCCAGCCAAAGGCTGGTTCCGGTGAAGCCGGTGTGCCCCACGATGTTGCCCTCCGGACGCTCGGTGTAGGCAATCCAGCCGAGACCGCGGTTGCTGCCGAGGTGGGCGGTCTGGTTGGTGAACGAACGCTTCACCCATTCCGGGTCGAAGATCGGGCTGGGCGAGGGCGGCAGAAGCGCCGCGCAGAACTTCGCCAGATCGCGCGCCGTGGAGAACACGCCCGCGTGTCCCGCCACGCCGCCCAGCTGGTCGGCGCGCTCGTCGTGCACCGTGCCGCGCACGGGCAGCGTTTCGCCCGCGCGAATCTCCGTCGCCGCGCAATAGGCGGTCCTCGGGGGATTAAAGCAGGTGTCGTTCATGCCCAGCGCGCGCCACGTGTCCGCCGCGGCCTCCTCCAGCGGCTTTCCGGCCAGACGCGCCAGAATTTCGCCCAAGAAGATGAAGCTGAGGTCGGAATACACGACCTCTCTGCCCGGCTCCGCCGCCGGCGCGAGGTCGAGCAGACCCTGAATGCGTTCCTCGCGCGTGTCGCCGAACTCGAACGTGTCGTGGAACGGAATCAGCCCCGCCGTGTGCGTGAGCAGATTCCATACCGTCACGTTTTTAAGCCCCTCGTGCGTGCGGCGGCCGATGGCCTCGGGAAGCGTCGTATCCAGCGAAAGCCTGCCGCTGGCCAGATATTGAACGACGCCCGACCATACGCCCACCAGCTTGCTAAGCGACGCCACGTCGAACAGCGTATCCTCGGTCATCGGCTCCACGACGGGCGTGATGATGGCGTTGCCGTAGGCCTTCAGTGCGTACAGCTCGTCGCCGCGGCCGATCGCAGCGACCGCGCCGGGAATCTGCTTCTCGCGCACCGCCGTCTCAACCTGCATGAGAAAATCCTCAAATCGTTTCTCCATTCGTCAGCGCTCCCTTCCTTCGTTTCCGAGCCTTCCCTGCGCCCAGTGCTTTCGGCACAGGGCAACATAGCTTTCGTTTCCGCCCAGCATGATCTGCTCGCCCGCCTTGACCACATGCCCGTTTGAAATGCGGGCGTTGCAGGTTGCCTTGCGGCCGCACCAGCACACGGTTTTGATTTCCTCAATCGTGTCCGCCCACGCCAGAAGCCAGCGGCTGCCCTCGAACAGGTTGCCCTGAAAGTCGGCGCGCAGGCCGTAGCAGATCACGGGCACGTCCATTTCGTCCACGATGGCTACGAGCTGCTCCACCTGCGCGCGGGTGAGGAACTGCGCCTCGTCCACAATCAGGCAGTCGTAGTCGGAGGGGTTGATGGTATCCAGCTCCTCCACATACAGGCAGTCGGCCTTCAGGCCGCTGCGCGAGGCCACGACGCGCAGACCGTCGCGCGTGTCCAGCCGGGGCTTCAGAATCAGCGCCCTCTGTCCGCGCTCCATATAGTTGTATTGCACCATGATGGCGTTCGCCGTTTTTGACGAACCCATCGCGCCGTAGCGGTAGTAAAGCTTTGCCATGGGAATCTTCCTTCTTTGAATGTTTTTTTCGGGTCAGGGCTCGACGTATTGCTCGATGTAGCGGATTCGCGTGCCGAAGGTGAGATAATAGTTCTTCACATAGCCCTCCGTACCGTCCAGCAGAATGCGGCTCCACACCTCGCCCTTTTCGAGCACGTCCACCGTTTCGCCGCGCTTGAGGTAGCAGTCCAGCGCCGACGACGCGGAGGTGCCGCGCGAGCGAAGCTCCAGCGATTTCGCGCCGGTCAGCGTGGCCACGGGCACGGAGGTCATGGAAAGCACGAGCTTTGTGCCGTCCGGGTAGCTGTACGCCTCGGCGGCGGCCAGCGCCTCGGTCTGCGTTTGAGAATCGGCGTTTACCTCGTCGCCCAAATCGCGCGCCAGCCGGAACAGGCGCACGGCCTGCGCGAGCGCGTCCGAATATTCGCCGTTCACCGTGCCCGGGAAGTAGCCGATGCGGTTCAGCGCCGTCTGAAGCGCCTTGACCGCGGGGCCCGTCATGCCCGGCTCAAGCGTCGCGCGCGTGGAGGGCGCAAGCGTTTCCGCCTTCATGGCGGTAAGCAGCGCCTCGCTTGCCAGCCCGTTCGGCGCTTCGCCAAGCACCTCCTGCGCCGCACTCACGGCGAGAATCGTCTGCGTGGAATACGCGCCGTCAAGCTCTCCGTCATAATAGCCGTAGCTCTGCAAAAGCGTTTGAAGCGCGAGGATTTCCTCCGTTTCGGACGCGCGGCTCACGCCGTCCTCGCCCCAGCCGAGAAATTCGCGGTAGCTCTCCCACGGGCCGTCGATGGTGAAGGTGCTCCCAAGCAGACGCGCGCGCAGCTCCTCGTCGCGCGTGCCGCCGATGTAGATGCGGCATACCGTGCCGTCGCCGCAGTTTTCCGCAATCCACTTCGCGTCCTCGCTGTACAGGCGGATGCAGCCGTGCGAGGTGGCTTGCCCCAGCTGCGAAAGCGCGGTCTGATCGAGCGTGGACAGATCCTTCGCGCTGTAGGGCAGCGAGTGGAACAGGATGTCGTTATAGATGCGCGTGGGATACTGTACATAGCAGCGGAACTTGCTGATGTAATACCATTCCCTGCGGTCGACGTTCTCGCGGGTGAACAGCGTGAACGTGCCCCGGGGCGTGCTGCTTGACCGGCCGGTGGAGCAGAGCATCTGCCGCACGATGCCGTCCTCGCTGTCGTCGTCCGCGCGGTACACGGTAACAATCTGGTTTTCAAGGTCTACGCCGATTTTGTAGGCCGCCTCCGCGTGCGCGGCGTAAAGCAGCGGTTCGGCGGCCTGCGTTTCGTCGTCCATCAGCTGAGTCGCCTCCGCGCGCGCGGCGCAAAGCAGCGGCAGAAGGCACAGAAGTGCCAAAAGTGCTTTTTTCATAGAATAGAGCCCCCTTTCGTGCATGTCGTTACGCGCTCCAGTATACCAGATAATCGCGAAATGTTCAACGCCCGCAAAGCAAAAACCGCGGCTCGATTTGCGGCGCGGAAAATCGGGAAAACGCGCTTCCTTTTGCGGTGGAAATATGGTATACTGTTTCAGAGAAAAACTCGGAAGGGAGCAAAGAGGTATGAGGCTTCAGTATTTGGGTACTGCGGCGGCGGAGGGCGTTCCGGCGGTGTTTTGCCCGTGCCCGGCGTGCGCGCACGCGCGGAAGGTCGGCGGCAGGGAGGTTCGCACGCGCTCAGGCGCGATTGTCGACGGCGTGCTCAAGCTCGATTTTCCCGGCGACGCGTACATGCAGGCGCTGAAATGGGGGCTGGACTATTCAAGGCTTCAGCATGTGCTGATTACGCATACCCATCGCGACCACTTCTGCCCCGAGGAATTCGAAAACCGCTTCAAGCCCTTTGCACAGCTTCCGGAGGACGCCGCGCCGCTCACGGTGTACGGCAGCGCGCAGGCGCGCGAAAAGCTGGCAGCGTATCTGAAGGACGGCGTGCTGGAATTTGTCGTCCTGAAGCCCTACGATACCGTGGACGCGGGCGGCTGCCGGGTGACGGCGCTGAACGCCGTTCACGCCTTTGACGAGACGGCGCTGTTCTATCGCATTGAAAAGGACGGAAAGCGCCTTCTGTACGCGCACGACACGGACGAGTTCACGCCCGAGCATCTGGAATTTCTGAAGGGCGCGCGGCTGGACATCGTGTCGCTGGACTGCACGAACGGCGTGCTGGAGGGCGACTACGTGGGGCACATGGGCATTTCGGACAACCTGCGCATGCGCGAAAAGCTGTACGCAATCGGTGCGGCGGACGAGAAAACGATCTTCGTGGCCAACCATTTTTCCCACAACGGCGTGGCGCCGTATGACGAGATGTGCCGGCGGCTGCCCGGCTTCATCGTGTCCTACGACGGCCTTACCGTAGAGGCATAGGAGGATGAGCATGTATCCCATCGTAAAAAAACAGGTGTTAAACGAAGAGGTATCGCTGATTGAGGTGCGCGCGCCGCTGGCCGCGCGTCATGCCCGGCCGGGGCAGTTTATCATTCTGCGCGTGGACGAAAACGGCGAGCGCATTCCGCTGACCATCGCCGATTACGACCGCGAAAAGGGCACGGTTACCGTGATTTTCCAGAAGGTGGGCGCGACCACGAAGCTGCTGGATCGGAAAAACGAGGGCGATTCGCTGGCGGATTTCGTCGGCCCGCTGGGAAAGGCCTCCGAGCTGGACGGCATTCATCGCGCGGCGGTGATCGGCGGCGGTCTGGGCGTGGCGATTGCGTATCCGCAGGCCAAGGCGCTCAAGGCGCTGGGCGCGCAGGTAGACCTGATTGTGGGCTTCCGAAAGGAATCGCTCATCCTGCTGGAGGACGAACTGAAGGCCGCGTCGGATGATTTGACGATCATGACCGACGACGGCTCGAACGGGCGCAAGGGCTTCGTGACCGACGCGCTGCGCGAAAAGCTCTCCGCGGGGAAGACGTATGACGAGGTGATCGCCATCGGCCCGATTCCCATGATGAAGGCCGTTTGCGAAATGACGCGTCCGTATGGAATCAAAACCGTCGTATCGATGAACTCCGTGATGATCGACGGCACCGGCATGTGCGGGTGCTGCCGCCTTACGGTGAACGGAGAGACCCGCTTCGCCTGCGTGGATGGCCCGGAATTCGACGGCCATCAGGTGGACTTTGACGGCGCCGCCCGCCGCGGGCGCATGTACCGCGCCGAGGAAGCGATTGCGGCCGAAACCCATATCTGCCGTCTGACAGGGGAGGTGCGCTGACATGCAGATGAACAAAACGCCCATGCCCGAGCAGGATGCGCGCGTCCGCGCGCACAATTTTGAAGAGGTCGCCACGGGCTACACCGCCGAAATGGCGCTTCAGGAGGCGCAGCGCTGTCTGGACTGCCGCCACAGGCCGTGCGTCGAGGGCTGTCCGGTCAACGTGAGGATTCCCGACTTTATCCGCCTGCTGAAGAAGGGCGACGCGCGCGCCGCCTATGATGTAATCCGGCAGGACAACGCGCTGCCCGCCATCTGCGGCCGCGTGTGCCCGCAGGAAACGCAGTGCGAAGCCAGATGCGTGCGCGGCATCAAGGGCGAGCCGGTGGGCATCGGCCGTCTGGAGCGCTACGCCGCCGACGCGGCGATGGCGCAGGAAGCCGCGGGCGAAGCGAAGGCAAAAACCGAACCCGCGAAGGCGCGCGTGGCCGTGATCGGCTCCGGTCCGGCGGGTCTGTCCTGCGCGGGCGAGCTGAACCGCATGGGCTGCGACGTGACCATTTTTGAAGCGCTGCACACGCCCGGCGGCGTGCTGGTATACGGCATTCCGGAATTTCGCCTGCCCAAGCAGCTGGTGCGAAGGGAAATCGACGGCCTTGCGCGCGCGGGCGTGAAGATTGTGACCAACGCCGTGATCGGCAAGTCCATCACGCTGAACGAGCTTTTGGAGGAGGAGGGCTTCTCCGCCGCGTTCGTCGGCAGCGGCGCGGGGCTTCCGCGCTTCCAGAACATCGAGGGCGAGCAGCTGTCCGGCGTGTATTCAGCCAATGAATTCCTCACGCGCGTGAACCTGATGAAGGCCTACCGCTTCCCGGAATACCTCACGCCCGTGCGCGCGGGCAAGCGCGTGGCCGTCGTGGGCGGCGGCAACGTGGCGATGGACGCGGCGCGCTGCGCGCTGCGGCTGGGCGCGGAGAAGGTCATGATCGTGTACCGCCGCAGTGAGGAGGAAATGCCCGCCCGCCGGGAGGAAATCGAGCACGCGCGCGAGGAGGGCGTCGAGTTCGCCCTGCTCACCAATCCCGTGAAATTCACCGGCGACGAAAATGGCAATGTGACCAGCATGACCTGCGTGCGCATGGCGCTGGGCGAGCCGGACGCCTCCGGCCGCCGCCGTCCCGCGCCCGTGCCGGGCAGCGAGTTTGAAACCGAAATTTCCTGCGCCGTAATCGCCATCGGCAATTCGCCGAACCCGCTGATCGCGCAGACCACGCCCGGCCTTGAAACCCAGAAGTGGGGCGGCGTCGTGGTGAAGGGCGACACGCTGGCCACGTCCGTGCCCGGCGTATACGCGGGCGGCGACGCGGTGACCGGCGCGGCCACCGTCATCCTCGCCATGGGCGCGGGCAAGAAGGCCGCGCGGGAAATTGACGAATACCTGCGCGCGAAGAATGGAGAGAATACAAAGGCATGAAAAATCGCTTCGGAATGTTCATCCACTGGGGCATTTACGCGCTGTACGCCGACCACGAGCAGGTTCTGGCGCGCCGCAATCTGGACAACGCGGCCTACGAGCGCCGCGCGGCCGAGTTCAATCCCGTAAGGTACGACCCCGAGGAATGGGTAAAGCTCGCCAAGGACGCGGGCATGCGCTATATCTGCTTCACCGCCAAGCACCACGACGGCTTCTGCATGTGGAACACGCGCGAAACAACGTACAACATCATGCGCACGCCCTATGGGAAGGACGTGCTGAAGCTCCTAAGCGAAGCCTGCCGGAAGCACGGCGTGGCGCTGTCCCTCTACTATTCCAACCCGGACTGGCACGAGCCGAGCGCCTACAACCCGCTTTCCTCGCACCAGTGGAAGTCCATCGACCCGTCAAAGAGCGACAGCGAGAAGTATCGCGCGTTCGTGAAGGCGCAGCTGACCGAGCTTTTAACGAACTACGGCCCGATCTACACGCTGTTCTGGGACATCCCGCCGGAGTACGAGGATCCGTCGCTGAACGCGCTGGCGCGCCGTTTGCAGCCCGGCATCCTGATCAACGACCGCGGCTATGACGCGGGCGACTTTTCCACCCCGGAGCGCAGCGTCCCCGAGGGCAGCTGCTTCGAGCGCATGACCGAGGCGTGCGAATCCGTGGGCGAGCAGAGCTGGGGCTATCGCGAAAACGAGGACTATCACACGCCGCGCTTTCTCATGAGCGGCGTCGACAAGATCATGGCCATGGGCGGCAGCTATCTTCTGAACGTCGGCCCCATGGCGGACGGCCGCATCCCGGACGAGGCCGCGCGCATCGTCCGCCGCGTCGGCGACTGGTACACGCGCGTGAACGGCGCGCTGGAGGATACCCAGCCCGATTCGTTCGACTATCAGATTCCCGCGAACCCGGTGATCGCGCGCGCGAAGGATGGAAAAACGTACCTTCATTTCTATAAGGGTCTCACCTCCACCGCCGTCGCCCTGCGCGCATACCCCGGCTGTCCCCGCGCCGTGCGCCTGCTGAACAACGGCCAGAGCCTTCCGTTTGAGGAAACGTATCTGCCGTGCCGCTTCGATGGAAACGGCCGCGCGCTCGGCCCCGTGCTTCATATCCACCATATCCCCACCGAGGATTTCGACCTTGAGCCCATCGTGCTCGAAATCGAGTGGGACGCGCGCGGCAAATCCTAAACCATTTGTAACGAAGACGCGCGGCGCGAAGATTTACAAACCGCGGCCGATATGATATACTTTTTTCTCGCAACGCAATTTGGATGTACGGAGGAGAGGCTATGACTCGAAGCATGATCGCCATTCTGGATCTGGGCAGCACGCAGAACGCCCGCATTGCCCGCGAGGTTCGCGCGCTGGGCGTTTACAGCGAAATTTTCGCGCACGATACCGACCCCGCCGCGCTGAAGCAGGCGCCCGGGCTCGTGGGAATCATCGTGAACGGCGGCGAAAACAATCTTGTGGACGGCAGGAAGATCGACGTTCATCCCGGCGTGTACGAGCTGGGTCTGCCCGTGCTGACCGTGGCGCACGAGGGCGCGCATCCCTCCGATCTTCCGGCGTGGCCGGACGACTCCAAGCCCGTGCTGAATAACTTCCTCGCGTCCACCGGCTGCGAGCGCGACTGGAACATGCAGAGCTTCATCGACGCGGAGGTCGAGCTGCTTCGCAGGCAGATCGGCAATCGCAAGGTGCTGCTGGCGCTGTCCGGCGGCGTGGATTCCTCCGTCGTCGCGGCGCTGCTTTTGAAGGCCGTCGGCGACCGCCTGACCTGCGTGCACGTGAACCACGGCCTGCTCAGAAAGGGCGAGCCGGAGCAGGTCGTCCGCGTGTTCCGCGAGCAGATGGGCGCGAACCTCATCTACGTGGACGCGGTTGACCGCTTCCTTGACAAGCTGGCGGGCGTGAGCGACCCCGAGCGGAAGCGCAAGATCATCGGCGCGGAGTTCATCCGCGTGTTCGAGGAGGAGGCGCGCAAGCTGGAGGGCATCGAGCTGCTGGGTCAGGGCACCATCTATCCCGACATTCTCGAATCCGGCACCAAGACGGCCAAGATGGTCAAGAGCCACCACAACGTGGGCGGCCTGCCGGAGGATCTGAAGTTTGAGCTCGTCGAGCCTCTGAAGATGCTGTTCAAGGACGAGGTTCGCGCCTGCGGCCGCGCGCTGGGTCTGCCCGAGTCGATGGTCGATCGCCAGCCCTTCCCCGGCCCCGGTCTGGGCGTGCGCTGTCTGGGCGCGATTACCCGCGACCGCCTTGAAATGGTGCGCGAGAGCGACGCCATCCTGCGCGAGGAATTCAAAAACGCGGGTCTTCAGGGCAAGGTGTGGCAGTATTTCACCGTCGTGCCGGACTTCAAGTCCACCGGCGTGCGCAATCATGCCCGCGCGTTCGAGTATCCGGTCATCCTGCGCGCCGTCAATACCGTGGACGCGATGACCGCCGCCATCGAGGAGCTCTCGTGGCCGCTGATGCACAGGGTCACCGACCGCATCCTCGCCGAGGTGCCCGGCGTGTGCCGCGTGCTCTACGACCTGTCGCCCAAGCCCGTGGCGACGATTGAATGGGAATAAGCCCTTCGCGTTTCCAAAGCCTGAAAAGCGCCGGCATTCCGGCGTTTTTCGGGATTTTTCTTTTTGTCCGGCGCGCTCGTTCCTT
>CAVERI010000042.1:0-24009 GCA_963618055.1 bacterium | reverse complement strand
CGATTGTGAGACGGCGGTTTACGCCTCCGGCACATCCGTCCAGTTGCCCGTATGGGCGGAATCCGCGGCGGCGGCGAGCACGGCTTGCAGCTTCAGGCCGTCTTCGATGGACGGGCGCGGGGTCTTTCCGTGCGCCACGCAGTCGAGGAAGGAATAGTAGCAGTGGATATGGCCGCGATCCCAGCCGATGGCGTTTTTCGGCGGCAGGAACGTGCCCGCGGGCGCGGGATAGCGCGCCATGCATTCGATGCGCGTGAAGCCGCGCCGTCCGCCCAGCGGGGCCTCGGGAACCGTGTTGTCGAAGAACCACAGCCAGCCGGGCTCCATCAGGTCGAACTTCAGCGCGCCCTTCTTGCCGTAGATTTCAAAGCCCATTTCGTCGTTGGTGCCGGTGGCGATCTTGCTGGCCTCCACCGTGCCCAGCGCGCCGTTTGGCATGCGCAGGGTCAGGATGGCGTGATCCTCGGCCAAATCGGTCTCCACGCCGCCGGCCTTTGTGGGACGGGACGCGTACAGCGTGTTCGCCGCGCACATCACGCGCTCGGGGAAGCCGCAGATGTCGGTCACAAGGTCGAGCGCGTGGGAAGCGAGGTCGAGAATCACGCCGCCCTGCGCTTCCTGCTTCCAGCCGATGGGACGCTTTTCGTCCACCGAGCCGGAATGCAGGTACTGCGCGTGGAAGCCGATGATCTCGCCCAGCGCGCCCTCCTCCGCCAGCTGCTTGGCGCGCATGGTGGCGGGCAGGAAGCGGTTGTTCATCACCATCTGCGAATACGCGCCGCTTTCGCGGGCGGCCGCGGCGATGCGCCGGGCGCTGTCCAGCGTGACGGCCATGGGCTTGTCCAGATACACATGCTTTCCGGCCTTCAGAAGCGCGACCGCCATTTCCTCGTGCAGCGCATTGGGCGTGCACACGGAAACCACGTCGATGTCGCCGCGGGTCAGAATCGTGCGCCAGTCGGTGGTATAGCTTTCAAAGCCCAGAAGCTCCTTGGCTTCGCGCGCGGGCTCCTCGCGGCGCGAGCATACGCACTTCAGCACCGGCTGAAAGTCGATGCCCGGATACATCATGGGAATAGACCTGAGCGCGTGCGTGTGCGTGCGCCCCATAAAGCCCCAGCCGATTACGGCAATGCCAATCGTTTTCATGGAAATTTGTACGCCCCCTTTTTCATAAGTATACCATAAATTTCCGCGCGGCGAAAGGGGGCGGAATCGATTTGTCTCTACGGGATATTTACATTTTCCGCGTTGAAGGGCGGAGGACGATTCGGTATAATGAACAACCGGGAATGCAGACATGGGAGGGTATATACGAATGGGTCAGGTACATGTGATCGATCATCCGCTGATTCAGCACAAGCTGACACTGATGCGACAGAAGGAAACCGGCGCAAAGGACTTCCGCGAGCTTCTCAACGAAATCGCGATGCTGATGTGCTACGAAGTAACCCGCGAGCTGCCCCTGGAGGAAGTTGAAATTGAAACCCCCATTTGCAAGTGCAAGAGCAAGGTTATTGCCGGCAAGAAGCTGGGCGTGGTGCCGATTCTGCGCGCGGGCCTCGGCATGGTGGACGGCTTTATCAGCCTCGTTCCCGCCTGCAAGGTCGGCCATATCGGCCTGTATCGCGACCCGGAGACCCATAAGCCCGTGGAATACTACTGCAAGCTGCCGCCGGACGCCGGCGAGCGCGAGCTGATCGTGGTGGATCCCATGCTGGCGACGGGCGGCTCCTCCGCGGCGGCCATTCATTTTCTGAAGGATCGCGGCTGCAAGCACATCAAGCTCGTGTGTCTGGTGGGCGCGCCGGAGGGCATCGCCGTTGTTCAGAAGGAGCACCCGGACGTGGACATCTATATCGCTGCCATTGACGAGAAGCTGAATGACCACGCCTACATCGTTCCCGGCCTGGGCGACGCCGGAGACAGACTGTTCGGAACCAAATAAATCTGTGCGGCAGGGGAAAGCAAAATCCCCTGCCGCGAATTTTTTTGGAAAAAACCAGCCGTTTCCGGCTGGCGGGGTGGTCAGGCGAGGTGCTTTTCGATCATGGCCTGGAAGGCGGGCTTGCCCTGCATGCCGATCAGGCGGTCGACCTCCTTGCCGTCCTTGAAGAGGACGAGCGTGGGGATGCTCATCACGCCCAGCGCGATGGCGGCGTCGGCGTTTTCGTCGATGTTGAGCTTGCCGAAGGACACGCGTCCTTTGTATTCCTCGGACAGCGCTTCGAGTACGGGGGCGGCCATGCGGCACGGGCCGCACCATGGCGCCCAGAAGTCAACCAGCGTAAGGCCGTTCAGGTTCTCGGGCTTCAGGTTCTCGGACGTAAACTGCTGCATTTTCAATCCTCCTTTGTCATTTATGCAGACCCTTTATGTGTAAATCCTCCGGTTGGTTTTCTCGGCGGAGAGGTCAGCCATTTTCTGGCGGGTTCGTCTTTTCGGCGCGGCAGACGTATTGTCCGCCGGCTTTGCGTTTTTTCTCGGTGGCGGCGAGAACGGCGAACCCGACGCCCAGCATCAGGATGGCCGAAAGCGCCTGCGCCCATTCCTGCGAAAACAGAACGCCGCCCAGCAAAAGCCCGGCAATCAGGCAGGCAAGCGGCAGGCCGTAGGCCAGAAGCGAGGTTTTGGAGAGCGTTCGGCCGCTTAATTCCAGCGTGATTTCGTCGCCCTCATGGAAGCCCTCGCCGTTCAGCGGATAGAGCAGGCGCTCCCTTCGGCCAAGGCCGCAGCCGCGGCAGTGCGCGCAGGCCTCCTCGCGAAGCACCTCCGCCATCAGCACGCCGTTTTCGTTCACCACACGGGCGGTTTTCTTCATTTCGTCCTCCGCGCCTTCAGCGCCTGCGCGATTTGCGCCTTTTCCCATGGGTAGGTCAGCTTCGGGTTCTCGGGGAAATCCCGGTAGAGGTACAGGCGGCTGTCCGCGGGCAGCTGCTGCGCGACCTCGGTGAGCGGGCTGTCCGGCCGGAAATGCGCCGAGAGCAGCGGCAGGTTATACGCCTCGGGCGACTGCATCAGATAGTAGCGGCTGCGGTCGACCGCGTGCATGTCCAGACAGCCAAGGCTGTCGGTGATCGGCTGCACGGTGGAAACCGCGTCCCAGCCCTCACCAATCAGACGCAGATACGCGTCCAGAAGTTCCGGCGTGACCAGCGGCCGCACCGCGTCCAGTATCACCACGCGCGCGCAGCCCATAGCGTTCAGCGCGGTCAGGCCGTTTTGCAGCGTCTCGTTGCGCACCGCGCCGCCGGGCGCGCGGTCGAAGCCGTAGCGCTCGCGCAGGGCGCGCAGCTGTGGGCAGTCCGCGCCCGCGACCATCACGCGATCGACGAGCTTGGCGTTCGCGGCGGCGTCCAGCACGTATTCAATCACCATGCGCCCGGCGATTTTGTGGTATTGCTTGGGCAGCGCGCTTCCGAAGCGCCGGCCGGAGCCGCCGGAAAGAATCAGCGCCGCGTTCATGAATCCTCCCTTTTCTCGTCCGGCGATGCTTCGCCGGAGGCGTCCTCCGGGGCGTCTTCGGCAGAGGCGCCGCCCAAAGCGTCCTCCGGGGCGCCGCCGGTCAGCAGCAGCGCGCCCACGCCCACGGCCAGATAGAAGATGTCGCGCAGGCGGGACAAAAGCGACGCGGTGATGCTGATGGACGGCGCAAGCCCCATCCAGCCCAGCGCCAGCGCCATGCCGGCCTCGCGCGAGCCGACCTGCATGGGGATAAAGAACACAAGGTTGCCGATCAGCGACGCGCAGGACAGCGCCATCGTGCAATAGGCATAGGATACGTCCACGTGCATCACTTTGAAGATGATGAAGAACTCGCCCACCTCCAGCAGCCGTCCGGCGTATTCCAGCGCGATGGTCACGATGAAATCGCGGCGGCGATTGTGGAAGGCGGCCATATCGCGGTCGATGGCCTCAAGGCTTTCACGCTTTTTCTCAAGCGTTCCGGCGAAGAATTTGCCCGCCCACGGGATTCGGCACAGAAGCCGCATCAGCGGCATGACCAGCCCGCGCTTGCCGCTTCGGAAAAAGGCGGCCAGCGCCAGCGCGCACAGACCCAGCACCACAAGGTCGGCCAGCGTGGCCAGCACGCCGCCGGGGCAGCCGAGCAGCAGGTACAAAAGCGCGCCGGTGAGCCACAGCATCACGTGGGAAAACACGTGCATCACGGTGAAGGTCAGCGTGGTGGCGGTGGCCTTTTCAAGGCCGATATACGGCTTCATTTCCATGATGCGGTACGGCTCGCCGCCCACCAGTCCCATCGGCGTGACCTGATTGAGCGAGAAGCCGGAAATCGTCATCTTGAGAAGCCGCCAGAACGGCATGCTCTTCACGTCCCAGCCCATGATGGCGCGGTAGGCCAGCGTGTGCAGGATGTACACCACCGCCCACAGCGCGATCAGCGACGGCAGCCATATGGGCATTTTGTTCAGGATGGTGCCGCTCCAGTCCACCTGACTCATGTCGGTCTTGGCCAGCATCATGATGATGCCGACCACGCCGATGGCGAAGAACACAACCGGGTATTTCTTGCGCTTCACCGGCGGCGTTTCGCTGCCGGGCAGGCTGTTCGCGTAGAGGACGTTTTCGGCAATGGCCTCGTATTTGCCGCGCATGTACAGCATCAGTCCGCCGAACACGAACAGCTCAATCGGGAAAAACAGAATCGGCGCGCCGAGCAGCACCAGCAGAAATAGCGTGTAGGCGCGGGTGTTGAAGGTAAGGATGTTCGTCAGCTGGATGTACTTGCGGCTTTGGGCAAGGTAATCCTGCCGCACGGCCTCGTCCACCTCGCCGCCGTTTTCCTCAATGGCCTTGAAAAGCCGCTGGAACGACGGGGTGGAAAGCTCCTGAAGCCGCGTGTACAGGCCGTAGAAATACAGATACAGCTTCTGAAACCGCGCGCCCTTCCACGGCAGCCTCGCGCGGGCGCGGGCAATGTCGCGGGAGCGATCCAGCTCGCTGCCGTTTTTGTTGCGCAGGAAGAACAGGTGAATGTTGCGGTAGTAGTCCGCCAGCATGCACTGCCGCTGATGCCCCGCAAATTCGCAGATCACGACCACCAGCCAGATCAGCCCGCCCCACGGCCTGCCGCCGGAGAAGGGAATGGCCTTCGGCATCAGCCGCAGGCACAGCGCGCAGTCAATCGCCACATACCACACGCCGGTGGAAAGCGCGTCCAGAATGCGCCCCAGCGTGGACTTGTTGCCCGTCAGCCGCGCGAGCTGCCCGTCGGTGGAGTCCAGAATGTTCGCCCAGATCACAAGCAGCACGCCGATGAGGTTCAGCGTGAAGCTCTCCGGATAGAACAGCCAGCCGCCCGCGAAGCCGATGGCCATGGACAGAAGCGTGACCATGTTGGGCGTCCAGCGAAGACGCATGAACAGCCGCGCCCACAGGTAGCCAAGCGGCTTTGTGAAGATGCGGTCAAAGAATTCCTCAGTGTCCTCGGACTTGTAGGCGGAGCGGATATCCGAGCGCATCCGCTTCCATTCGCTTTTAAGAGACATGCTGTTTTTCCTCCCCCGCGGGTCGTGAAAGCGCGTCCGCATAGTCCCATGCGCGTGCGGCCCAGCTGCCGCCAAACACGATTTCCTCGTAGGTGTTCCCTTCAATGAACGTGTTGCAGCCGCGCAGCGTGGTGTCGATGGCGAAGGCGGTCAGGGTGCGGGCGCGGTCAACCTCGCCGGGCAGGATGCGCGAGACGAGAGCGCCCATTTGGGCGTTTGAGAGCGGGTTCTCCTTCATGGCCGTGCCGAGATAGCGCACGAACTCAAACTCAATGGGCGCGACGTAGCCCAGCGGGTCGATCAGCACGCAGCCGCCGTCCTCCACCAGCATGTTATATTCGTGCGCGTCGCCGTGTATTAAGTATCGCTCGGAATCCCGAAAGGCTTCCATGGCGGTCAGCGCGCGCTCGATGGAGGGAAGAAACGGCGAAAGCCGCGCGTCGTTTTTCGCGGTCACGACGGCGCGCGCGTTTGAAAGCACGTCCGTCAGCACGTCCTCATAGCGCGGAAGCGCGTTTTCGTCCGGCGCGGCCGGGCGGCGCTGGGCATACAGCGAGCGGAACACGCGCTCGCGCGACGCGCGGTCGGCACAGTCGGCCGCGGGAACATAGCGCAGAAGCATCGCGCCCAGCCGCTCGTCCACGTCGTACAGGGGGCACATCTCGCGGTAGGGCAGGCGGCGATAGCAGTAAATTTCGCTTTTCAGGCGCGGGGAGAACCACGGCACCACCTTCACGGCCACACGGCCGCAGCGCGCGCTGGTTCCATACAGAATCGCGCCGAAGCGGGAAAACGGCTCGTGCCCCTCGGGCGTGAATGCCCATTTCTCGCAGATGCGCTTTAGCTCGCCGGGAAAGGCCGCGAGCCACGCGGGCGCTTCCGCGGGGAATTGCTGCGTGAGATAGCTGACGGTGTTGGCCGATATGCAGGAATGATGCGCCATGGGCAGCCGAAACCTCTTTTCGCCGATGAGAATACACACTTTAACCGAACTATTATAGCATTGCGTGCAGTTTGGGACAAGCGAAAACTGTTGACAACATTGTGAAGAATTCGGCGCTGACATTTTGTGAATTTCGCAAACGGGGAATTGCGGAACGCGCCGGGATATGGTATAATTAAATTGGTAAAAAAGCAGGAGGATACGGAAATGAAAAAAAACCTGATTCGCGTGCTGACATATCTGCTTGTCCTCGCCGCAGCCCTTGGCGGCGTGACGATGGCGGAGACGGCGACCCCGGCGGAGGCGGCTCCGCTGCTGACGGCGGAGACGCCAAACACCGTGACCACCGTCACGGCGGCGGCGGAGTACCTTGGAAACGTTCTGAACGCGTCCGTGGAGGTGGGAACGGACGAGGACGGCTGCCGGCAGATCACGGTCAACGCGCCGTTTTTGAAGGACACGCTGTTTGTGCAGCTCGGCGAAACCGGAATCGTGGTTCGCTGCGGCGGGGAGGCGGTCGAGCTTTCCTACAGCGTGCTGAACGAGGCGCTGGGCGCGTATTCCTACATGTCCTACGGACTGGACGCGAAGACCGCGCGCAAGCTGTATGCCTACGCGAACAGCGGCGACGCGAAGCAGGACGAGCCGGTGTGGCAGTCCATCCTGAACACGGAGATGACCCGCCTGCTGAGTCTGGTGATGGAGCGCGGGCTTTTCCGCATGACGGACGAGGGCGGCTTTGAGGTCAACGCCACCGTGGCGGACGTGTTTTCGCTGTTCGCCGAATACCTGACCCGCGCGGCCGCGGACGAGGCGCTGGCGGCGTCGCTTTCGCAGCTGAAGCTGTGGGAGTGCATGGGAACCGACGCGCAGACGGGCACGCAGGCGCTGCTTGCGCAGCTGACCGACAAGGCGGAGGAGCTGAAGACGAATCCGCCGGCCGGCGTTTCCGGCAGCCTGCAGCTGTCGATTCTGCCGCAGGGACAGACGACCCTGAATTTCGACCTGAAGATGGACACGCGCTCCACGGAAATTCACGCGGAAATGGTGTTTGACGGCGAGCAGCTGATTGCCAGCCTGCGCGTGAACGTGGGCGGCAGGTGCTTCACCCTGACTGCCACCGCCAACGAGGACGGCCTGAACGCCGAGTTCCGCATGACCGAGACTGCCGAAAACGCGGACGCGACGCCCTCGGAGGCCGCGGAGGAAACGGTTCTGTGGGAAGGCACGCTGACGTACAGGGAGGAGAAATTCACGCTTGAGATCAATACCGCCGCGGGCGGACGCCTGTCCTTCAGCCTGACGGAGGAGGGCTACGATGAATACCGCATGACCTTCGCGTGCGCCGCCGGCGATTTCGCGCTGGACGCGGAGATTCATACCGACTGCGACGTTTTCGAGCTGGAAGCGAACCTGAGGCTCGCCGACGCGAAGGCGCGCCTGACGCTGAACGTGAATGACGACGACGTGAACGGCAAGCTCGACGTGATGGGCGGTGAGAATTACCTCACGATCAACCTGCATGGCCGCGATGACGTGTTCACGCTCAACGGCTTCGGCAAGGTGGATGATGAAACGTGCTCGGTGAACGCGATGTTCGTTGATACCTATCGCGGCCTTGAGGGTACCTTCAATATCGAGGAAATCGGCGAAGGCGGCGTTTCGAGCATTGAGGGCACCGTGACGTATGAAGAGGGCAAGCGCTATGCCTACGAATACACGATTCTGTCGAACGGCGAAGTGAGCGTCCGCGCCAATTACGAGCTGACGGCCGAGGGCGTTATGAGCGAGATGAACCAGATCATGGACGGCTATGTTCAGAGAACGGAAATGACCATCGAGCCTACCGCGACCGGCCTGAATGTCAACGCCACGGTGAAGGGCAACACCGTTGACGAGGACGGCGTGGAGACGGAGAGTACGATTGTAGAATACACGATAGCTCTTGACGGCGTGAACTTTGTGTACGACATGCGCGTCAAAATACCGGCGCTTGATTTGGACGAGCCCTTCATGCACGCCACCGGCACGGCGATTGACGAGGAAAACCGCGTCGCGTACCGCGTGGACATTGACATGAATGGCGAAACGGCGTATTTCGAGGCCGGCGCCGTTGACGAGGAATCCGAGGACGAGAACGAGGTTCGCGGAAGGCTGTATCTGGTAACCAGCGCGGATGGCGAGGAGGTTCGCTATGACCTGCCCATCTCCATGACGGATACGGATACCATGACGGAAATCAAGCTGGCGCTGGAGACCACCGAAAACGGCGTCACCCAGCCGATCGGCAGCCTGTCCGTGAAGGCGGAGACCGTGGTTCCCGAAACCGCGCCCGCGCACGTGACCGGCACGCCGATTACGACCGAACAGCTGCTTGAGATGCTTGCGCAGCTCGCGCGGTAAACAAGCCTGCGGCTTGCCGCCTCTACGCTGAGCGCGGGGGCGGCAGGCTCGCGATCACGCTCCGTGCGTGAGAAAGGAGTTCACAATGAAAAAATGGTTCGTCGCGCTCTTGATTCTGGCGCTCCTGCCGGCGTTCGGCGCGGGAGCGGAGACGGTGGGGGACTTTACCGTCAGCTACATGGAGGACGGCACTGCCAGCATTGTCTCCTATAACGGCACGGACGCAAGCGTGAAGATACCCTCCTATTTCAATTCCGGCGATACCATGCGTCCGCTTACCGCCATTGGCGCGCAGGCGTTCATGGGCAACACTGCGATTACCGAGGTCGTGATTCCCGACGGCGTGGCCACCATCGAGGCGCGCGCGTTCAGCGGCTGCGTGAACCTTCAGAAGGCCACGCTGCCCGGGAACGTGACCGGCATCGGCGAGGGCGCGTTTGAAAACTGCGCCAGCCTTACCGAAATCAACCTGCCGGCCAAGCTGTATTACGCCGGCGCGAACATCTTCGCCGGCTGCTCCAAGCTGGCGCTTACCGAGGCGCAGCTGGCCGTGATTACATCCACCGAAAGCGGCGAGAACACCGAGCAGGCGGCAAACGCGGCCGGCGCGCCCGCCGGCAATCTCACCGATCTGCAGGACAGGCTGGGCGGGAACTTTCAGGAGGTTGCCGCCGCGCTGAACTGCACCATCGACGATCAGGTGACCAGCGGCATTCAGTATTCCAGCGACGTTCTGACCGTAACCTCCGACGACGGCACGCGCGTGTCGTCCATCTCCATTAACGCCGCGTGCGACTACAGCCTGATGGGCGTGTACGTCGGCTCGAGCGCCGCGGACGCGGGCGGCGTGTTCATAAGCAGCGGCATGACGCTGGAGGACTCGTGGGACAGGGGCGCCACCTATTCCGACGGCGAAAACCTGAACATCACCTATTGGAAGGACGCGAACAACCTTGTCATCGGCCTGAACGCGGCGCTGCCCGTGGATGAAACGCAGTACGCCAAGGGCAAGGCAATCGAAAATGTGAACATCCGCACCGCGCCCGGCAAGAACAACGCCGTCATTCTGAGCGCGCCCGCCGGGAAGCAGGTGGACTATCTGGGCGAATCGCAGCGCGACAACGCGGGCACGCTGTGGTATCATGTGCGCTACAACAACAAGACCGGCTGGGCCTCCGCTGATTATATCACGCTGATGAACGAGGACGGCAGCTTTGACGAGGCGTTCCAGCTTCTCAAGCGCGGCTCGAAGAACGAGGCCGTAACCACGCTTCAGAAGCGGCTGATTGAGCTGAAATACCTGAAGGGCACGGCGGACGGCAGCTTCGGCCCCGCCACGGAAACCGCCGTGATGCTGTTCCAGCAGGCCTCCGGCATGAACCCCAGCGGCATTGCCGACGAGGAAACGCTGAAGGCGCTTTACAGCGACAGCGCCGCCGTGAAGCCCGGCGAGGTGGCCGGAAACACGCTGGAAATGGGCAGCAAGGGCGACGAGGTGAAGGCGCTTCAGGACGCGCTGAAGGCCAAGGGCTATCTGGCCGGCGCGAGCGACGGCAGCTTCGGCTCCGCCACGGCCAGCGCGCTCAAGGGCTTCCAGCGGGCGAACGGCCTGCCGGTAACCGGCATCGCGGACGACGCGACGCGCGCGGCGCTTATGGATGAAAACTCCGTCGCCATGACCGAGGCGGCCGCCGCGACGGTCAGCCTGTATGAAACGCTCAAAAAGGGCGACAGCGGCGCGTCCGTTAAGACGCTTCAGGAAAAGCTGAAGGCGCTGGGCTACCTGACCGGAACCGTGGACGGCAAGTACGGCGCGGGCACGGAAGCCGCCGTGAAGAGCTTCCAGAAGGCCGCCGGCCTCACCGAAACCGGCACGGCCGATCCCGACACGCTGACGGCGGTGTACGCCGCGAAGATTCCTGTGATCCTGTTCAAGCGCGGCGCGAAGGGCGACGACGTGAGCGCGCTCCAGCAGAAGCTGAAGGCGCTGGGCTACCTGACCGGAAGCGTGGACGGCAGCTACGGCGCGGGCACGGTGAAGGCGGTCGAGGCGTTCCAGAAGGACAACGGGCTGGAGGCGACCGGCCGCGTGGACGAGGACACGATGGCGGCGCTGAACGCGAAGGATATTCCGGCGCGCACGTCGTTTGCGCGCGGCGACATCGGCGACGACGTGAAGGCGCTTCAGGAGCAGCTGAAGGCGCAGGGCTTCCTTGAGGGCGAGGCGGACGGCAATTTCGGCAGCAAGACCGAGCAGGCCATTCGCAAATTCCAGCAGGCGAAGTCGCTCAGGGTGACCGGCAAGGCCGACGAGGAAACCGTGAAGCTGATTCTGGGAACCGAGCAGGCCGAAACGCAGCCGCAGACCGAGACGGCGCAGACCGAGACAACGCAGGCCGAGACGGCGCAGAAGCTTCTGTGCGGCAGGCTGGCCTACACCCTGCCCGAGGGCTGGTATCTTGTGAACAAGAGCACGGCGGCGGCGCTGGCCGCGCAGCCCGACGCGGCGGCGGTGTTCACCGCGGCGCAGGGCGCGGATTTCTTTGAGAAGTGCGCGCAGATGGAGACCGACGAAATCTACAACGCCGAGGGCTACATGGTGATGCAGGTGAAGAACACCGGCCGCATGGGGCAGGATCAGACCGTGCTGGACGGCGCGAAGGACGTGTTCGGCGAGTCCGTGCGCAAGGAAATGCAGGACAACGGCTACGATCAGGGCTACGAATACGCGCTCGAAACCGTGGGCGACATTACGTTCTTCGTCTCCTTCGCCAGCCGCGAGGCCGACGGCAAAACCGAATACATTTCCCATTGCGTGACCATCGACGCCGCGACCGACACCATCGAAATCATTACCTACGTGGACAAGGAAACCACGCTCAATCTACTGAAGGGCTTCGCGGCCGCTGTCTGAGCGGAACCGACCCGCCCTTCTCTGCCGCCCCCGACGGAGTTCGTTCCCGTCGGGGGCGGTGGCGTTTCAGGCCTGTCCGCGCCGGCAAGCCCATCGATAACAGGAGGAATCCATGATTACAGAGACCATAGGAAGCATAACCATCGTCCTGCCGGAAACGGCGGGACTGTTCTCGCCGCGCGGTCGATGCTTGAGCTGTACCCGCCGGAGCCGGTCTGGCGCGTGTGATTACAGGAGAAGTCTATGATTACAGAGACTATAAGAAGCATAACCGTCGTTCTGCCGGAACACGGAGGGACGGTTCTCGCCGCGCGGTCGATGCTTGAGCTGTACCCGCCGGAGCCGCTCTGGCGCATGCGATAACAGGAGGAATCCATGATTATAGAGACCATAGGAAGCATAACCATCGTCCTGCCGGAAACGGAGGGACTGTTCTCGCCGCGCGGGCTGGATCGCGGCACGCGAGCCATGCTTGAGCTGTACCCGCCGGAGCCGGGCTGGCGCGTGCTCGATCTGGGCTGCGGCGCGGGGCCGGTGGGCATCTGCGCCGCGAAAATCTGCGGCGCGGAGAACGTGGTAATGGCGGACGCAGACCCCCGCGCCGTGTCCGCCGCCGCACGGAACGCCGAGGCGAACGGGCTGACGATCGCGGCGTTCGTGTCCGACGGCTTCCGCCAGCTGACGGAAACCGGCTTCGACGCCATCTATTCCAATCCACCCTATCAAAGCGACTTCGCCGTCGCGCGCCATTTCATCGAAAAGGGCTTTAACCGCCTGAACCTTGGCGGCTGCCTGTTCATGGTCACCAAGCGCCGCGCGTGGTATGAAAACAAGCTGCGCGCCATCTTCGGCGGCTGCCGCGTGACGGAAAGGGACGGCTATTTCGTCTTCGCCGCGCAGAAGCGAAGCGCCCGCTACGCCAACGCGCGGCCGGAAAAGCCCCGTAAATAACCCTCCTTTTGAACGTAAGCCCCTGCGGCTGCTTCAAATCGTTCATGCCGCCGCGATTTTTCGAATGTATGGGAACACGGCAGGAATGCGCTTTTGATACCGTTATACAGGATTGTACCCGTCACGCAAAATCGATTTTGGGAAGTGAAATTAACAATATCGGAATGGATGGTCAAAAGCACGCTGAAATAACTGTTCGTCATGACCTATTGAGGCACATCGATTGATAATCTATAATAATTACCGCAGCAGAGCGCGGCGCGCTCAAGCTGCAAGGAGGAGGAACTGGACAATGTGGAGTACGATTGCCACATGGCAGTTTTCGCTGCAGGCGGTTGAAAAGGCGGCGAAAATTTTGAACGCGGACGGAATCGCGTTAGACGCGGTGGAACAGGGCATCCATACGGTAGAGAGCGATCCGACGGTAGAGAGCGTCGGCAGGGGCGGCTTTCTGAATGAAGATGGGATGCTGGAGCTGGACGCGGCCGTTATGGACGGCGATACGCTGAAGACGGGCGCGGTGGCCGCCGTGCATCGCTATGAGCATCCCGTAACCATCGCCCGCGCGGTCATGGAAAGGACGCGCCATTCCATCTTGGTCGGAGAGGGCGCGGAGCGCTTCGCGCGGGAAATGGGTATCGAGCAGGCGAATATGGACGATCTGATTACAGAGGCCGCGCGGAAGAAATGGGAAGAGGAAAAGGTGCTTCGCAGGCGCAGCGGACACGACACCATCGGCATGGTCGCCATCGACAAGCGAGGCTCTATGGCCGTCGCTACATCCACCAGCGGCGCCAGCATGAAGATTCCGGGGCGCGTCGGCGATTCGCCGATCATAGGAAGCGGTTTCTATGTGGAAACCGGCGTTGGCGGCGCGGCGGGCACGGGACTTGGAGAGGACATTATGCGCACCTGCTGCGCCTTTCGCTGCGTGCAGCTGATGGGCATGGGCTTTGCCCCGAAAACCGCCGTTGAGACGGTGGTGCGCACCGCCCACGAGACCATACGCCGTCACGGCGGAAAGCCCGACTGCATCGCGCTGGTCTGCATGAACGCAAGGGGCGAATGCGCAGGCGCGGCGAATCACAAGGGCTTCAGCTACGCCGTGGCCGATTCCACCGGGAAGTCGGAGGTCGTCTTTGTCGATCCGGTTCTCGATAAGGATGCAGAGGAGGAGCAGGCAAAATAATGAAGGGAAATTTTCGCGTCAGGGAACCGATCATCGCGCCGCAGAATCCCGTCTGCTATTGCCGCCGCGCCGCCGGAATCATCGGCGCGCTCGATGGCAATCTGGACAAGTCATTTTGGAAAAACGCGCAGTGGATCGACGATTTCCACGATATTGAGGGCGATTCCATGCCGCGCCCCGCCAAGCGAACGCGGGTCAAGCTGCTGTGGGATGACGAGGCGCTGTACGTAGGCGCGCAGCTTTCGGACGACACGATCTGGGCGACCGTGCAAAATCGCGACGAGCTGATTTACATCGACAATGATTTCGAGGTTTTTCTGGCTCCGCAGGATTCCTCGCATCGGTATTACGAGCTGGAGATGAACGCGGCTAACGCCGTATGGGATCTCTTAATGGAGAAGCCGCAGCGCGACTGTGTGCGGCGCATCATCGGCTGGGATATTCATGGTCTGGAATCAGCCGTCAAAATCGACGGACGGCTGAACGACCCCTCGGCGCAGAATCGCGGATGGTCGTTGGAAATCAAAATCCCATGGTTCTCGCTGCGCGAATGCGGAAAGGACGAATGCTATCCCACGCGCTTTGCTCCGCAGATGGGTGAAATCTGGAGAATGAACTTCTCCCGGGTAGAATGGGATGTGGACGTTCGCGGCGGACGCTATGTAAAACGCACGGATAAAGCCACAGGAGAGCCGCTCCCGGAGCACAACTGGGTCTGGGCGCCTACCGGAGTGATCGACGTTCATATGCCCGAGATGTGGGGCTATCTGGTGTTCACCCGCGAGGGAGAGCATTATCCATTGCCCCGCGCCGATCAGGCTAAGCTGCTGCTGCGCAGGCTCTACTATCGCGAGCACGCCTATTGCTGCCGGCACGGTCAGTTCACCGCCGACGCCGCTCTGCTTCTGGGCGACGAAGCCGTCCGGTACAATCTGCGCGCCTACGTCACGCCCAGCATGTTCGAAGGCGTGCTGGATTTTGAGGGCGAAGTCTGGCATATCCGCCAAGATGGGTATCTGTGGCAGGGAGACGAATATTAATGCTGCTCGCAGTGCGAAGGCGCAGATATGCGCCGCCAATGTTTCGTTCAGGACAGGCAGAATCGAGTTTGTCAAGCAAATTAACTTGACAGGGCGCGGAAGCGGTGGTATAATGAACAGGCTGTGAAAAGGGCGAAGGAGCGTCTGGTGTGGAGAAGAGAGTGGAGTATGGCTGGCTGCTCGATTTCTACGGCGCGCTTTTAACGGAGCACCGGCTGCGGGTCATGCGGATGTATCTGGAGGAGGATCTTTCCCTTCAGGAAATCGCGGACGCGATGGGCATCACCCGGCAGGGCGTGCACGACGCCATCAATCACGCGCAGAGGCAGCTGGAGGCCTATGAGGCCAAGCTGGGGCTTCTGAGCCGGTACAGGCGGCTGACCGAGGCGGTCGGCGAGTGCCGGGCGGAGCTGGACAGAGCCATTTCCGGCGAGGACGCGCAGGCGCTCGTTCGCGCGCGCGAGGCGCTTCGCCGCATTGAAGATATTGAGAGGTGATTTCCGTGGCGTTTGAAGGACTTTCCGACAAACTGCAAAACGCGTTTAAAAAGCTCTCCGGCCGCGGAAAGCTGACCGAGGCGGATGTAAAGGCCGCGATGCGCGAGGTGCGCATGGCGCTTCTGGAAGCGGACGTCAACTACGGCATCGTCAAGGACTTTGTGAAGACCGTCACCGAGCGCTGCGTGGGCGCGGAGATTCTCGAAAGCCTTACGCCGTCGCAGCAGGTCATCAAAATCGTCAACGAAGAGCTGACCAAGCTCATGGGCGGCGTGAACGCCAAGCTCACGCATTCGCCCACTGCGCCCACCATCTACATGATGTGCGGCCTTCAGGGCGCGGGCAAAACCACCATGTGCGCCAAGCTCGGCCGCATGCTGAAGAAGGAAAACAAGCGCCCGCTGCTGGTGGCGTGCGACGTGTATCGCCCCGCCGCCATCCGTCAGCTGCAAATCGTCGGCTCGCAGGCGGGCGTGGAGGTTTATGAGCGCGGGCAGGGCAATCCCGTGCAGATCGCGAAAGAGGCCGTGGAGCACGCGCGGTATTATGGCTTCAACCCCGTGATCATCGATACCGCCGGCCGCCTGCACATCGACGAAAAGCTGATGCAGGAGCTGCGCGACATCAAGGCCACCGTCAGGCCGCAGGAGGTTCTGCTGGTGGTCGACGCGATGACCGGTCAGGACGCGGTGACCGTGGCGGACACGTTCAACAAGGAGCTGGGCGTGGACGGCGTGATTCTCACCAAGCTGGACGGCGACACCCGCGGCGGCGCGGCCATTTCGGTCAAGGCCGTGACCGGCAAGCCAATCAAGTTCGCCGGCGTGGGCGAAAAGCTGACGGACGTGGAGCCCTTCCATCCCGACCGCATGGCCGGGCGCATTCTGGGCATGGGCGACGTGCTCAGCCTGATTGAGAAGGCGCAGGACGCGTTCGACGAGAAATCCGCCGAGGATCTGGAGCGCAGGCTCAAGAGCCAGCAGTTCAATTTGGAGGATTACCTTCAGCAGATCAAGCAGATTCGAAAGCTCGGCTCCGTGGGCGACATGCTCAAGATGATTCCCGGCGTGGGCTCCAAGCTCGCGAATGTGGAGATTGACGAGGACAAGATCGCCAAGGAGCAGAAGAAGACCGAGGCTATCATCCTTTCGATGACGCGCGCGGAGCGCCGCCATCCGGACATTCTGAACGCCAGCCGCCGCCGCCGCATCGCCGCCGGAAGCGGAACCACCGTGCAGGAGGTCAACCTGCTGATCAAGCAATACGAGCAGGCGCGCCAGATGATGAAGCAGGTGATGGGCTCCAAGGGCAAGCTGCCCTTCGGCCTGCGCAAGGGCTTCCGATAATTCGCGGAACACCGGGAAATCCGGATTTCCATATAGGACACAATACAAGGAGGAACACCCCATGGTTAAGATTCGTCTGAAGAGAATGGGCATGAAGAAAGAGCCTTTCTACCGCGTCGTCGTTTCCGACAGCCGCACGCCCCGCGACGGCCGCTTCATTGAGGAAATCGGCTACTACAATCCCGTTGCAGATCCCGCCGTTATCAAGTTTGACGAAGAGCGCGCCAAGTACTGGCTCAGCACCGGCGCTCAGCCGACCGACACCGTTCGCGGCCTGCTGAAGAAGGGCGGCCTGCTGTAATCCGCAAGGACAGCAGACCCGAAGGCGAAATTCGTGGATATGGTCGAGCTTGTGAGGTTTGTCGCCCAGAGGCTGGTTGATAAGCCCGACGCGGTGGACGTGCGCGCGGTGGACGGGCCGGAGTCCGTCGTGATCGAGCTGCGCGTCGATCCGGACGACATGGGAAAGGTGATCGGGAAGCAGGGCCGAATCGCAAAGTCGATCCGCACGATTGTGAAGGCGGCGACGGTTAAAAACGAAAAGCCCGTGTTTGTCGAGATTATCTGAATAATAGCAAAAAGGCCGCCCGGCGGGGGCGGCTTTTTGTATGCAGGGAATGGGAACAAAGCGGGCGTGGCTTCCGTCTTAAAGGCATCACACGAAAAGGAGGAGCCATTTCATGAGCCCCACAATGAATGTCACAGGCCTGATTTCTCTTTTGCTGAGCTTGATTCTTTCCGTGGGCGCGTTCACAGCCGCGCCCATTTCATCCGCGCCCGTCGAGGAGGACGCGCCCTTTATCGAGGAGCTTTCCGGCGTGGTGAGCGAGTATGCGGAGGGCGAGCATATGACGCTCGACACCGAGGAGCTGGGCACGGTTCGGGTGAACCTGACCGCCGAAACGCCGGTGGAGGCCGACCGCGCCATTCAGGCGGGCGACTATGTGTACGTCGCATTTGACGGCGCGATGACGGCCTCCCTGCCGCCGCAGATCGGCGCGGCGAGCGTCGTCATGCACAGGCTTACCGGCGAGGTTGTGAACGTGGACGCGGACAACAGCGGCGTTCTCATCCGCACGGCGGAGGGGCAGGAGGTGCTCGTGCGCCTGCCCGAGGCGTGGCAGGACGCGGTGATCGACTTCCCCAGCCTTACGGCGTACTTCGACGGCACGATGACCAAATCCCTGCCCGGACAGATTTACGCGGGCATGATCGTTCCCGGCTATTTCATGAAGGGCGTGGTGGAGGAAATCGGCGAGGGCTTCATCCTCATCGACGCGGACGGCCAGAGGGTGCAGGTCAACACGGACGGCGTTCCCATTCCCGAGAGCCTCAAGGTCGAGGACGTAATTCGCGTGCGCTATAACGGCCAGATGACCCGCTCCATTCCCGCCCAGATTGCCGCGCTGGAAATCCTTCCCGTAAGCCGCTAAGTGAGCCGACAAAGAACAGGGGCTCCCTCCTCGCGGAATCGTGCTTTCACACACGGTTCCCCTTGGAGGGAGCCCGTTCTTTGCCGTCAGGCGACCCTGCGCGTCAGACCTTTTTCTGGTGACCGTTCTTCAGGCCGTTCTTCAGACCATCCTTCAGGCCATTGGCCGCGCCGGACTTCATGCCGTTCTTCGCGCCGGACTTCAGGCCGCTCTTTGCGCCGGACTTCAGGCCGTTTTTCGTGCCGCTCTTCAGTCCGTCCTTCGCGCCGTCCTTCAGACCATCCTTCAGGCCGTTAACCGCGCCGTTGGCAAGGCCGTTCTTCAGGCCGTTAACCGCGCCGTTAGCAAGGCCGTTCTTCAGGCCGTTGACCGCGCCGTTGGCAAGGCCGTTCTTCAGGCCGCTGGCTGCGCCGTTGGTCAGGCCGTTCTTCAGGCCGTATGCCGTGCCGTTGGTCAGGCCGTTCACCAGACCGTTTTTCAGGCCTTCCTCGAGAACGATTTTGGGTGCGGCGGCGGGCTTTGCGGATTCCGCGAGGGAGCCGGCCACCATGGCCGAGGTCAGGCAGAGCGCTGCAAGCGCGGATGCGACGATGGTTTTGCTTTTCATGGAAAATTTCCTTCCTTTCATAATTGGCTTGTTTTTTTATATAGAAGCGGCTGCGCGCATTGCCGTTTCTGTCAGTGGGAGTCGGCGAAGCTGAGCCAGTCGACGAGCTCGTGTGATTCGTCCAAGTAGGCCAGCGACGGGACGGAAAAATGGTCGGCGTTTTCAAAAATGGTCAGGCGTGCGTCCGCGCCGGCGATTTGCAGGCGCTTCACCGCGTCCTCGGAGGACTGCGGCGGGACGATGGTGTCGGCGCTGCCGACGAACGCCCATAGGGGAAGCGCGTTCAGCGCGGAGAGGGCTTCGGGCGTGCAGCGAACGCTGCCGGAAAGCGGCGCGACGCGGGCAAACAGGTCGGGTCGCGCGGCCGCGAGGCTCCATGTGCCCGTTCCGCCCATGCTGTGGCCGGTGAGGGAGACGCGGCTGGCGTCGATGGAGAACTCGGATTCAATCGAGAGAATCAGCGCCTCGAGAACGTCCGCCGCGTTTGCCCAGCCGCGCAGGCTCGCGGGCAGCTGCGGCATCACGACATAGGCGCGCACGTCGCCAAGCTGGCCGGTTTGCAGGAAGCGCGGAAAGCCGTCTACGTCGGTGAGAAGGCTCAGATCGTCGCCCTTCCCGCTGCCGCCGTGCAGGTAAACGATCAGCGGCAGTCCCTCGGCGGGGTCGGCGGGCGTGTACAGCCAGTAGCGAAGGGCGCTCTGCGCGCCGGTCTCCATGGCTCGGGCTTCGAACGTGGCCGGTGCTTCGCCCAGACCGTTCGGCAGGGAAAGGCACAGAAGCAGCGCAAGCGCGAGAATGCGAGGGGTATATTTCATGGCAAACCCTCCTGTATGGATGCGGTTATTTCAAAACGGCGGTAATACGGATTCGATTTGGCTCGGGAAGCTCGATTGCGAGGCTTCCCCGGTGCGCCCGCGCCACCGTCTGCGCGACGGACAGCCCGATGCCGAAGCCCTGCGCGCGGCCGGAGGCGTCGTGGCGATAAAAGCGCTCGGAAAAGCGGGGGATTTCCTCGGGCGGAAGCTCCGTCACCGTGTTTTCCACGGTGAATCGCACTGCGTGCCCCTCCGCCTTCAGCTGAACGGAGACGCTGCCGCCGTCCGGGCAGTACTTAAAGGCGTTGTCCAGCAGAACCGTCATCAGCTCCCGTATGGCCTTTTCGTCGCCGTGGTAGGCGAGATCTTCGGGGATTTCCGTCTGATAGGCTTTCCCGGTCGTCTGCGCGACGGCGCGGTAGGAATCCGCAAGCTCCGACGCGACGTCGGAAACGGGGAAATCGAGCTTCACGGAATGCCCGTCCTGCTCCTCGGCGCGCGCCAGAAAGACCAGCCGCCGCGTCATTTCGGTCATGTGGGCGGTCTGCTTCAGGATGTCCGCAAGCCATTCGTTTTCGCCGACCTCGGATTCGAGCAGCTCCGCGTCCGCGGAAATGACGCTCAGGGGCGTTTTCAGCGCGTGGCTGGCGGAGGTGATGAATTCCTTCTGCGTCTGCCGGCTCTTCACAATCGGCGCGGTAACGCGGCCGGACAGCGCGATCAGCGCGGCGGTCATGACCGCCAGCCCGGCGACGGAGATCAGAATCAGCGTTTCCGCCGTGCTTTGGAAGGATTCCAGCGCCACACCGCGGGACAGGAAGGTGATTCGCGTGCGCGTCTGCCCGCGATGCACGAGGTAGCGATAGCTGCCAAGGTAGCCGCGGCTCGTCTGGCCGTCGATGACCTGCTTGGCCAGCTCGATGGCCGCGGTGCGCGAAACGAGGGAGGTGTGGTGAAGGTTCACGTCATACGTCTCGTTGTCCGGGCGGAAGGTGACGACAAAGTATCTTGCGTCGTCCACCTCCGGGGAGCCGGGATCCGTCGCGGTCAAAAGGATGGTGCGGTCGGCCTTCAGCGTCATCTGCCGGTAGCTTCTTGTGAGGCTGAAGGCTACGATAAAGGTCAGCAGAAGCAGGAGAGCCGCGAAGGACAAAAGGACGAAGCGAAGCTTCAGGCGGGCTTCCATGCGGATTCTCATGAGCGCACCTCCAGAACGTAGCCCGCGCCGCGCATCGTGCGAATCTGCACGTTTGAGCCGATGGCCTCCAGCTTGCGGCGCAGGTAGGAAATATACGTCCATACCGTGCTGTCCTCGGCGCGGCTGTCGGGATCCCAGATGCTTTCCAGAAAGCGCGCCGACGGAAGCACGAGCCCCGGGTTGCGCATCAGAAGCAGCAGCGTCTGGTATTCCTTGTTGGCCAGCCGGTAGCCTCCGCCGGGCGCGCGAAGCTCAAAGCTGCGCGTGTCCAGAACGGTGTTGCCGCAGGTCAGAAGGTGATCCGACTGAACCTCTGTTTTACGCGTGAGCACGCGCAGCCGCGCCAGCAGCTCGCGCATGTTGAAGGGCTTGGTAAGGTAGTCGTTCGCGCCCGCGTCCAGTCCGGCGATCTTGTCGTCCACCTCCGATTTCGCCGTCAGAAGCAGAACCGGCGTGGCGTTGTGCGCGGCGCGGGCGCGGGAAAGCACGGAAACGCCGTCCATGACCGGCATCATAACGTCCAGAATGGCCGCGTCATACAGGCCGCTGCACAGGTAGCTGAGCGCGTCGCCGCCGTTGTCCACGGCGTCCACGGAGTAGTTGTTCTTTTGCAGAATGGACGTGAGCGCCCGGCGCAGGGAGGCGTCGTCCTCGGCGATCAAGATTTTCATGTCGGCTCCTTCCTGCCCGGCGGCTCCTTGTTCTTTATGAGCGAATTATAGCCGGGCATCCTCAAATCAGCCTTAAAGGGATGGATAAGAATTTGTGCGAATCGAAAAAACGGCCGCTCATTCCGAGCCGCCGCCGATGATTTCGGGCGTATCCGCCCTTTCGATGAGAATATCCTCGTATTCGTCCTTCTGCGTCGCCTTCACCTGACTGAGCTTGAGAAGCTCGAGCAGGGCTAAGAAGACGGTGATAACCTCCTCCTTCGCAGGCGCGTCCTCGAACAGGGAGAAGAACGAAACGGGGCCGTTTTTTACGCGCTTTCGGATGCGCGCCATGCATTGGCCGACGGTAAAGACCTCCCGGCGCACCTCGCGGCGGGAGAAGTTTTCAAACTGCTCGTTTTCGGCCTGCTCCTCTAAGCGCTTCAGCACGCGCGCGAACGCCTTGGCAAGGCCGGTCAGCGTCAGGCCGGTCAGCTCAATCGTCGGGGGCGGCAGCGGGTATTCCTCGGGCAGCTTGGTGATGTATTCGCGCGCCTCGTCCTCCAGCTGCTTCATCTCGCGGGAGATTTCCTTGAATTTCTTGTATTCCTCCAGCTGTCGGATCAGGGCTTCCTCCGGGGACTCCTCCTCGGGATCCTCCGGCTCCGGCGGCTTGGGCAGAAGCGCGCGGGACTTGATTTCCACCAGCGTGGCCGCCATTTGCAGAAACTCGCTGGCGCTGTCCATGTCCAAATCGCCAATCTGCTTCATGGCTTCAAGGTATTGCTCGGTGATCTCGCTCACGAAGATTTCGCGAATGTTGATCTTCGCGTGCGAGATCATGTCCAGCAGCAGGTCGAGCGGGCCGGTGTATTGGTATTGCTTCAGCTCAACGACGTATGCCATAGGCTATATCAGATGCACGGCCGCGGCGAACAGTCGGGCAAGGCTCGAAAGGCCGCTGAACACATGCTGCTCCACAAAGTTGATGACGATGGAGATCACGTCCCAGTCCGCGTTGTAGTTGCCAATCAGAATCAGCGCCATCATGATGCCGACGCCGATGCGCACGGCCTTTTCGGTCGCGAACAGCGGGCGCTTCAGCATCAGGTCGTTCAGCACATGGTAGCCGTCCAGCGGGGGCAGGGGAATGAGGTTGAACACGGCCAGCGACAGGTTGATGCACGCGGAGCGGAACAGAACCTGATACAGATAGCCGGGCACCTCGCCCAGAACCGGATTGATGAAGTTATCCAGAATGTTGAAGGTGGCGCCGCTTGCGTCTTTATACGACCACAGGCCGCTGGCGGCGTTGAACAGCTCGCTCATGTCCAGCGTCAGCGAGGAAACCAGATAGCGCTCGCCGCCGTCGGCGACGAACGCCACGTCCGCGCCGGCCGAGCGGTAGTAGGCGAGCGCGTTTGCGTAGGACGGCGTTTTATGAATGGCGATCTGCACGATGACCATCATCAGAAGAAAGCTGAGCAGGCACAGAATCAGGTTCGTGACGATGCCCGCCAGCGAGACCTTCAGATCGTCGCGCCGGCCGTGGCGCAGGTTGTTCGGGTTGACCGGAACCGGCTTGGCCCAGCCGAAGCCGATCAGGAACATGCAGGCGAAGCCGATGGGGTCGATGTGGCGCAGCGGGTTCAGGCTGATGCGCCCCATGAGCCGCGCCGTGGGGTCGCCGCAGCGGTCGGCGATGTAGGCGTGCGCGGATTCGTGCGCGCACAGCGCCAGCAGGATGCCCGGCAGGCTGAGCAGCAGCCCGATGAGCATGGCGCGGGGATTGTCAAGCAGGTTGGACAGAAACATGCGGATACCTCCTCTGTCACGCAGGCAGGAATTTTCGCCTGCCGCGGCGAATACACAGGGAAAAGGGGGATTTTATGAACGCATACGATTTCGACAAAACCATCTTTCGCGGGGATTCCACCGCGCGCTTCTATCGGTTCTGCCTCGCCCGAACGCCCCGGATGCTGAAGCGGCTGCCGAGGCTGGCCTTCGAGGCGGTGTTTGTGCTGCCGAGGGACAAAACGCGCTTCAAGCAGAGCATGTTCGGCTTCCTTCGCGATCTGGAAGATCCGGAGGGCATGGTCGCGGCGTTCTGGCAGAAGAACCGCAGCCGGATAAAGCCGTTTTATCTTCGCCAGCGCAGACCCGATGATATCATTCTCTCCGCGTCGCCGGAATTCCTGCTGCGCCCCATCCTGACCGAGCTGGGCGTGACGCGTCTGCTCGCCTCGCCTGTGGATGTGCACACCGGCCTGTATTCCGGCAAAAACTGCCACGGAAAGGAGAAGGTGCGCCGCCTGCGCGAGACATACGGGAACGTGCAGATCGACGAATTCTACTCCGACTCCCACGTCGACGACCCGCTGGCGGAAATCGCGAAAACCGCCTTCCGCGTAAAGGGCGAGCGCGTCCTCCCGTGGGACGCGTGACGCTTGAGATTCTCTCGCCGCTCGCGCGAGACGAGGGAACCGCCTTCCGCGCGAAGGGCGACCGCGTCC
>CAVERI010000041.1:0-24148 GCA_963618055.1 bacterium | reverse complement strand
CGCCGCAATCCTCACGCGCCGCCCGCCGCTTTCTCCATCGGAGATACGTCGATGCACACCGGATGCCTGCCATTCCATCGGAAGCCTATCCTCGCGCGTGTCGATACTCAGCGCCAACGTTTCCAGCGAAAACCGTCCACCGACATCCGCCGCAATCCTCACGCGCCGCCCGCCGCTTTCTCCATCGGAGATACGTCGATGCGCGCGTTGTCGATGCCGAGCACCGTCTGTACCGCCTTCTGCAAGCGCAGACGCACGCCCACGTCCCGCGCGCCCTCCGCCACAACGAGCACGCCCGTCTGGCTGTCCGCGCCTTCAAACACCATTACGCGCACCTGCCCCGCGCCCTCCACCTCCGAAAGCACGCGCTCCAGCCGCGCCTCGGTTTCGCTGCGCACGTCCGACGAACGAACGCCCGGCGCCAGCAGCGCCAGCGCCGCAACCGCCAAAAGCGCCAAAAGCGCCCATGTTCGCGCGCGAACCGGGTCAAGCCGCTTATACGCCTCCGCAACCGACATCCTTCCTCCTCCGTCAGAGCGCTGCCAGCGCGCCCGCAACAGCCTGACAAATCGCCCTCACGGCCATCAGCCCCATCGCGGCGCGCACGCCGTTTTGCAGTCGTCCCTCCGGCAGAAGCGCGTCCGCCACCCCTGAAATCAGCGCCAGATACAAAATCCGCTCCATCCGCTCCCATCCCTTCGCCCGTTTCCCCGTCGCCCACCCATTCCCGCTGTCGCGCCGACCAAAATCAGTGTCCGTGCAGCCAGCGCCGCAAGAGACGCATAAACCGCTGTTCTCCGTCACCCACCGCGTGCCAAGCCCTGCCGCGCCGATCAGAATCAGTGCCGCCGTAACTGCCGCCGCGAGAAGCACACAAACCGCCGTTCCGTAAGCCTTCCGAAAAGTCATCCACCAACGTCACCCGCCCAGCCGCGCGCCAAACCCCGCCGTCGCACCTGTCAGAAATAACATCAGCGCCGCCGTGACTGTCGCCGCAAGCAGCGCGCAAACCGCCGTTCCGTAAGCCTTCCGAAAAGTCGTCCGTCAACGCCGTTCCCCGTCGCCCCCCAGCCGAGCGCCAAGCCCCGCTGCTACGCCGGTCAGGAATAACGTCCGTGTCAGCTCAGCGCCGCCGTAACCACTGCAGGAAGCACGTAACCCTCCATTCCGTACGCTTTCCGAAAAACCGTCACCCACCCAACCGCGCGCCAAGCCCCGCCGTCGCGCCGATTAGGATTAACGTCAGCGCCAGCGCCGCCGTGACTGCCGCCGCGAGAAGCGCGTAGGCCGCCGCGAACGCGTCCATCAGCTTCGCCATCGTTTCGTCGCCCACCGGCTCCAGCGCCGCCGCCAGAAGCTTCAGACCCGCCATCGCCGTCAGCGCCGCCACAACCGGCCGGGCGCACAAAAGCGCCAGCGCCGCGAAGCCCGCAACGCCCACCGCGCCGCGCACAACCGAAGCGCTGGCCGCCAGCGACTCCATCGTGCCCGCCACCCTGCCTCCGATAATCGGAATCAGCCGTTCGACGGCAAGCCGCGCCCCTCGAAGCGCCGCGCCGTCATACGCCCCGCTCAAAAGCCCGCCGGTGGACATCATCGCGAGGTACGCTGTCACCGCCGTCGTCAGAATCCATTTGGCAAGCGACCGCGCCGCCGCGGCCAGTCTGCCCAGCCTCAGCCGCCCCACGCCCTCCGATACCGACAGTCCCAGCCCCGCGGCGGTCAGCGGCAGCGCCGCACTCTGCACCGCGAGCGCCATCAGCCGCGAGGCCAGCGCGCCCATCGGCGTAATCAGCGCGGCCGACCTTGTGCCGCCTGTCAGCGTCAAAAGCGCCACAAGCACCGGCGTCAGCGCGTCGTTCAGCCCGGCGGAGCGCCCGACCGCCGCGCGCGCCAGCTCATACACGCCGGAAAAATGCTTCATCAGCGCCGCGGCGCAGCAAAGCGCACAGGCACAGCGCGCCAGCCTTGCGCCTGTGCCGGACGTAAGATGATCCACCACCGCCCACAGAATTGCCGGAATCGCCGCCGGAAGAAGCGCCGGAAGCACTGAGCGCACAATACCCTCTGCCTCCCTCCGAAGATACCCCGGCAGCTCGCGAACAACCTCTCCGACGTCGCCGGACAGAAGCGTCTCCAGCAGCCCGCCGACGTCCAGCTCCACGCCCGCCTCCGCGGCTGCCTGCTGAAAGCCGCGAAAATCCACGGCCGCCGCTTCCGCGCGCGCGGATAACCCGCTGCCCAGCGCCAGCAGCGCAAGAATCAACCCTACCCAACGTTTCACGCCCATCCTCCGTTCGCGCCCGGCAACCATTGTGGCGATTTCACGCAAGAAAGCCCGAAGCGTATACGCGTTCCACGAAAATACCCCCTTTTCCCCGAGGCCGTTCGGTTTTCCCCGTGGAACCCGTCACGGCAGAAGCGCCACGGCGGCGGACAGCACCTCCGCGGCCAGCGGCGTCAGAAGCGCCGTCAGAGAGACCCGCGCGCCGAACTCTACGCGCTGCGCCAGCGCGCCCTCCCCTGCGTCCCGGCAAAGCTGCGCGGCATACTCGCCAATCAGCGAAAGCCCGCACAGGCGAAGCAGAAGCGCCGTGTCGCCATCGTCCGCGCCGGCCTTCGCCAGCCATTCCTTCAGAATTCGCACAGCCTCCGCCAGCTCGTCCATCGAAAGCAGGCACGCCGTCAATCCCGCGAGCAGTCCCACCGCCATGGCCAGCTCCGGCCGATTCACGCGAATCGCCACGCACAGCACCGCCGCTGCCACCAGCAGCGCCGCGATTTTTACCGCCGTCACGCCTCTCCCTCCGTCAATACAGGTTGAACATCTGCCGCACGCTCGTGAAGAAATCGCTGAGCAGCCCCACGACCACCAGCATCACAATCGCGAGCCCCGCCAGCGTCGTAAGCGTGGCGATATCCTCCCGCCCCGCGCGCGTGAGCAGCTGGCTCATAACCGACAGGATGATTCCGAACGCCGCAATCTTAAACACCAGATCAACATTCATCCGTCTTCCTCCCCCTTACGACCGCCCCTCATATCAGAAGTATGCTGACCGCCAGCCCCGTCATGGCGCCCAGCGACGCGTACAGCCGCTTCTTCTCCCGCCCGGCGGCGCGAAGCTCTCCTTCCCGGCGGCCCAGGCGCTCGATTGTGCGCGCGTATTGCTCCGCGTGCTCGCCGCGCCCGAGAACCTCCAGTCCCTGAAACAGCCGTTCAAGCTCCTCCGCGTCCGCCTGCGGAAGCGGCACAGGCTCGTCCCTCTGCGCCTCAACCGCCTCTGCCCATGCCCTGCCCGGCGTTAAGGACGCGTTTTTCCGCATCCGCTCCCCGGTCTGGCGCAGAAGTGAAACGCGCATCTCGCTCAGCGCGTCACCCATGGGAACCAGCCGCTCCAGCGTAAGCGTTCGAAGCATCTGAAGATCATCCATCAGCATGCGCAGTGTATCCGCCTCGCGCGACGGCGTTCCCCCGAACGCCCGCCCGGCCAGATAGCTGAACAGCGTCAGCGCCGCGGCGATTGCCAGCCTTCCCGTCATCGAATTTCCCCTCGCTTCCTCCCGCCATTTGCCCGCCCGTTTTCCCCTTCGGTATGCCGCGTGAATCATCCCCGGCGCGCCGCCGAAGGGAAACTCAAGCGTCCGCGCGTTCCGTCATTTCCGGCTTCCATTCACCCGTCCGCGGCTCCCTTCGGTATACCGCGTGAACCATCCCCGGCGCGTCGATAAAGGGACGCTCAAGCGTCCGCACATTCCGTTGTTTCCGGCTTCCATTCGCCCGTCTGCGCTTCCCTTCGGTACACCGCGCGAACCGTCCCCGGCGCGCCGCCGAGCAGAAACGCATAGGTCAACGCGCCGCCGTTCAGCACCTCCGCGACACTTTGACGCGCCAGCGCCTCGGTCAGCGTGCCGGCATGCGCCGTCGCGAGCACGGCTACTCCGGCGCGCGCCGCGTTTTCGATCGCCCCCGCGTCCTCCGGCGCGCCGATTTCGTCCGCCGCCAGCACCTCCGGCGCCATGGCGCGCAGGAGCCGGGAAAACGCCTCCGCCTTGGAAAGGCCGCGAACCACGTCCGTGCGCGGCCCCACATCCAGTCCCGGCACGCCCTCGCGCACGGCGGCAAGCTCGTCCCGCTCGTCGGCCAGCCCCACGGTGAAGCCGCGCAGGGAAAGCTCGCGCACCGCGTCGCGGAGCACCGTGGTCTTCCCGCCGCCCGGCGGCGACAGCAGGATTCCGCCGCGCGGGTATCCGTCCGCCGTCAGCCGGCGCACCACGCCGGCCGCGCAGCCCGGGCAGGCTCTGGCAACGCGTATGCATAAGGAAGCGATTTCCGCCAGACGCGCGCGCCCGTCCTCCGCGTGGAACCGTCCGGCCACGCCCGCGCGGCAGCCGCCGGGCAGCGTGAAGTACCCCTGTCCGAGCTCGTCCTCCCACGCATATGGCGAAAATTTCAGCATTCCAGCCACGATTCCGCGCAGTTCGACCGGTTCCACCCTCTGCGCCAGCACCTCCGCGCCGCCGTGCCATTCCGCCGTGATCGCGCCGCCCGCGCGGAGACGCACGTTCTCCACCCGGTTCCGTCTTCCCGCTTCCAGCAGCGCGTTCCCCGCCCGCCGGGGCAGGTAGCCCGCGATTTCTTCCAGCGCTTCCATGCCTGCCTCCCGCAAAAGCTGGAAGTATATATGCCCCGCCGCCTGAAAAAAGAAGACGGCTCTCCTTCCGGAGAAGGACGCGTCTTCCTACAAAAAACGCCCTCCGCGTCGCAGGGACTGCGGAGGGACGAGCTGCGTGTTTTGAGCCTATGACTGAATCTTCGACGGGGGCTTGCAGGACGGGCACGCGGTATACTTATGGCTGAGCGCGTATTCCAGCGTCACGTTCTGGCCGCCGGTCATGCCCGTCGCGGCGCACTTGGCGGCGATGTGGTAGTAGTTATCCGCGCCCGCACCCAGCTTGATGTACACGTTTGTGGACGCCGTGGCTTTGTTGGTGTTGGTGTTCGTGTTCGTGCCGTTATTGGTATTCGTGTTTGTATTCGTGTTGGTGTTCGTGTTGCTGTTGGCGTTCTGGCTCTTCTTCACCAGCGTGTTCAGCACCTTGGCGCAGGTGGGGCACGCCGTCTTGTTATAGGAGATTGCCGTGGACGCCTTGACGGCGAACGCGTTAGTCATGCCGGAGCAGGTGGCGTTCACGTGGTAGTACTTTCCGCCATAGGTCGCGTACACCGTCAGCTTCGCCGGCGTGATGCAGGTGGGGCAGGGCTTCTTGCCCGCCTTAACCGCGGCGGTGAAGGTTCCGCGCACGGCGTTGGCCATTCCGGAGCAGGTTCTGTCGGTGTGGAAGTACGTGCCGTTCTTGGTGGCATACACATACGTCGCCGTGTCGGTGGTGTTCACCGTGGGGACATTGTACGGGTTCGCCGCCGTGTTGATCTTCGAGGCCGTGCCGCCGTTGTTCGCGGTGTTGGTTCCGGTGTTGCCCGTGTTGTTCGACGCGGACTGCTGGAACATCTTGGCGCAGGTGGGGCAGGGCGTCTTCTTATACTGAATAGCCGTCGCTGCAGTGATGTATACGGCATTCTTCATGCCGGAGCAGTTCGCCTTGGTGTGATAATACTTGCCGTTCTTGGTGGCGAACACCTTGATGTTCGCAGGCTTGACGCACGTCGGGCAGGCCTTCTTGCCCATGCTGATCGCCGTGGCGAGCGTGCCCTGCGACGCGCCCTTCATGCCGGAGCAATCGGACTTGGTGTGGTAGTAGGTTCCCTTCGCGGTGGCGTAGACCATCGTCTGCGTGGGCGTCTTCGTGCTGTCGGCGCTCTTGTCGCCGCCGATGCACACCGGACAGGCCGTCTTGCCGTCGGCTTCCCACGCCGTCTTCGTCTTGGTGATGGCGCCGCTCATGCTCTGGCAGTTGCTGATGTTGTGATACCACTTGCCGCCGGGCGTGCCGTAGTAGCCGATGCACACCGGGCAGGCCGTCTTGCCGGCCTTGATGGCGTTGCTCTCGGTAACAACCTGCGCGTTGGTCATGCCTTGGCAGGTTGAATCCTTGTGATACCACTTGCCGTTCGTCGTGGCATACAGCGTCGTGCCGCTGGTCGTGGTGCTGCCGGTCGTACTGGTTCCGCTGCTGCCGCCCGCGCAATCGGGGCAGGCCACGAGTCCGCGCGCCGTGGCGGTTTCCAGCGTCATCTTGCTGGCATTCGTCAGGCCGCCGCAGTTCTCCAGCGTGTGGTAATACTTGCCGCTGTTCGTGCCCCATACATAGGTCACGCTGCTGTCTCCGGCGGTGCCGGTTCCATCGTCGGAGCCATTGTTCACGCGCGGCGTGGTGGAGGGCTCCGTCGTGGGCGATGTCGTGGCCGTCGCCGCTGCGGTGGCCGTGACCGCGGGCATCTGCGACATGAAGCTGTTGTTGCTGGGTATCGTGTTGTCCGGCGTCGTATTGGAGCGGCTGAGCACCAGAAACAGGAAGATGATCATCCAGATAAAGCTGGCCGCGGACAAGCCGGCGCGCAGCGCGATGTCATACTTGTTGCGGCGCCACAGGAGCCAGATGCCCAGCGGCGGCAGCACAACCAGCGCGACGTACATCACCCAGTTGTTCGAAAGCACGTAGCCCAGCAGGCCGGAGGCGTTCTCATTTTCGAAGCCGGCTCTGCTGTCCTCGTAATAGCCCTCGTCGCCCTCGTCATAGGGCTGGTCGCCGCCGTCATAGGCGCCGTCGTCATAGGCGCCGTCGTCGTTCCCCTCGGTGTTCTCGTCGTCAAGGTTTCGAAAGACGTCCGGATTATAGCCCAGATTCTCGGGATTCTCATCCTCCGCGCCATAGACCGAATCGTCGTAGCCCTGATCGCCATAGCTCTGATCATCATAGCCCTGATCGTCGTAATTCGAATCATCGTAGCCCTGATCATCATAGCTCTGGCCGTCGTAATTCGAGTCGTCGTAGCCCTGATCGTCATAGCTCTGGCCGTCGTAATTCGAATCATCATAGCCCTGATCGTCATAGCTCTGGCCGTCATAATTCGAATCGTTGTAGCTCTGATCGTCATAGCTCTGGCCGTCATAATTCGGATCATCGTAGCCCTGATCGTCGTAATTCTGGTCATAGCTCTGATCGTCATACGCGCCGTCGTCGCCGTACCCATATGCCTGTACGCTGCGGGCCGGCGAATCATTCTCATCGCGGGGCGCGCTCTTCCCCATGAGCCTTTCCTTTAGGTTTTCAAAGCTGAACCCTGCCATATTCGTTCTCCCTTATCCAAACTGTCGAGCATGACACATGACATCTATATGTTGGTCGCTATAATCATACACCATCCGCGTCCATTCGTCAATAGATTTGACAGATAAAAATAATAAATTTGAAATATTTAGAAGCAAAGCCAGTGTAAAATTGAAATATCGGTGAAGATCACCGCCGAATCACGCCGCGATATGGCATTTGCGCGAAAGATGTGCTATAATGGAACGGGAATACGCGGCAGTTTTTTTCTGCCTTACACAGGAGGACCCTCATGGAGGAGAAAAGAAGAACCACCTCCGGCGCGCCCCGCCACGCCGCCCGCCCCGCGGGCGAGAGAAGCGCGCCGAGAAAACGTCCCGCCGGAAGCGCGGCTTCCTCGGGCGCGCCGAAAAAAAGACCCGCCGGAAGCGCGCCGCAGAGAAGACCGTCCCCGGCGCCCGCCCGCTATGGCCGAAGGCGAAAAGGCCCCGACTGGTCGATGGTGCTAGCGCTGGCCGTCATTGTCATCATTCTGATTGGCATCCTCGCGCTGATTATTCTGGGCGTGAAGTCGTGCGCGTCGGGCTGCAGCTCCGGCAAAACCTCCGTCGTGAGCGACGGTCCCAAGCAGATTTATCTGGAAACGCCCGTGCCGGAAGCGACTCCCGGCACGCAGGTGGCAGACGGCGACCCGTCCGTTATCGATGAGCCGCCCGCCGAGACCGCCGCGGCCACCATACCCGCCGTGCTGCCCACGCCCGCAGCGAACGTGCGCACGGACGCGAACGGCCTGCGCTCCGCGACCATCCGCACGGCCGGAGACTTTGTCATTCACGACGTAATCTTTCAGTCCGCGGCAAGGCTGGCAAAGCAGACCGGCAGCAGCAATCCCTACAACTTCATCCCCATGCTGAACCTGATTCGCGACCAGCTTGAAAACGCGGACTTCACCGTCACCAACGTGGACGGCTCGATGGGCGGCAAGCAGTACTACAAATACGGCTACAGCGGCTATCCGCAGTTCAACACCCCGCCGCACATCCTCTACGCGCTGGTGGACGCGGGCGTGGACATGCTGACGCTGGCCAACAACCATATGCTGGACGGCTGGTACGACGGCCTGATGGCGGAAATCGAGAACGTGGAAAAGGTCGGCCTGAAGCACGTGGGCGCGAACCGCTCGGCCGAGGAAAAAAACACGCCCGTCATCTATGAAATCAACGGCATCAAGGTCGGCTTCATGAACTACACGGTGTCGCTGAACGAAATGGACAAAAAGGGCGTGGACTCCCGCGCGCTGGAATTCGGCGTGAACGCCACCAAGAATTCCGACCCCAAGAAGGACGCCAAGGCGCTGCGCGACGGCGGCGCGGACGTGATCGTGTGCTACATGCACTGGGGCAAGGAATACGAAGAAACGCCCGATGACAGCCAGAAGAAGCTGGCCGACATTCTGGTTGCCAGCGGCTGCGACGTGATCGTCGGCGGCCACCCGCACGTGGTTCAGTACGCCACGTGGCTCACCGGCACCAATCAGTTCGGCGAAGCGCAGCGCACGCTGTGCGTGTATTCGCTGGGCAACTTCCTGAGCGATCAGCGTCTGGCGCTGCGCGACGGCGGAATCCTCTTCGATTTCACCATTCAGGAGCAGGCGGACGGCAGCTTCTCCATCATCAACCCCTCCTACCTGCCCACGTGGGTCTGGCGCACCGGCGATAAGGACAACGGCTACAATTACTCCGTCGTACCCATCGGAAAATATCTGGACGCCCGCCCCGAGGGCATGAGCGACGCCGACTACACCCGCATGCTGCAAAGCTATCAGGAGTCCATCGCCGCCATGCAGAAGGGCAGCGCGGGCACGCTGATCGCCGACTGACCGCATGAGCCGCCCCTTTCCGGCATATACTGCGCCGAAAGGGGCGGTATTATGTGGAAAACGGTCGTCGCGCCGAACGAAACCCCGGCGCTTCTCTCGGCGCGCGCGGGTGTTCCCGTGTGCGCGATTCTGCGCGCCAACCGGCTGTTTTCGCCCGCGTGGCTGCTGCCCGGCCGAGAAATCGACGTGCCGGACGACTGCGCGGCGAGCAATTTTCCCTGCCCGGCGCTCGCCGCGCGCGTTCCGGCGCGGGCGCGCAGGCTCTTTTACGGCTCCGCGCGGGAAATCGCCCGCGCCTCCGGGCTTCCGCTGCGCGCGGTGCTGGCGCACGCGAACGAACGCGCGCCATGGGACGCGCCGCGCGCGCTGACCCTTCCGGAGATCGACGAGCACTGGCGGCTTCGCACGATCCTTCCCGGCGAAGCGCCCGCGCTTACGCTCTCCGAGCGCGCCGTCAACGCCCTGTGGGGCGCGGCGTACCCGGGCATGAAAATTCTTCTTTATACAGGTGATTGATTTGCAAACCGACAAAACCGGCTTCGCCGACGCGCTTCTGCGCTGGCACGAGGCGCACGCCCGCGACCTTCCGTGGCGCGGCGAGACGGAGCCCTACCGCATCTGGCTATCCGAAATCATGCTTCAGCAGACGCGCACCGAGACGGTGAAGCGCTATTATGCAGCCTTCCTGCGCGCGTTCCCGACCGTCTTTGACTTGGCAGATGCCGAGCCGGAAAAGGTGCTCAAGCTCTGGGAGGGCATGGGCTACTATTCCCGCGCGCGCAGCCTGCACGCCGCGGCGAAGCTGGTCGCGCGGGAGATGAACGGCGTGTTTCCGAAAACCGCCGAGGCGCTTCGAACGCTGCCGGGCGTGGGCGCCTACGCCGCGGGCGCGATCGCGTCCATTGCCTACGGCGAGCGCGTTCCGGCGCTGGACGGCAATCAGGCGCGCGTGCTGGCTCGCGTGTTCCACATCACCTCGGAAATCCGCACGCCGCAGACGCTCTACGAGCAGGCCATGCTCCTGATGCCCCATGAGCAGACTAGCGAATACAATCAGGCCCTGATGGGTCTGGGCGCGCTCGTCTGCACGCCCAATCCATCCTGCGACGATTGCCCCGTTCGCGCCTTCTGCGACGCATACGCCTTCGGCGACCCGCGAGCCCTGCCCGTGAAGCCCGAAAAGAAGGCGCGCACCATCGAGACCCGCGCCGTCGCGCTCGTCCTGCATGACGGGCGCGTGTTTGTGCGCCGCCGCCCGCCAAGGGGGCTTCTGGCCGGGCTGTGGGAATTTCCCGGCTTCCCGAACGCGCGAACCCCGCAGGACGTGCGCGCCTGTCTGGACGAAATAGGCCTTTCCGCGCGCTTCGTAAAAATCCTGCCGCGCGCCACGCACGTGTTCTCACACCTTGAATGGCACATGACCGGCTACCTCTTCGAAGCCACCGCCCCCGCCGACGGTTTCGTCTCCCCCGAAGCCCTCGCCGCCCTCCCCATGCCCACCGCCCTCGCCGCCTATCGCCGCGAGGCGGAAGCCCTCCTGCGCGACTTCCCCGAACCCGAATTTCCTACCATCCACGGAGGTTTCCAATCATGCTGAAAAAGAAAACGATGCGCCGCGCAGAATGGCGCGGCATTGAAAAGCGCCGCTGCGCCGCCATGCCCTTCGAGCACAACGGCATTCGCGGCCGCGTGGGTCTTTTGTATATGGACGAGGTTCCCGCCCCGTTTTCCGTCACCCTGTCAGGCGCGCGCCGCACCATCACGCACACCGGCTACAGCTGGCTGCAAATCGCGCCGGAAAATCGACACTTCTGGATGACGGTCATGTTCGACGAGGCCGGGCAGCCCATCGAGAACTACATCGACATAACCCTTGAAAACCACCTTCCCGAAAACGCCGACGCATGGTTCGTCGACCTGCTTCTGGACATCGTTTTGGAGCCCGACGGCCGCGCGACCGTTCTGGACGCGGACGAGCTGGACGCCGCCCTCGCGCGAAGCGAAATCACAACCGCCGACCACGCCATGGCGCGCGCCGAAGCCGACCACCTTCTCAAAACCCTCGTCCCGCAGACCGCCGCCTTCTTCCAAGCCTGCGCCGAAGCCCGCGCCGCGCTGCTGCCTTATCTGGAATAGATCATCCCCTTATCCAAATTCTTACAACGATTAGAAAAGTTTGAAAGCCGCTTCGTTCCCCGTCCGCGAACGTCGGTTGGGTGCGGGCGGTTTGTTCGTGCGGCGGATGCTTCGCGGCATGCCGTGCAGAAGCCGCAGGCTTCCGCCCTCTACCCCATAGCATAGAAAAGGAACTCCCCGGAAATTCCGGAGAGCCCCTTCGCTTTTGTAAAAGATACGATGGCTTAATAGTTCGCCGCGTACCACTCGTTGGCTTCCTCGGTGAGGATCGCGCCGCCGCGGTTCATCCACTCTTCGACGTAGGTGTCGTAGTAGTCCACGTCCAGCTCGCCCTGGATGATCTTCAGCCATGTCTCATCGCGGTAGGTGAGCAGCTCACTCAGGTAGGTGGACTCGGAGGGAAGAGAATCAAACACAACCGTGGTGTAGCCGGTGGTAGCGGACAGGTTCTTATAGGAAGCCTGAACCTCTCTCATCCACTTATTGGTCGCGCTGCTGTAAGTATCCTCCATCCACGCCTCGTTCAGCGGGTTTTCAGGGCCATAGATGCCGCGCAGACGGGTTATGCCCAGCTGCCAGTCCTTGACGTTTTCATCCAGCAGACTCTTCTTGGTGTGGAACTCGTCGTCCAGCACTTCGTAGTGCACGCCTTCGATGCCATTCGCAGCAAGAGTGCACAAATCCTTGTCGTTCGCGAAGATGTTCATGATCTGGAAGATCGCGGCCAGCTTCTCGTCGGACAGGTTCGCGTTGTACACGTTGCCGCCGTTGGTGGTGTTGGTGTAGCGGAGGAAGCCGCCCACGTGTCCGTCAGGTCCTTCGATCCACGGGCCGATGGTAACCTTCGCGTCCGCGCCCTGAATGGCCTGGAACTCCTGCAGAACCGTGCCGGGGTTGTTGCCGGTGCCGTACAGGTTAGCGGGGGTGTAGTGGGTCATGCGAGCGGTATGGGTAACGCCGATGCGGCCATTCACGAAGGAATGGGAGATGGCCCAATAGCCGCCCTGGTTTTCGCCGGTAACGAACTCGGGATCGAGCACGCCGTCCACATACATCTGGTGGAGCAGCGCCAGCGCGTCCTTATTGCCGGGCATCACGTCGCAGGAAACGATTTCGCCGTCCACGTTGTACCAGAAGCCCTGGTCGAAGCCTTCGAAGCCGACCCAGCCGCCATACGCGCCGAAGATGACGTTCATCATGGAGGTGGACATGCCATAGGTATCGTTCTCGCCGTTGCCGTCGGGATCGTCGTTGGTGAAGGCATACATCAGGTCAACGAAATCGTCAAGGGTTTCGGGCACGTCGCGGCCGAGCTTCTCGAGCCACTGGGTGTTGTAAATCACGTTGATCAGGGCGCCCTGATTGATGGAAATCAGGGGCAGGCACACCATCTTACCGCCGCGCTTGGACATGGCCCACGTCGCGTCGACGATGTTGGTGTTGGTCTGCAGCGGGTTGCCGGCATCGATGAAGGCCGCGACGTCGGGCGCGTTCTCACGGAAGAACTCCTCGGTCCAGCTCTTCAGAACTCCCTGCTGATAGTACTGATCGACCATCGTTGCGCCATTCACACGGAAGATGTCCGGAGCCTCATTGTTGGCGAGACGCAGGTTAAGCAGCGTTTCATACTGGCTGTTCTCGAGATACACGATGTCGAACTTCACGTCGTAGCCGTACTCGCGGAGCTTTTCCTCAACGAGGGGTGTAATCTGGTCGTCGTCCATGGGGCCGAGACCGTACTGCGCCACAGAGATCGTGCCGGACCACTTGTAGTCCTCCGCCATGGCGAAAGAGGACGCGGTCAGCAGCATCGCCAGCGCAAGAACGAGGGTGATGATGCGTTTGGTCATGGGTTGGTTCCTCCTTTTTCATTTATCAAACCGCACGAGGGCGGGTTGAATCTTGGTGCGTCAGCCCTTCAGCGAGCCGACCATGATGCCCTTTACGAAGTACTTCTGAACGAACGGATAGATCAGCAGAATCGGCAGCGTGGCCACGTAGATCGTCGCGGCCTTCAGGCCGTCAGACGAAACCACCTGCGTATCGTCCAGCGAGGTGCTGGAGGACATATCCAGCAGCTGCTGCGTGCCCTCAAGCACGATACGGCGCAGGATAATCTGAAGGGTCATCCGGTTCTCGTCGCGCATGTACAGCAGCACGTCGAACCACGAATTCCAGTGGCCGACCGCCAGCCACAGGGCGACGGTGGCGAGGATAGGCGTGGACACGGGGATGATGATCTTGTAGAACGTGGTAAACTGCCCCGCGCCGTCAATCATACACGCGTCCTCCAAGTCCTGAGGAATGGACTGGAAGTAATTGCGAATCAGAATCATGTTATACGTGCCCACCAGCCCCGGCAGGATCATGGAGGCGTAGGTGTTCATCAGATGCAGGTTGCCCATCAGGAGGTAGCTGGGAATCATGCCGCCGGAGAAGTACATGGTGAACACAATGGCCATCGTCCAGAACGAACGGTGTGGGAAGTAGCGCTTGGAAAGCACATACGCGCCCATGGAGGTCATGAACAGCTGAATCACGGTGCCCAGCACGGTGCGGATGATTGTGGCACGGTAGCCCGTCCAGATGTAACGGCTGGAAAGCACGCGCTTATAGGCGGAGAAGTCCAGCGTATCCGGCCACAGGTGCAGGCCGCTGCGGGTGGCGTAGAACGGACTGGAAACCGAAATCACCAGCAGGTGCAGAAACGGAATCAGAATCGTGAGCGCGAGCAGCGCCTGCAGGATGATATTAAAGTAGTCGAACGCGGTATTGCGACGGGTATAATAGGTTCTTTTAAGCTTCTTTTTCTTCGTCATTGCTCCCGCCTCCTTACCAGATACCCTCTTCGCCAAGCCGCTTGGCGAGGAAGTTCGTTCCCGTGACCATAAAGAAGCCAAGCAAGTTCTTAAACAAACCCACAGCCGTGGAAACATTGTATTCCATGTTGCCGATGCCACGGCGGTACACATAGGTATCGATGATGTCGGCGGTTTCGTACACGTTGGCGTTATACAGGTTGAAAATCTGATCGAAGCCCGCGCTCAAAAGGCTGCCGCAGTTCATGATCAGCAGAATGACGATGGTCGGCTTCATCAGCGGAAGCGTGATCGACCACATCTTTCGCCAGCGCCTCGCGCCGTCGCACTCGGCAGCCTCGTACAGCTCTTGATCGATGCCCGCGATCGTGGCCAGATACACAACCGTACCCCAGCCGATTTCCTTCCAGATGCCGGTCACGACCAGCGTGCCGCGGAAGTACTTGTTGTCGGCGAGGAAGTAGATGGGCTTGCCGCCCAGCTTTTCAATAATGTAGTTCACCGCGCCGTTGGACGGGGAAAGCAGCTGCGTGAACAGACCCGCCAGAATAACCCACGAAAGGAAGTGCGGCAGGTAGCTGATGGTCTGAATGACCTTCTTATAGCGCAGGTTCTTCAGCTCGTTCAGCATCAGCGCCAGAATGATGGGCGCCGGGAAGCCGGTCACCCAGCGCAGAAGGCTGATAATAATGGTGTTTCGGAACGCGCGGGTGAACGACGCCGTTTTGAACAGCTGGCTGAACACCTCAAAGCCGACCCACGGGCTCTTCATGATGCCCAGCGTGAGCGAATAGTTTTTGAAGGCCAGCACGATGCCGTACATCGGCGTGTAGTGAAACACAATATAATAGATGACGACCGGAATGAACATCAGCGTCAGCACCGGGTTCTTCAGATACCCGCGGAAGCCCGACGACGCGTGAATTCGGTTCCCCTTCTTTTTTTCGATGGCTGCGTTCAAAATTCTCTCCACCTTCTGTGTAATGTCAACAGGAACACAATACCGTTTTTCACCTCTCCCGTCAATGCAAAGATCATGACAAAACGGCCATATTCCGACAAATGCGCTACAAATCTCATGACCTTTTAAAATTTTATTGTCCTTTGGCCGGCTTTCGCCGTCTGAATGCGCGAATTTTTGCACTTGTCTTGTTGCAAAAGTTCGGTTTTTGTGCTATAAAGAATACGTCGTTTGAAGGATCAAATGGGAGCGTATTCGCATGCTGAAGAAGAGACCGCAGAGCCGTCTAAGTCTGTTTAGTCAGATGTTTCTTTCCTATTGCGTCTGTCTAATTATGGTGGCGGCGTTTGTCGGCTCCACGATTTACGCGCGCGTGTTCCGCGACTACAGCCGCGAGGTGGAAGAGCTCAGCGCGGGCGTGATGATTCAGTATGCCGAAATTCTGCAAACCCGTGTGATCGATCCCGCCGAGAGCTGTGCGCTGGACTTCATTCTGGGGCGCACCAGCGACATTACCGTTCAGATGGTGCTTTCCAGCGACCGCCTTTCGCTGCATATCGCATATACCTATCAAAATGATTTTGTCAGCGCCTTAAAGCGCTACATCCCGCTGGTGAGCGACATTCGCGTGTACAACACAAGCGCGAACATGTTCCTTTCCAAGGTTGTTGGGCTATATTACATTGACGACCATACCGAGTCTAACGCCTATCCCAACCGCTGGCTGGACAGCCTGAAGGCGCAATCCGGCGGCTGGCTGCCCGTGCAGGAGGCCGAATACCCCGGCGTGCAGGGCTGTCAGCTGTGCTACGCCGTCAGCTATCCACTGAACGTTTCCTTTGAGGACGCGCGCGGATACATTCTGATCGACGTGAACGAATCCTTTGTGCGCGACATTCTGAACAGCGTCTCCCCCTCGGCGGACGAAACGCTGCTGGTGGTGGATCCGAACGGGCAGATCGTTTCCTCCCAGAACGCCGGCTGGATTGGCCTTTCCCTCGCAGACTGCGGTCTGCCCGAGCCGGACACGCTGTCCGCGGAGTCTGACATTGCCGAATACCGCACGGAGGACGGCGCCCAGACGCTGTGCTATTCCGCGCCGCTGTCCAACGGCTGGCGCGTGATGCGCACCCTGCCCGCGGGTGTGTTCTATGCCTCGCTCATCTCCATGCGCACGTCGCTTCTGATCGCCGGCTTTGCGGCGCTTGGCGTGGGTCTTCTGCTGGCGCTGTGGTTCTCCCACCACATGTACAAGCCCGTGCGTACCATCACCCACTGGCTGAGCACCGAAACGCCCTTCCACATTGCCGACAGCCGTGTGAGCGAATACGCCTTCATTGACAACGCCATCAAGGGCATGAAGAGCACCATTTCCCAGATGCAGACGATCGTGGACGCGAACCGCCCGCTGGTAAAGGAGCACCTGATTGCCAGCCTGATCGACGGCAGCCTGCTTTCCATGGATACGTTCCGCATGCGCATGGAGCAGCTGGGGCTGAAGAGCGATGAAGGCTCATACAACATCATCCGCGTAACGCTTTCGCAGACAATGATGAACGCGCCCGAGCCGGAGCACATCGAAATGATCAAGCGCGACATCATTGAGCGGCTGGAGGCGCTGTCGGGCGAGGAAATGCTGATTCTCGCTTCCTCCGTGAAGAACGATGAAATCGCCGCGCTGGTCATCAGCGCTGGCCGCGAGCTGCACGACTGGCTGGAGGAAATCGGCCTGATGCTGCTGGAGCAGTATGAACGCCACATCGAAATGAGCATCGGCTCGTGGCAGGAGCTACCGCTGAAGCTGCACCAGTCTTATCTGGACGCACAGAAGGCGCAGCTGTACCACTTCTTCCATCCGGACTGGCTGTACAGCCCGTGGCCGATGATCCGCCGAATCCTGCTTCCCAGCTGCGCGCCTCTGAACGCGCACGCCGACGCGTTCGCACGAGCCATACAGGCTCAAGACGGCGACCGCGCTATCGACGAGGTACATCTGTTCTCCTACGACGCGCAGGATCACATTTACCCCTATGAGGAAGCCATGGACGCGCTGGAACACATGCGGGAAAGCGTGGACGAGGCCTCGACCGGCGAAGCGCGCGAGGCGATGGACGCGTTCCTCGAAAAGAGGGGTCTGTGCCGCAACATCCGCGAATACGCGCTGGAGCTGTGCCGCATCACACGCCTCGCGCTGGAGCCTTCGTCGGACGGGGATGACGAGGCCAGGCCCTCGCAGCAGGTGGAATGGCTCAAGCACTTCATCTCCCAGAACCTACACACCGACCTGAGCCTGACCTCGCTGGCCGACAGCGTGCATCTGAGCAGCAGCTATTTAAGCCGCCTGTTTAAAAAGGAAACCGGCGTCACCGTGACCGACTACATCACCGCCGAGCGCATGGAGAAGGCGCGGCAGCTTCTGGAACAGACCGACCAGTCCATCGAAAGCATCACGAAGCAGGTGGGCTATCCGACGCACCACTATTTCACCAAGCGCTTCAAGCAGCGCTATGGCGCGACCCCGAAGGAATACCGCCAGCAGCATCGGCTTGCCCCAGAAGAAACGGGGGGGGGGGGGGTAAAATCAAATTTGTGTTAATATGTCACCATGTTTGCATGGAAAAGGCGCGCCGAGTGTGGTATCATGCCATTATCGGCGCGCTTTTTGCGCGTCACGCTGAAAAAGAATGTTTCGGAGGATAAATCCCATGTACAGAAACGATACTCCGTCCCGCGTTCGCAGAAGCCTTGAAGGCTTTGAAGCCCGCAGGCAGGTTATGCTCGAAAAGGGTCTCGCGGTGTATGCCAACCCGGAATCATATCCCGATCCCGCCGCACGCGTTCTGAAGCGCGACATCTACGCCGCCACCGCGGCGCTGAACCTGTTTTACGGAAAATATGTGCAGGAATCCATCGATCAGGTAATTCGCACGGCCAAGTGGTTCGACCTACCCCACCCCAACGGCCGCGACCCCCGCGGCGAAAGCACTTTCGCCGCCATGGGCATGCTGCCCACCATGTACTACAACTGGGACAAGCTCACGGACGAGGCGCGCGCCGCCGTCGACCGCTTCTTCCTGACGAAGAATTTCGAATCGATGTATGAATCCGAGAACCACCGCCTTCAGCACCACACGGCGCTCTACCTCGCCGGACAGTTCTACGGCGAACGCACCTTTGAATGGTGCGGCAAGACTGGCACGCAGATGGAAGCCGAGGAATGCGCATGGCTGAAGAGCTTCGTGCACTTCCGCGCGAAGGAAGGCTGGGGCGAGTTCGATTCGCTGGGCTATCTGGACGTGGACTTCGGCTGTCTTCTGCTCCTCGCCGGCCTTTCCCGCGACAGGGAACTCGCGGCCATCTCCCGCATGATGCTGGACGTGCTCCTTCTGGACATGGTTGTGGACAGCAAAAACGGCCTGTACGGCGGCGCGCACGGCCGCATCTATCCGCCTACGGCGCTGAACATCCTGCGCGGCGGCATGGCGGCGGACTACTATCTGTATATCGGTCTTGACGGCGACGAATCCGAGCGCCGCGCGCTGGAATTCCTGCCCGGCGTGCCCGTCGCCGCGCTGATGGTCGACTACCGCCCCGACCCCGTGGTGCTCGAAATGGCGCTCGGCCGCGTGGGCGCGTATGAGAACCGCGAGGCCAAGCACCTGCATTGCATCCCCAAGGAGCAGCAGCCCGGCCGCATCAGCAAGTATACCTATGTGACGGACAAATACATCGTCGGCGCGATCAACCGGCAGGACGATTACGACCCCAATACCCAGCAGCGCTGGTACGCGCATCACGAGCAGCACGAGCTCGACGCGCTCATCCTTGCCGACCCGCGCGCGAAAATCTTCACGCATCATCCCGGCTCCAGCAAGGAGCATAACCGCTGGACGGGCGACCTTGGCTGCTGCTGCGTGAGCACGTTCGCGTGGCACAACGTAGCCATGTCCATGTACGACATCAAGAACTCGAACGAGTTTGCCTACATCAACGCGCACTTCAACCGCGACGTGATGGAAAACGTTTCCATTCGCGGCAGCTGGGTGTTCGGCGAGAAGGACGGCGTATACGCCGCGCTTTACGGCGCGAACGGCTGGGCATGGGCCTGCGACGAGCTTCGCGCCGCTGCGCCCCGCTCCACCGAGGAACACGCCGAGGACAATGACCGCATTGAGCTGTGGAGCGAAGGCCGGAAGCATGCCTGCGTGATCGAACTTTCCGATACCGACAAAAACCTTGACGCGTTTATCTCCCGCGTGACGAAGAACGAAGTGCTCTTCGATTCCGAAGCCATGACGCTCAGCTATACCTCCGGCGGCCATACGCTTACGATGCACGCCACGGATAAGTATCGCGCCGTAGACGGAGTTCCCGTCTCCTTCCCCTATGAGAATTTGGATTCTCCCTACCTCTTCTCCAAGTGGGACAGCGAGCAGATTACCGCAGTCGGCTTCAATGGAAAGAAAATCTACGATTTCGAGCGCGGTGAGGTTCGCACGGAGTACTGATTCGAGGCCTTTTCTCCGGAAGTGCCGGGGGAGCGACGCTCCCCCGGCACCCCCTCAAGGTACATATCCCTTCGATTGCAGCCACCGTATGCGCGGCTTTTCGTTTTTCCCGCCGCGGCAATCTATTTCGCTGTTCTTGCTTTTCCCTTCGAATACAGCGCCACAAAATGCTCAAAAATAAGTCTATCCGAGCCCCTCTCCCTTTCCATAACGCTGCAAAGTACACGCTGATTCACAAAAGCACGGCTGCCTCTCCGTCTTGCACCGTTTTTCTGGTGAGAAAAGATCGATCGTCCCGCATAAGCTGGCGGCACGCCTTGCAGAAGCCGAAGGCTTCTGCAAGGGTACGGAAGGGGGCGCGGCACTTCGTGGCCCGCCCCCCCTGTACCCACCCCCATAAGCTGCGAAACGGAGTTTCCGCATTTATCCTCGCGGAAGCTCCGTTTTCCCTGTATCCTACTCGTTTTCAATAATCATCGGCGGCGGCGCGGCGCGCTTCACGGTGAAGCAGAACTCGCTGCCCTCGCCCACCTTACTGGTCACCCAGATTTTTTCGCCCATCTGCTCGAGCATCTCCCGTGCAATGGACAGCCCAAGGCCGGAGCCCATGCCGCTGTGCGCCTTGTCTACCTTATAGAAGCGCTCAAAGATGTGGTCGATATGCTCCGGCGCGATGCCAAGGCCGGTATCCTTCACGCGCAGTGTCGCGCGTTCGTCGTCCCATTCGCCGCCCAGCTCGATGTGACCGCCCGACGGCGTATACTTAATCGCGTTGTCCAGAAGGATTACCAAAAGCTGCTCCACGCGGTCGGGATTCGAGAACAGAAGCGGGAACTTCTCAAAGTCCGCCGTCAGCGCGAGCGTAAGCCCGTGCTCCTCGCAGGTCGTTCGGTAGCGCTCGTACAGATCATACGCAATCTCGGCGATCTCGAAGTTCTCCGGCTCGATGGCCAGCGTGCCGCTTTGCAGGCGGGAAAGCTCCATCAGGTCGTTAATCAGCCGGGAAAGCCGTAAAATCTCGCGCAGGATAATGTCGTAGTAGCGCTTGCGCGCGTTTTCGTCCTTCACCATGCCGTCGCGAAGCGGCTCAATCAGCCCGCGCATGGCTGTAAGCGGCGTGCGCATCTCATGGGAGACGTTAGCCACGTATTCGCGCCGCGTGTTTTCCAAGCGCACCTCGCTGGTGACGTCGCGGAACAGCCCCACCGCGCCCGCGATGCCGCCCTTGTCGTCGTGCACGGGCGAAATGGCGCAGCTGATGTTTCGCTCGCCCTCGCTGAGCGTGAAATGCGCGCCCTCGCCGCTGTTGATCGCCTGATCGAACGCCGCCCAAACCTCCTCGCGCGGAATCACGTTCATGCGCGGGTTCTCCGGGCAGCCGCCCGCCTGAAACAGGTGCTCCAGCGCCGGGTTGATGTGCGTGATGTTGCCAATCCGGTCGACGGCGGCAATGCCCTCGGAAAGGCCGTTCAGAATCTGCACCAGACGGTTCCGCTCAAACGTCAGCTCGCTGATGTTGTGCCGGAGCGCCCGGGAAAGCCGGTTCAAGGACGAGCCCAGCTGCCCTACCTCGCCGTTTACCGATTCGTCGGCGCGCGAATCAAACGAGCCGTCCGCCATGCGCAGCGCCACGTCGCGCATCTGCCGAAGCGGCGCGATCATCTGGTACACCAGCGCGTAGATCAGAAGGAACACAACCGGCACCACGATTCCCATTGCCAGCGCCAGCGCCCCGGCCAGCGCGCTGCGCGCCGCCAGCGTTTCATATTGCGGAACGTACAAAAGCAGCGCCCCGGAAATGGCCCCGTCGTCGTCGTACACCGGCACGCCCAGCGTCACAATGTCCACGCCGCCGATCGACTTCAGCACTGACACCACCGTGCGTCCATCCAGAATTTCGGAAATCTGCTTTTCCAGCTTCTGCGGGTCGAGCGTCTGCTTTTCGTCGCTCACGAGGGAAATCGTCCCCTCCCTGTCCGCGACGACCAGATAGGCGTTCATGATGCTCGCGTCCTTTTCGTTCACGTCCACCAGCCGCAGGAGCAGATTTTCGTCAAACCGCCCCTCCATATAGGCGTTCACAATGGCGGACAGCGAACGCGCGCGCGGCAGCATTTCGTTTGCGCGAATGTTGACAAACAGCGAGCGCGACATCAGCATGAAAAGCAGCCACGTGCACCCCACCGTGACCACCAGCGCAAGCAGAATCACGGCATAAATGCGGCGCAGAAGCGCACTTCGAATCATCAGGAACGCACCTCAAAGCGATAGCCCACGCCGTACACCGTGCGCAGCGCCCACTTCACGCCCTCGGTCGGCAGCTTCTGACGGATGCGCTTGATGTGCGCGTCCACCGTGCGCGTGTCGCCGAAATAATCGTAGCCCCACACGCGGGACAGAATCTGCTCGCGCGAGAACACCTGCCCGGGCGCGGAGGTGAGCATGTACAGAATCTCAACCTCCTTGGGCGTGCAGGGAACCACCTGCCCCATGATCTTCACCTGATAGTTGTCCAGACTGACCTCCAGCTGCGGCAGGCGCACCACGCTCTTGTCCGGCGCCTCCGTCTTTTCCTCAAAACGGCGCAGCACCGCCTTGATGCGCGCAAGCACCTCGCGCGGGCTGAACGGCTTCACGATGTAATCGTCCGCGCCCAGCTCCAAGCCCAGAATGCGGTCGATTTCCTCGCCCTTCGCCGTGAGCATGATGATCGGCACGCGGTCGGTCTGCCGAATCGTCCGGCACACGTCGATGCCGCTCATGCCGGGCATCATTAAATCGAGCACGATCAGATCGGGCTTCTCCGTCTTCTTCATTTCCAGCGCCTGCGTGCCGTCATACGCGGAACGGTGCGCATAGCCCTCGGAATCCAGATAAATGCCAAGCGACTCATGAACCACGGGATCATCGTCGCAAATCAGAACCAGCGGACAGTTGACCATAGCCTCCACCTCATACAGCTTCATTTTCTTCCTATATTATATACGCGAAGCGCCTCGCCGTAAAGGCGGTTTTCCATCAAGCCCAGATTTATTCACAATTCGCATAAAAAAAGACGCCGTCGCGGCGCCCCTTTCCTGCGTTTCTCAGAAGTGGAACAGATGCTTTTTCTCGTAAGGCTCCGACGAGACGCCGGTCAGGCTGTAGCCCGTCCGCCCGATGACCTCCCGGAGCTTCACTTCGTCCAGCGGCTGCTCGCTGATGATTTCGGTCTGCCCCTTTTTATGAGAGGAGGAGACCTTCTTCACGCTGAAATTCGCGCGAATCGCGTCGTTCACATGCGCCTCGCACATGCCGCAGGCCATTCCCTCTATCGAAAGCACGGTTTTCGTCATGATCGTTTCCCTCCCTTTTATCCTTCACGCGGTATCATACCACAAAATCGTGAAAACGGCGCGCCTCGCGCGGAATTTTATCGAATTTCAACGTTTTTGCCTGCGCTAACCACAGATTTTGCGTATTCCTTGCTTGCGCGTGAGGAAAAAGAAGCGTATAATACCGCCGAAATTCAGTTTGATTGAAAGGAAGCCATTGTATGCTTTATCTGGTCGACAGCGCAAATTGCGAGGCGATCGCGAAAATTCTTGAGGATTTCCCCATTTCCGGCGTGACCACGAACCCCAGCATCGTCTGCCGCGAGCACGGCGATTACGCCAGAATTTTGAAGGACATTCGCGCCCTGATCGGCTCCGACCGCATGCTTCACGCGCAGACCCTGCAGAAGGACGCGGACGGCATGGCGCGCGAGGCGCGCGCCATCCGCGATCTGGTCGGCGGCGAATTCTATGTGAAGCTGCCCATCTGTCCGGAGGCGCTGAAGGCGACGCGCATCCTGAAGAGCGAGGGCGTGGGCGTAACGATGACGGCCATCTTCTCCGCCCAGCAGGCGCTCGTGGCGGCCTGCGCGGGCGCGGACTTCGTCGCGCCCTATGTAAACAAGATGGACGATGTTGGCAACGGCTGCGAGCTGGTGAAGCACATTCTGGAAATCTATAACCACTACCAGCTGAAAACGCGCGTGCTGGCGGCCAGCTTCCGCAATGTGGAGCAGGTGACCGCCGTGTCCCAATACGGCGCGCATTCCGCCACCCTGCCCCCGGCGCTTTATGAAAAGCTCATCTGGCATCCCATGACCGATCTGGCCGTTCAGGGCTTCGACCGCGACTGGCAGGCCGAGTATGGCGACAGAAAGCCCCTTGATTTAATCGACTGAAAACCATAAAGGAGGAACCATTATGAACGCATCCGTTATCCGCCCCTCGGACGCAGCCCTGCGCGACCTTGGCGGCGGCGTCTCCCGCCGCGTCCTCGCCCATACCGACGACATCATGATCGTCGAGGTACACTTTGAGGCCGGCAGCGTCGGCGCGCCCCATACGCACCCGCACGCTCAGGCCACGCGCGTCCTCTCCGGCGAATTCGTCTTCACCGTGGACGGCGAGGATACCACCGTCCGCGAGGGCGACACCCTCGCCTTCCCCTCGAACGCCCTGCACGGCACGCGCTGCGTCAAGCCCGGCGTTCTCCTCGACATCTTCTCCCCCATGCGAGCCGATTTTCTTTGATCGTTCCATAAAACGCGTGCGGCCGCTCCCGACATGGATTCGGGCGCGGC
>CAVERI010000040.1:0-24829 GCA_963618055.1 bacterium | reverse complement strand
GACTCGCGACCTCCACCTTGGCAAGGTGGCGCTCTACCAACTGAGCTACTACCGCAAACCGCGATCAAGCGTGGTATATAATACCACATCGTGGCACAAAGCGCAATACCTGTCGCGATTTTTTACAATCGAGCGAATGCGGGCTTCAGTCTATGAAGCGAATCAGCCGGAAGCCCTCGCGGTCGTCAAGGTCGGAGGCGCTCACAATGGCGAAGCCGCTTCGGGAAAAGTGCGGATAGCGCTCCGCCGCCTGACCGCTCGTGAGCGTCATAACGTCGTTGCTCCAGTCCTCTCCCTCGCCGTACACGTCAAAATACACGCGATATAAGCCGCCGTCCACGTATTCCGCGCGCGTTAGCAACGCAAAGCCGCCCGACACGTGGCCGCCGGTCTCCTGCCAGTATAGGTACTCGCCGTCCAGATCGAGGTACATGGCATGCATGTCATCCACCGCAGTGTCGAAATACTTCTGAAGCACGGGATTGATGAACTTCGTCGCAAGACGGACGTTGTTTTCGTTCGCGTACTCGCCCCATTCCACCTCGCTGTTTCGGTTGAACCAGATGTGGTTGGCCGCAAACTCCACCATGACCGCCGAGGGCGCGTGATTCACGTCAAACACGCCGTCGCAGTAGTAGCTCAGATTCGTCTCCGTGAAGTTGCTGAGGAACAGGTTCATGTCGGCGCGCTGGGCGTCCGTCAGCGTAACCGCGTCTCCGTGCGTTGTCGCGTCCTCAAGGTACTGGCGAAGAACGCAGCCCTGCCTGCCGTCCGTCCAAACGCGCACGAACTCGCCGCCGTCGTCCTCTAAACAAACGATCTTCGTGCCGAGCGTCACGCGCGCCAACGCGTCTGCGCTCGTGCTCGCTTCCTCGCGAAGCGTCACGTATTCCTTGCAGTTTACCACGCGCAGCTCGTCGCCCACCTCAAATTCGGCGGCCGCGCCCGCCGCCAGCGTCAGCGCCAGCAGCACGGCCAGAACCACGGAAAGTCTTTTCTTCATCGGAATCCACCCTTCCTTTTTTGTCGTTATTCTACCATAAAGTGGCAAACGTTTCAATCTTTTTTCTGCCATTCCGCAATTTCAAGAAGGAAAACGCGCATTCGGCTCGAATATTCTTTTTATCATGAAAGGAGAGCTTCCGCTATGCAGATAAATCTGGATCAATATCTTGAGGATATCGAGAGCCGCCTTGACGCGGCGGAGGAAACGCGTCTTTGGGAGGAATGGCTCAGCTGGACGCGCCACGAAAACGGCGCAAAGCCCTTTTTGCCGCAGCCGCGCACGAAAAAGCCGAGCGTGTTGGAATGGCCGCACGTAAACATCAACGACACGCTGGAGAACGACGATCTCGCCATTTATCGCGAGCTTGAGGGCGTAAATTACCGGCTCGCCGAGGAACCCCGCCACATTCTCCGCGTTCGCGCAAATTACGGCGTGGGCAATGTCGCCTCCGCCTTTGGCCCGGAGCTGTTTGTCATGCCCCGCGAGACGGATACGCTGCCGAATGTGCGTCCCTTCGGCGAGGAAGCCGTGCAAGCGCTGCTCGACCGCCCCGCGCCCGATCTTTCGTGCGGCAATTTCCCGAAAATCATGCGAGTTTACGATCGGTTTATGGAAATCGGCCGCAGGTACCCGAAATTCGGCGCCTTCGTGCGTCTGGAGCAGCCCGATTTGCAGGGGCCGATGGACAATTTGGAGCTTCTTTGGGGCAGCTCGGTCTTCTACGCGCTGTACGACGACCCGGATCTGATTCACGCGCTGCTTGAGCGCATCACCAATCTGATCGAATCCGCGATGGACGAATGGCTGCGCCACTGCCCGAACAAGCGCGGCGTCGCCACCTATTTCCGCCATGTGGAAAAGGGCGCGATTGCCCTGCGCGACGACAGCGCCATGAATCTTTCGCCCGATTTCTTCAGCGAGTTTATCGCGCCCTATGACGGTCGGCTTCTGCGCAAATACGGCGGCATCATGCACTTCTGCGGCCGCGGCGACCATTTCATCGAGCGGCTCGCAAAGCTCGAAGGGCTCAATGGCATCAACATGAGCCAGCCGCACCTGAACGACATGGACAAAGTGTTTGCCGCCACGATCGACAAGGGGCTGCATCTTTCCCTGTCCACGCCGTCCTTTGACATTGGAAAGCACGACGGCTCGAACCTTCTGTTCCTCGATTCGATGTAATCCCGCGTCAGTCTTCCTTCTTTAGCAGTTTCCACGCGTTTTCCGCGACCACGCGCTCCTCGTCGGCCGGGATCACGAACACGTTCGTTCGTCCCCGGCCGATTATGCGCTCGTTTGCAAGGTTTTTCGCCTCGTCGATTTCAACGCCGAGGAAGCCGAGCGGCTCGCAGATTTCCCGCCGGGAGGCCGCGTCGTTTTCGCCGATGCCGCCGGTGAACGCCAGCGCGTCCAAACCGCCCATTTCCGCGGTGAACGCGCCGATATAGCGGCATACGTCGCTGGTGAACACGCGAATGGCCAGCGCCGCGCGCGCGTTTCCCTGCCCCGCTGCCGCGCGCAGGTCGCGCATGTCGCCGCTCATTCCCGCGATTCCGGCCAGCCCGCCCTTCTTCTCAAGCCCGTCAAGCACCTCGTCATACGGCATCCCCTCGCGCAGAAGGAACGGCATGATATACGGATCGACGTCTCCGGCGCGGTTCACATGCGTCACGCCCGCCTGAAGCGAAAGGCCGAACGACGTATCGACGCTTTTCCCGTCCCTTATGGCGCAGATGGAGCTGCTTCCGCCCAGATGGCAGGACACCACGCGCGAATATCCCGCTAACTGCGACGCGATATAGGAATGCGACGCGCCGTGATAACCCATGCGCGCCACGCCGTATTTTTCATACCACTCATACGGCACGCCGTACACGCGCCGATGAAGCGGAACCGTCTGGTGGAACGCCGTCTCAAACGACGCCACGTGCACTGCGTTCGGCGCAAGCCTTTGAAACGCCTCGATCGCGCCGATATAGGCGCGGTTATGCACCGGCGCGACGGACAGAAACGCGCGCATGCCGTCCATTACGTCCGCGTCGATCACATGCACGCCTGGGAAGCCCTTTGAAAGCACGGCCTTATACGCCACCGCGTCCACGTCCTGCGCGCCGCCGAGATCGTGAAGGAAGCGCTCGATGCCCTCCTCATAGGTGCGCGCCCGCGCCTTGTCATCCGTTATCCGGCGGCCGTCGTCGCTCTCAAAGAAATACAGGCTTCCCGCCTCCGCGCCGACGCGCTCCACCCTGCCGCGCGCCAGCACCGTTTCCTCCGGAAACGCGTAGACCTTGAATTTCAGCGACGTGCTGCCCGCGTTGCAAACCAGTATCTTCATATTCAATCTCCTCCGGTTGGTTTTCCCTCACCAGTATACCAATCTTTTGCCATACATGCAAGTTTTGCTTGCGCGGACTTCGCGCGCGTGTTATACTAAAGAACGAATTGAATCCATTGCAGGGAGGGAAAAAGATATGTACAAGGTTTTAAAAGCCATTGCCGAACGGCGTTCCATCCGCAGCTATACAGCCGAGCCTGTAAGCGACGAAATGCTTGAAAAGCTGATTGACGCCGCCAAGCAGGCGCCCAGCGCCATGAACCGTCAGCCGATTCACTTCACATTCGTTCGCGACGCGGCGATTCTCAAGGCCTTCTCGGACGAGGCGCGCGTGCATTTGTCCGACCCATCCAAGGACATGCTGCACGGCGCGAAGCTCGTGTGCTTCCTGTTCGCCGAGATTCCCGGCGTGTTCACGCCCATCGACGCGGGCATCGCCGTTGAAAACCTTGCGCTGGCCGCGCACGATCTGGGGCTGGGCAGCGTCATTCTGGGCATGCCCCGCGCAGTCTTTACCGGCGAGCGCGCCGCCCACTGGTATGAAACGCTTCACGCGCCCGCGGGCAGCGAATTTGCCATTGCCATCGGCATCGGCCATCCCGCCGCAGGCAAGGACGCGCACCCTGTGCGCGAGGGACTCATTACCGTTCTATAAACACACAGAAGGGACGATTCGTTCATGATCGAATATCGCTTTGCCGCGCCGGAGCACCGCGCCGACCTCATCGATTTTATCAACTACGTGTTCTCCCAGAACTCGGTTCCCCACGATTTCAAAACGCTGATTCCGAAGGTCTATGCCGACGGACGCGGCTATGACGACATTCACGCCATCGTGCTGGATAACGGCCGCGTGAAGGGTGTGGTGGGACAGTACCCGATTCATGCCTCCTTCGGCGGTGCGCCGCTGAAAATCGGCTATATCGGCTCCGTGTCCACGCATCCCTACGCGCGCGGCAGCGGCTACATGATTAAAATGATGGAAATGCAGGCCGAGCACGCGAAGGAAACCGGCATCGACGTGATGATGCTGGGCGGCCAGCGCCAGCGGTATGAATACTACGGCTACAGCCCCGTGGGCAGCCACTATACCTATCGCGTGATCGCCGCGAACGTTCGCCACGCGCTTAAAAATGTCGACGCGTCGGCGGTCAGCTGGAAGCGCTTTGCGGACGCGACGGAAGCGGAAATCGACCGCGCGTACCGCCTGTATCAGCAGCAGCCCGTCACGGGCGTGCGCAGCCGCGAGGATTTCGAGCTGATTCTGCACACGTGGCGCGCCGAGCCGTATCTGCTTCTGCGCGGAGACGAGGTTCTGGGCTACATGGTCGCGGGCGGCACGGATTCCGTGTCCGAGCTGATCGTTTCCGACGCAAGCTGCGTTCCCGCGCTGATCAAGGGCTGGTTCGCCGCAAACGGCCTCAAAAACATGAGCTTCAGCGTGCCTGCCTTCGACACGGCGCTGAACCGCGTTCTTGCCGCGTTTGCGGAGGGGTATCAGGTGTCCAACTGCACGCAGGCACGCGTTGTAAACCTCGCGAACGTGCTTCGCGCCTGCCTGACGCTTAAAATGCGCACAGGCGCGGTTTCCGACGGCGAAATCATTTTGCAGATGGATGACGAAGCGCCCGTGCTCGCGCGCGTAAAGGACGGCCAGCTCACCGTGCAGGAGACAAACGCCGCGCCCGACGTTTGTCTGCCGAGGCTTGAAATGCAGCAGCTGCTCTTTGCGTCCAACCGCTTCGCCGCGCCCGACGCTGCCTGCCCCGTGGACTGGTTCCCGCTGCCGCTGTTCCTCTACGGCGCGGATCATTTCTGATTCGAGCGAAGAACCGCGCGGATGACGCGCTTATAAAACGGAACCGGAAGGACGCTCAAGCCGCTTTCCGGTTCCATTTTCTTATTCATTTATTCCAGAAGTTCGGCACAAACTCGCCGCCGCGGCACCATTTCAGGTAGCTGAGCGCGTGCTTCTGGCCGGTACACTCCCAGTCGCCGCTGAACAGCGGATCGTGGTAGCCCTCGATGCTGACGCAGCCCTTATAGCCCGCCGTTTGCAGGATGGTGAAAATCTGCCGCCAGTCCGTGTCGCCAAGGCCGGGAAAACGGGAATCAATCGCGGAACTTTGACCCATAAAGCCCTCGGACGCAAGCACGTCGCGCTTCACCGCCGCATCCTTGCCGTGCACGTGAATCACCCTGCCCGCGTATTTGCGCAGGTTCGCGATTGGGTCGATCAGCTGCGCGATCTGGTGCGCAGGCTCCCATTCAAGTCCCAGCGCGTCCGACGGCACCGCGTCAAACATCATATCCCACGCGCGCGGATTAAAGCCAATGTTGCAGGTGTTTTTCTTCCATGTGCCGCCCATCGGGCAGTTTTCAATGGCAATGCGCACGCCCCTGTCCTCGGCGCGGCGCGTAAGCTCTCCGAATACCTCCTTAAAGCGCGGCATGGCCTCATCGACCGACCTGCCCTCATACGCGCCCGCGAAGGTCGATACCGTGTCCGTGCCGAAATCACGCGCCACGTCGATGCACTCGCACAGCGTGTCAAAGTGGCTCGGCTGCTCCAGCGCGTTGCAATAGAAGCCCAGCGCGGAGATTTTCACATTCCTTTCCTCGCTGAACGCCTTCACGCGCGGCGCCATCTCGCGCAGGCTCGCGTTCTTCAGCGTCATATGAAAGTTCACGGCAAAACACTCGAAGCCCTTCTCGGCCAGCGGCGGCGCCCAGTTAAAAAAGGCGTTTCCGGGAATGCAGGTTCCAACGGCAATCTGATTCATGCTCTGTTTTCTCCCTTTGGATTTTTGTCTGCATGAAAAGCGGCCGTCGCATCGGTTGGAAACGACGACCGCGCCTATGAAATTTACGAAAGCATCGAAACGGCGTCGGCGATCGTTTTTTCGAGCGCCTCGCGGCCGTATTTGTCAACCTCCGCCTTGTTCTTGTCGCCATGGGTCAGGCATCCAGCGCCGCCGATGCAGCCGCCGACGCACGCCATGCCCTCGATAAAGTTGGCGTCCAGCACGTTTTTGCTCAGCTTCAGAAGCGCCATACGGCAGGCCTCGATGCCATCGCAGGAGCAGGCCTTCAGGTCGAAATCGATATTCTGCTCCTTCAAGCCCTCGGCCACGGCGTCCGACAGACCGCCGCAGCGGGCGAAGATGCGGCCGTAGTAGGACGCGTTGTCCAGCACGCCCTCCTCCAGCGCGGTAATGTCCAGATCGCGGCTGTCAAACAGCGCCTGCAGTTCCTCGAACGTCATAACCGCGTCGATGTACGGACGCACGGTATCCAGCTGTGCCTCCATCTTCTTTGCCGTGCACGGCCCGATGAAAACAATCTTGGCGTTATCCGTCGTTTCCTTTATATACTTGGCCAGCGTCGCCATCGGAGACAGGTTGCTGGAGATATACGGCACAAGCTGCGGGAACGCCTGCTGGATATACTTGACGAACGCCGGGCAGCAGGAGCTCGTGAGCTTGCCCTTTTCGGCCAGCTCGCGCGATTCCTTCTGCGCGACCATATCCGCGCCGAGCGCCGCCTCCACCACCGTGTGGAAGCCCAGCTCCTTCAGGCCGGTGATAACCTGCCCGAGCTTCGCATAGGTGAACTGGCTGGAAATGGACGGCGCAACCAGCGCATACAGCTTGTAGCTTTCGCCGCGATTGCTTTCCTTGATCAGCTTGATCACGTCCAGAATGAAGCTCTTATCCACAATCGCGCCGAACGGGCACTGATACACGCACGCGCCGCAGGAGGTGCACTTGTCGTTGTTAATCACGGCTGCCTTGTTTTCGTTCACGGCAATGGCCTTGACCTTGCAGGCGTTCTGGCAGGGACGGATGCGGTTGACGATGGCCGTATACGGGCACACCTTCGCGCAGGCGCCGCACTCCACGCACTTGGTCTTGTCGATATGCGCCACGTGCATATGATCAAACGAAATGGCTCCGCGGCGGCACACGTCCTCGCATCGATGCGCCAGACAGCCGCGGCACGCGTTGGTTACCTCATAGCCGCCAACGGGGCATTCGTCGCAGGCAATGTCGATGACCTCGATCACGTTCGGGTTCTCGCTCGAGCCACCCATCGCCATGCGCACGCGCTCGGCCAGAATGGCGCGCTCCTTGTACACGCAGCAGCGCATCGTCGGCGTCGAGCCGGGCACGATGGTGTACGGGATTCGAGTGATATTCTCAATCAGCTTATCATCCCATGCCAGCCGCGCCACTTCCCTGAGAACCTTGTATTTCAGATGCTGTACCTTGGTATCGAATTTGCGCATGGAAGCGTGCCCTCCTCTAAAAGTAACTGACCTTGATTCGCTTGCCCATCTTCCGCAGACACTCGGAAAGCTCCTTCACAAGGTTCATCTTGATGCTGAAGTTGATCGGCAGATCCGGGTTCTGGTGCGCCGGGTTAATGGCGCGTCCCACAAAGAAATTGATGTCCGTCGCCTCTTCAAACAGCAGGCGGCTGATCAGCGACGCGCCGTCGCGCTTCAGCGACCACTGCGCGTAGCTTTCGTTATCCTTCAGATAATCCTTCGCGTTTTCGAGCACCTTGTTGATCGTGATCACGCCCTCCGTGACCAGATCAACGCCCTCGATCTCGGCAATCGGCGGCACGTCGGATTCCTCAAAGTTCAGCGTGGGGCGAAGCGGCTTGCCCAGATATTTCGACGCGATGGTAGACGTGGTACCGCCGCACACGATGTGCTTTCCTTCCTTAGAGAAGAACAGGCTCATCATGCGGTCGTTGTCGTCGCGGTTCGCGGGCGGGCCGAACAGGATGTTCATCGGCTCGCGCTTGCGGATGCGCACGACGCACGCCGTCGCATCGTCGCCGGGCTGATGGCCGTACAGCTTGTCGCATTCGTCCACCAGAATCGTGGACAGCGTTTTGGCCGTATAGCCCGCCGGGGCGATTGATTCCATGAAGGAAATAATGTCGTCGCGCTGCCAGCCGAAGTTGTACGCCACGCCGATACCGGCGTGCGGGCAGCCGTCGGACATGGCGATAAAAATATCGTTTTCCTTCAGCGTAACGACGGATTTGAAAATCTGCTTGCCGCCAATGGTCGTCTCCGTCTTGGGATAATCGTAGTTGACGAAATCGCGAATCAGAATCACGTGCGGGTTGTCATACTGAATGATCTCCGCGCGCTCGTTGTTGATGATATGAATGATGGTAAACGTGGAATACGCCACGCCGCGCACGGAGCACACGGGCAGCGTGGCCGCGATTGTGCCGACGCAATCCTCCAGCGAAAGCCCCTCCGCCATCATCGTGGAGATGATGGTGGAGGTAAGCGTGGACAGGATCGACGCCTTTACGCCGCTTCCCAGCCCGTCCGCCAGCACAACGACCACGGAGCTGTCGTTCTGCTCCACAATATCCACATGGTCGCCGCACAGCTGCTCGCCGTAATGGTTCACGCTCTTGTAGCCAATATCCGCGCACAGATTATTCATTTGTGATCGACTCCTTCAGCTTCGTAAGCGCGATCTTGGTTTCCGCCGCGGTCTCGCCCAGCAGGGACGCGATTTCCTGAACAATGCGCATCTGCTTATCGACGACCTTGTCGGCGATTTCCACCGTCTGCCGGCTGATGCTTTCCTTCTTCTCGCGCTCGTTCTCCTCGTCGGTCACGTCGCGCATGATGCAGATCAGAAGCTTGTACTCGCGGTCAAACAGAATCGTCTGTTCGACGTATCGCTTGTATTCCGCCAGATATGTGCGCTGGTCGCGAATGCTGCGGCCGCTGTCGCGCACCTGCATGAATGGCAAGGGATCCAGAATGCGAACCACCTGATCGCCCAGCACGTCGGAGGTGTTGCGGATGTTCATGATGCGGCGCGCCGCCTGATTGATCTGCTGCACTTCCAGATCCTCGTTCAGCACGATCAGGCCGTTGGGCGTGTTGTTGACGATGCTGTCGGAGAAGCTCTCGGCGCGATCCTTCAGATACGGCAGGCACATGGCGATTTCCGCCTTGCCCTGATAAATGGCAATCGCCTTTTCACGGCAGGTATTGTAGCCGCAGGAGCCGCAGTTCAGCTCGTCCTCCTTGCGGGTCTTGCCCATCTGGCGCAGGATCGACTGAATTTCCTGCTCGTCGGGCATCTTCGTGTGGCGGTCGATAAACTCAAAGCTCTTGTGAATCGCCATCTCATCCGGCTGATCGACGTCAAAATCCTCGTTTCCGGCATAGTTGACAATGGCCAGATAATCCTGAACCGGCGCGCGATGGTATTTTTCCATCACCGGGCCGCCGATGCAGGAGCCGACGCATGCGGACATTTCAATGAAGCTGCGGTGCACCTTGCCGCTTTCAATGTCCTTCAGCGCGGCAATGCAGTTCTCCACGCCGTCCAGCGCCATATAGCGATAGCCGGGCGCGTCCTGACGCATGGTCTTGAGAACGCCGCCGGTCGTCGGGAAGAACCGCGCGCGGCTCTTCTCGTTGGTCACACGGTGCTGGCCGATGGCAATGTTCTTTTCCTTCAGCCACTCCGTGAGCTCCTCAAAGGTGAGCACCGCGTCCACAATGTCCTTGTACTTCTGCGCCTCGTCCTTTTTCGCCACGCAGGGGCCGATGAACACCGTCTTGCACCCCGGATGACGCTTTTTCAAATCGAGACAGTGCGCCTGCATCGGGGAAACGACGTCCGCCAGATACGGCAGAAGCTGCGGGAAATACTTCTGAATCAGCAGGTTGATCGAATGGCAGCAGGAGGAAATCACAATGTCCCTGTCGCCCTTTTCAAGCATGCTCTCATATTCGTTTTTGACGATCGTCGCGCCGACGGCGGTTTCCTCCGCGCCCGCGAAGCCCAGCGCCTTCAGCGCCGCCTCCATATCCTCAATGCCGCAGTCGTCGTAATTGGCGGCAAAGGAGGGCGCCAGCGAGACGTATACCGGCTCCTTACCCTGCAGAAGCACCTTCACGCGCTCGGTATCGTTGACGATTTCCTTCGCGTTCTGCGGGCACACCACAAAGCAGTGGCCGCACAGGATACACTCGTCGCTGATGATATGCGCCTGATTGCCGGAGAAGCGAATGGATTTCACCGGGCAATGCCGGATGCACTTATAGCAATTCTTGCAGTTGGATTTTTTAAGCATCAAACAATCGGACACGCCTATCATTCCTTTACTTCAGTTTCGCCAGCACCTTTTCCTGAAAGAAGTCGCGAAAGCCTTCCTTGGTGACGCCCGGGTAGACGTCGTCGTCCACCGTGATGGTAACGCCGTTGCGATTGCACTGACCCGTGCAAAAGCTCCCTGCCAGCGTCACGTCTCTCTCCAGATGGTTATCCTCAATGGCCTGTTTCAGAAGGCCTACGATATCCATCGAGCCCTTCAGGTGGCAGGAGCTGCCAACGCACACCTGGATGATCATTATTTCACCTTCTCAAGAACGTTCTCTTTGAAAAACTCCTCAACGGTGTCGGGCGAAACGGAATAAACCTCGTCGCCGATTGCCACGCAGACGCCCTGCTGGCACTTGCCCATGCAGAAGGTGCCGCCCAGCTCCACCTTGTCGGAGACGTTGTTCTCGGCAATCAGCTTCTGAAGAGAAGCGACAACCAGACGAGAGCCTTTCAGGTGACAGGAGCTGCCGATGCAAACCGTGATTTTCATGAGAAGAACCTCCTTCATATGTTTCGCGGGGAAAAAATTCTTGGTATTAAAAACGTTCGTTCCCGTTCGTTCGCCATCATGGTGCGCGACGCCGCGACCAGCGGCGTCCACTCGGCGATTTCTCTTTGGTCGCTGTCCAGCCGCGCGCGATAGGCATTCGCCGTCTCTGCGCCCTCCTCCATCTCAAGAAGAAGCAGCGTCATGGCGTCATCCGCCGCGGCTCGCCCACGGCAGGCACGCGCCCAATCCACCACGGCAAAGCCGCCGTCCGCGCATTCGATCACGTTGGAAAGCATCAAATCGCCATGGCAGGGAGAAGCGCCGTCCGGCATGCGCGACGTGCGCGCGATCAGCTCCGCCTTGGCGTCCTCCGCCAGCGGCGCGCGCGCGATCAGGCGCGAAACGCGGCTTTTCAGCGACTCAAGGCCGTTGAGCTTGGAGGTGTGAATCTGCGTGCGCACCTGCGCCAGCGTTCGAATCGCGCTGTCCCGCTCCTGCGGATGTCTGCGCACGCGGTCGGAAAGCGTGCGCCCGTACACGAACCGGGAGGCAATCGCCCAGCCGTCCGGCACGCGCTGCGCCGCCAGCACCTCCGGCACCGGCAGTCCCGCGTCCCGCGCCGCCGCCTGATTGGCCGCCTCGCGCAGAACGTCCGCCGCGGCGACGCGGCCGGTAAAGACCTTGATGCACGTGTCCCCATCCTGATAGACGGTTTTACTGTTTCGAACCGCGATGACCCTGTCGAGATTCATGCGCCCACACCCTTCGGCGCGCAGTCGTATGCGACTCTAATTGTAGCGCCACATGCCCGCCCGCGCAAGTACATCTTTGATATATTGTCATTGCTCTTTGCGATATGCCCGGAAAACCTCGCGCCGCACGTCGCACAGCTCGGTCAGAAAGCGCTTTTCCATGTCCGTCAGCTTGAGGTCGCGCCGGTAAAACAGCTCATCCCTGTACACGGCGCGCGCAAACGTCACCGTGCGCTGCGCAAGCCCATAGCGGGAAAGCGTGCGCGGCGTGAGCGGCGCCGTCCACATATAGCTCTGCGGCTGCACGGAAAGAATTTCCAGCCGCGCCGCGCGCGACGACGTGAGCACCCGGCGGAAATCGCCGTCCGGATACTGCTCGCGCCGCACCTCCTCGGGCGCCATCGACGGCACGTCGAAATCGCCGGGAGCCACCTCGATCATTCCCTTCAGCGCCTCCGCCGCCGCCGGCTCAGCCGACGCGAGCGGACTGTCCTTTGAATAGGCCAGCACCGGCGTAAACTCGACGATGCGCTCATGAAACAGCCCGCCCGCCTCCATCTGCTGCCGGAAGCGCGGGAAGTAGCCGCCCGTGCAGCGCGAAATGCCGATTCGGCACTCGCCCTCAATGACGGCGCGGATGGCCGCCGCCGCGCCCGTTTCGCGAAAGTCCAGCTCCGCGGGATCAGCCGTCAGCGCGTTCATCGTGTTCAGGAACGCCTCCGCCACATAGCAGGACGGCGGAACGCAGGCGGAGAAGCGCTGCTTTGCCTGCGTTTCCTCGCGGTAGGACGCCTCTAATTCGTCGATTTCGCCGAGGATTCTGCGCGCTCGCTCTAAAAAGGCCTCTCCCTCCGGCGTGGGCACCATGCCGCGCGCCGTGCGCTCAAACAGAGTAATGCCCAGCGCGCCCTCAAGATCCCGAATGGCCCGGCTCAGGTTGGGCTGGTTCATATACAGGGTTTCCGACGCCCGGCTGATGGATCCGGCTCTGGCCACCTCCACCGCATAGCGCATATGCAGGATGTTCACACGCGTACCTCCATTTGCCGTCCGGCGATTCATATTTTCTATTATACAGCCTTTCGCGCATTTTCTCAACCATTATATGCGCTAAATTTCGCGCACGCCGCTCCGCCAGCGCCGCATGGGGGCGATATATCCCGCGCGACAATGCCGTTATCTCAAAAAAGTATTTGCACACAGGCCTGTAATGGTATATAATAATCGTGGGTATTCCCGAACATTTAGAGAAAGAGGGATTTTTTCATGGCTGTCAATAAAATCACTGTGATCGGCGCCGGCAGCGTAGGCTCCACGACGGCGTTCGCGCTCGCGCTCAAGAACATTGCCAACGAGATCGTTATCATCGACATCAACGAAGAGAAGGCGCTGGGCGAGGCCATGGATATTCATCAGGGCACGCCTCTGTTCAGCGAACCCGTCAACGTATACGCGGGCGACTACAAGTCCGCCGCGAACAGCGACATCGTGGTCATCACCTCCGGCGTGGCCCGCAAGCCCGGCCAGACCCGCATCGACCTCGCGCAGACCAACGTAAACATCATCAAGCAGATTACCCCCCAGATCACCGCTTCCTGCCCGAACGCGACCTATGTCATCGTCGCCAACCCGGTAGACATTCTGACCTACGTTTTCTGCAAGATCTCCGGCATTCCGCAGGATCGCATCATCGGCTCCGGCACGCTGCTGGACACCGCCCGTCTGCGCGCCCGCATCGCCGAGTATCTGTCCGTTTCCCAGAAGAACGTGCACGCCTACGTGTTCGGCGAGCATGGCGACACCAGCTTCGTGCCGTGGTCGATCGCCGAGGTCTCCACGATCAACATTGCCGACTATAAGGAACTGATCAAGCTCAATCAGGGCATCATGGTCGACCTTGACTACAACGAGATTGACAACTATATGCGCTCCTCCGGCGGCAAGATCATCCGCCGCAAGGGCTGCACCAACTATGCCATCGCCGTGTCCGTATGCGGCATCTGCGAATGCCTGCAGGGCGGCGTAAACGCGGTCGTGTCCGTGTCCACCATGCTGGACGGCGAATACGGCATTTCCGACGTTTGCCTGTCCCTTCCGATGCTGCTGGGCAACGGCAAGGTTCAGGGGCGCATCACGCCCCGCCTGACGGACGAGGAGCTCGAGAAGCTGCATCACAGCGCCGACGCGCTGAAGGCCGTCATTGCGCAGATTGACCTCACGCTGCCCGAAGCGAAGGCATAAGGGAGGCCGAGCATGAATTATCGCATTGAACGGGATTCCATGGGCGAAATGCAGGTGCCCGCGGATCGCTACTGGGGCGCGCAGACGCAGCGCAGCTTTCAGAACTTCAAAATCGGCGGCGAAATCATGCCGCGCGAAATCACCCACGCCTTCGGCATCCTGAAGAAGGCCGCGGCGATCGCCAACCACGAATTCGGCAAGCTGGACGGCCGCCGGCTGGACGTAATCAGCCGCGCCTGCGACGAGGTGATCTCCGGCTCCCTGAACGACCACTTCCCGCTGGTCGTGTGGCAGACCGGCAGCGGCACGCAGTCCAACATGAACGCCAACGAGGTCATTGCCAACCGCGGCAACGAAATCGCGGGCGAGAAGCTTCTGCATCCCAACGATCACGTGAACATGTCCCAGAGCTCGAACGATACCTTCCCCACCGCCATGCACATTGCCGCGGTTACGATTATCCGCGAAAAGCTGCTGCCGGCGATGGACGGCCTGATTGAGACGTTCAAGCGTCTGGAGGCCGAGAACGAGGGCATTGTGAAGACGGGCCGCACGCATCTTCAGGACGCGACGCCCATTCGCTTCTCTCAGGAAATCTCCGGCTGGCGCAACATGATCGAAAAGACGCGCGCAATGATTGAAGCCGCGCTTCCGGGCATCAGCGAGCTGGCGCTGGGCGGCACCGCCGTCGGCACCGGCCTCAACTGCCCCAAGGAGTTCGGCCCCGTGGTCGCCCGCGTTGTGAGCGAGCTGACCGGCTATCCCTTCACCAGCGCCGCCAACAAGTTCCACGCGCTGACCAGCAAGGACGATCTGGTGTTCATGCATGGCGCGCTGAAGGCGCTGGCCGCGAACCTGATGAAGATTGCCAACGACGTGCGCTGGCTGGCGAGCGGCCCGCGCGACGGTCTGGGCGAAATCTTCATTCCGGAAAACGAGCCCGGCTCCTCCATCATGCCCGGCAAGGTGAACCCCACCCAGTGCGAGAGCCTGACGATGGTCGCCGTTCAGGTCATGGCCAACGACGTGGCCGTGGGCATGGCGGCGAGTCAGGGCAACTTTGAGCTGAACGTGTTCATGCCGGTTCTGATTTATAACTTTCTGCAGTCCGCGCGCCTGCTGGCCGACGGCATCAATTCCTTCAATAAGAATTGCGTATCCGGCATTCGCGCCAACCGCGAGAAGATGCACCATAATCTGTATAACTCCCTGATGCTGGTCACGGCGCTCAACCCGTACATCGGCTACGACAACGCCGCCAAGACCGCCAAGAAGGCCTACAAGGAGAATATCTCCCTGAAGGAAGCGTGCGTGCAGCTCGGCTTCCTGACCGCGGAGCGGTTTGACGAGGTCTTCAACCCCGAGAACATGGCATAAGGAGACGGCTCTATGAAATTCAGTTACTTTCCCGGCTGTACGCTGAAAACCAAGGCGCGCGACCTCGACAAGTGGGGACGCGAAAGCGCTTTGAAGCTGGGCGTAGAGCTGCGCGAGATTGAGGAATGGCAGTGCTGCGGCGCGGTTTACCCGCAGGTGGAGGATGAAATTGCCTCCCGCCTTTCCTCCGTGCGCGCGCTGATGGACGCGCGGGCGCATGGAGAGGATCTGCTGACGCTCTGCTCCGCCTGTCACCATGTGATCAAGCGCATGAACCACGACATGAAGGAAAACGAGTACGTGCGCACCCGCGTGAACAATTATCTGAAGCCCGACGTTCCCTACGCAGGCGAGACGAAGGTGGTTCACTACCTTGAGATGCTGCGCGACGCCGTGGGCTTCGACGAGATCAGAAAGCAGGTCGGGAATCCGCTGAAGGGCCGCAAAATCGGCGCGTATTACGGCTGCCTGCTGCTTCGTCCCTCCGCCGTGATGGCGTTTGACAATCCCGAGCATCCCACGATCATCGAGGATTTCCTTTCCGCCATCGGCGCGACGCCCGTGAAGTACGAGTTCCGCAACGAGTGCTGCGGCGGCTACATCGCGCTGGAGGATCGCGCGCAGGCCACCAAGCAGGTAGAGCGCATCCTGTCCAATGCCGCCGACCGCGGCTGCGAGGCGCTGGTGACCGCCTGCCCGCTGTGCATGTACAACCTGAAGCAGAACGCGGGCGAGCACACGCTTCCGGTTTACTATTTCACCGAGCTGCTGGCAGAGGCGCTGGGTGTGAAGGAGGAACAGGCATGAACGCAAACGAACAGATGCTTCAGGAGACCGTAACGCGCATCAGCGGCGTGAACGTGCGCAAGTGCATGCGCTGCGGAAAGTGCAGCGGTACCTGCCCTGCCTACGGAGAAATGGAATATCATCCGCATCAGTTTGTCTATATGGTAGAAAAGGGACAGATTGAGAAGCTGATGGCCTCCAAATCGCTCTACAAGTGCCTGACCTGTCTGGCGTGCGTGGATCGCTGCCCGCGCGGCGTGGAGCCGGCGAAGCTGGTCGAGGCCGTGCGCCTGATGGTCATCCGCCAGCAGGGCATGAATCACTTAAAGGCCGACGATCTTCCGGGTAAGCTCGACGACGAAATCCCGCAGCAGGCGCTTATGGCCGCCATGCGCAAGTACAGCAAATAAAGGAGACGAATCAATATGCAGAGAATCGGCGTATTTGTTTGCTGGTGCGGCAGCAACATTGCGGCAACCGTCGACGTACAGGCGGTCGCCGAGGCGATGAAGCGCGAACCGGGCGTGGTTTACGCCGCGAATTACCAGTATATGTGCTCCGAGGGCGGACAGAAGCTGATCACCGACGCCATCCATGAATACAACCTGACGGGCGTGGTCATCTGCTCCTGCTCTCCCCGCATGCACGAGGCCACCTTCCGCAAGACCGCCCAGCGCGCCGGTCTGAACCCTTATATGGTAGAAATCGCAAACATCCGCGAGCATTGCTCTTGGATTCATAAGGACAAGGCCGAAGCGACGGAGAAGGCCATTATTCTGGCCCGCACCGCCGTCGCCAAGGTCCAGCTGAACGCGCCTCTCACGCCCGGCGAAAGCCCCGTGACCAAGCGCGCGCTCGTCATCGGCGGCGGTATCGCCGGCATTCAGACGGCGCTGGACATTGCCGACGCCGGGTTTGAAGTGGACATCGTTGAAAAAACGCCCACCATCGGCGGCCGCATGGCGCAGCTGGACAAGACCTTCCCCACCCTCGACTGCGCGGCCTGCATTCTCACCCCCAAGATGGTTGACGCGGCGCAGAACGAGAAGATCGACCTGCTCACCTATTCCGAGGTCGAGTCGGTCAGCGGCTTCGTGGGCAACTTCACGGTGAAGATTCGCAAGAAGGCGCGCTATGTCGACTCGACCAAGTGCACCGGCTGCGGCGCGTGCACCGAAAAGTGCCCCTCCCGCAAGGGTCTGAACGAGTTCAACATGGGTCTCAACACCCGCGGCGCGATCTATATTCCCTTCGCGCAGGCCATCCCGAACGTAGCCACGATCGATCCAACCCAGTGCCTGAAGCTGAAGAGCGGCAAGTGCGGTCTGTGCGAGAAGATCTGCTCCGCGAAGGCGATCGACTATACGCAGAAGGACGAGATCATCGAGCGCCAGTACGGCGCGATCGTCGCCGCCACCGGCTTTAAGCCCATCGACGCCTCCAAGTACGATGAATACGGCTACTCGGACAATCCCGACGTCGTCACGTCGCTGGAATTCGAGCGCCTGATGAATGCGGCCGGCCCCAACAAGGGCGTTCTGCTGCGTCCCTCCGACAAGCAGCACCCGCACGACATCGTATTCATCCAGTGCGTCGGCTCCCGCTGCAGCGACCAGCGCGGCAAGAGCTACTGCTCCAAGATCTGCTGCATGTACACCGCCAAGCACGCGATGCTGGTGCGTGAGAAGTATCCCGACACCAACGTGCATGTTTTCTACATCGACGTGCGCACGCCGGGCAAGAACTTCGACGAGTTCTACCGCCGCGCCGTCGAGCAGTATGGCGTTGAATATATCAAGGGCATGGTCGGCAAGGTGTGGAAGAACGGCGACAAGCTGATGGTTCAGGGCAGCGACCTTCTGAACGGCGAGCAGCTTCTGCTCGAAACCGACATGGTCGTGCTCGCCACCGCGATCGAACCGGATCCCTCCGCCCGCTCCGTGGCCACGATGCTCACCGCCAGCATGGACACCAACGACTTCTTCACCGAAGCGCACGCGAAGCTGCGCCCCGTGGAAAGCCCGACCGCCGGCGTGTTCCTCTCCGGCACCTGCCAAGGCCCGAAGGACGTTCCGGAAACCGTCGCGCAGGCCAGTGCGGCCGCCGCGAAGGTTATCGGCCTTCTGAGCAAGGACAAGATGATCACCAACCCGTGCGTCGCCCAGTCCAACGAGCTTCTGTGCAACGGCTGTTCGACGTGCGAACGCGTGTGCCCCTACGGCGCCATCACCTATGTGGACAAGGAGGTCCGCGGCCCCGAGGTTCGCGGCGTGAAGCGCGTAGCGCAGGTCAACCCGGCCGTATGTCAGGGCTGCGGCGCGTGCACGGTCGCCTGTCCGTCCGGCGCAATGGATCTGAAGGGCTTCACGAATCGAGAAATCATGGCGGAGGTTGACGCGATATGCAAGTAACGGAAAACAAGGCGTTCAAGCCCCTGATCGTCGCCTTCTGCTGCAACTGGTGCAGCTACGCGGGCGCGGATCTGGCGGGCACCAGCCGTCTGACCTACCCGGCGGATGTGAAGATCATCCGCGTGCCCTGCTCCTGCCGCGTAAATCCGCTGTTCATCCTGCGCGCGTTCCAGCGCGGCGCGGACGGCGTGATTATCTGCGGCTGCCATCCGGGCGACTGCCACTACACCACCGGCAACTACTACGCCCGCCGCCGCATGACGACGCTGTTCAGCATGCTGGACTATCTGGGCATTGAGCGCGCGCGCACCCGCGTGGAGTGGGTTTCCGCCGCCGAGGGCGTGAAGTTCGCTTCCGTCATGAACGACTTCGTCAAGACCGTAACCGAGCTTGGCGAGAATGTGAAGTTGGGGGATCTGAGATGCAAGGAATCGCTGTAAGAATGTTGAAGGTTGCGCGCGAAAAGCTCGCCTCCGGCGAAGTGAAGCGCGTGCTCGGCTGGGAAAAAGGCGAATTCTGGTATGATCTCACGCCCGCCTTTTTCGAAACGGAGGAGAGCCTGAACGGCTTTGTATACAACGGCTTTTCCGGCGCGAACCTGAGCAAGTACCTCATCAAGGCGCGCGACTGGGAGGGCAAGACGCTCGTGTTCCTGAAGCCCTGCGACACGCTGAGCTTCAACCAGCTTCTGACCGAGCACCGCATCGACCGCGAAAAGGTCTGCGTTGTGGGCGCGGGCTGCAAGGGCATGCTGGACTATAATAAGATGAAGAAACTCGGCATCCGCAAGGAAGCCGACGTGACCGACCGTCAGGCCGTGCTGCTCGGCAAGTGCCTCGCCTGCAAGGGCAAGACCTTCTACGCCTTCGACGAGGTAATCGACGACGAGGAAGCCCGCAAGCCCATCGAGGTCGAGGATCGCTTTAACGAGGTAAAGAAGCTCGAAGCCCTCTCCCCCGAGGAGCGCTTCGCCTTCTGGCGCTCGCAGCTTTCCAAGTGCCTTCGCTGCAACGCCTGCCGCAACGTATGCCCGGCGTGCTCCTGTGTAAAGTGCGTGTTTGACAACCCGAACTCCGGCGTCGCCTCCAAGGCCAGCCCGGACGACTTCGAGGAGAACCTGTTCCACATCATCCGCGCCTTCCACGTGGCCGGACGCTGCACCGACTGCGGCGAATGCAGCCGCGTCTGCCCGCAGGGCATTCCGCTGCACCTTCTGAACCGCAAGTTCATCAAGGACATCGACGAGCTCTACGGCGACTATCAGGCCGGTCTTGAGCCCGGCTCCCGCGCGCCGCTTGTCAACTTTGACAAGAACGATCCCGACCCGAAAATCGTAATGGAAAGGGGCGAAAACGCGTGAAAAAACTTTCCATGACGCGCCTGACCGAGGCCTTCGATCGCATCTCTGCCGCGCAGAGGCTGTACCTGCCCATTGAGAAGGCCGAGCAGGTCAATTTTGACGAATACACGCCCAACGCGAACGTGCGTCTGGACGTAACCAAGACCGTGAAATCCGCCAAGGACGCGTTCTTTCCACAGTGCGAGGATTTCGCGCGCTTCCACATGGACGGCAAGTCCATCAACGTGAAGCCTGTCGCACCCGAAAGCGAGCCCTTCACCGTGTTCGGCGTTCGCGCCTGCGACGCGCGCAGCTTCAAGGGCGTGCTCGATCTGGTTTTCCTGTCCGATCCGCTCGACCCCTACTACGCCGCGCGCCGTGAGCACGGCACGCTCGTTGTGCTGGCCTGCGGCAATCCCGAGGAAAGCTGCTTCTGCCAGACCTTCGGCGTGAATCCCGCCGAAAGCGCCGATGGCGACGCCAATGCGTGGATCGTGGGCGATACCATGTATCTGAAGGCCGTCACCGAAAAGGGCGAAAAGCTGCTTGCTCTGCTGGGCGACCTGCTCTCCGACGCGGACGAGCAGCCCGTAGAAGCGGAAAAGGCGCGCATCCATGCGGAAATGGCGAAGCTGCCGCTGGCCGATCTTTCCGTGGAACCGCTGAAGAACGGCGCAATGATGGAGGAGTTCAACTCTCCCCGCTGGAAGGATCTCTCCGCCGCCTGCCTGGGCTGCGGCTCCTGTACGTTCGTCTGCCCCACCTGCCAGTGCTACGACGTCCGCGATTTCGACACCGGTCACGGCGTGCAGCGCTACCGCTGCTGGGACAGCTGCATGTATTCGGACTTCACGCTGATGGCGCACGGCAGCAACCGCCCGACCCAGCTGGAGCGCTTCCGTCAGCGCTTCATGCACAAGCTGGTCTACTTCCCCATGAACAACGACGGCGTTTTCTCCTGCGTCGGCTGCGGCCGCTGCGTGGAGAAGTGCCCGATTCACATGAACATCGTCAAGGTCATCAAGGCGCTGGGAGGAAAGAAACATGTCGATTGAGAATCTGGTTCCCCAGCTCGGCGTGGTAACGGCCATCCGCACCGACACACCTGACATCAAAACCTTCCGCGTGAACGCGCTTGGCGGCGGCAAGGTGTTTGAGCACAAACCCGGCCAGTGCGCCATGCTCTCCATCCCCGGCGTGGGCGAGGCGATGTTCTCCATCACCTCCTCCCCCACTCAGAAGGATTTTATGGAATTCTCCATCAAAAAGTGCGGCTGCCTGACCTCGTGGCTGCATCAGATGGACGTTGGACAGGAAATCCTGATCCGCGGCCCCTACGGCAACGGCTTCCCGGTGGACACCGCGCTGAAGGGACAGAATCTTCTGTTTATCGCCGGCGGCGTCGGCCTTGCGCCTCTGCACAGCGTGATCAACTACGTTCGCGCGAACCGCGCCGATTACGGCACCGTGGACATCGTGTACGGCTCCCGTTCGATGGAAGACCTGCTTGATCTGGACGAGATTCAGAACGAGTGGGCAAAGGAAGAGGGCATCAACGTGCACCTGACCATCGATCGCGCGCAGGACACGTGGCCGGGACACGTCGGCTTCGTTCCCAGCTATGTAAAGGAACTGGGCTTTGACCCGGACAAGAACGTGCTCGTGTGCGGCCCGCCGATCATGATCAAGTTCACGCTCGGCTCGCTGACCGAGCTGGGCTTCGTGAATACGCAGATTTACACCACGATGGAGCTGCGCATGAAGTGCGGCGTCGGCAAGTGCGGCCGCTGCAACATCGGCAACAAGTACGTCTGCAAGGACGGGCCGGTGTTCCGGTTTGACGAACTGGGCGAGCTGCCCAGCGAGTATTGATGGAGGGTTCACCATGGCAAATATGGTCAATGTATACCTGTACGGCAAGAAATACGAGGTTCCGGACGACCTGACGATCATGGAAGCGTTCGAGTACGCCGGCTACAAGCTGGTGCGCGGCGTCGGCTGCCGCAACGGCTTCTGCGGCGCGTGCGCGACGGTGTACCGCGTGAAGGGCGACAAGGAACTCAAGGCCTGTCTCGCCTGCTCTACCAAGGTGGAGGACAACATGTACGTGGCGACTCTGCCCTTCTTCCCGTTGGTGAAGGAAGGCTACGACATCGAAAAGGCGAAGCCCGATCAGCAGATCATGATGCAGCTGTACCCGGAAATCTACGCCTGCGTCGGCTGCAACGCGTGCACCAAGAGCTGCTCGCAGGGTCTGAACGTCATGCAGTACATCGCCTACGCGCAGCGCGGCGATTTCAAAAAGTGCGCCGAGCTGTCCTTTGACTGCGTGATGTGCGGCATCTGCTCCTCCCGCTGCCCCGCCGGCATCTCCCATCCGCAGGTCGCTATGCTGGCTCGCCGCCTGAACGGCAAATATATCGCCCCGGAAAGCGAGCACCTGAACACCCGCGTGAAGGAAATTCAGGACGGCCTGTGCACCGAAGCGATCGAAGCCATCATGGCCAAGCCGCTGGACGAGCTGAAGGAACTTTACGACCATCGCGACATCGAAAAGTAAGGGGGGCCGGACAATGTTTACGCAGGAAATGCTTGATTCCATGAAAAAGGTGGAAGCGGCGCGCGAAGCGAACGTTGCGCTGGAGCCCCGCCGCATGACGGCCGCGGAGAAGGACGCGCTGCTCGCGCAGTACCATCCGGATTACCGCCCCGAAGGCTTCACCACCATCAAAATCGGCCCCAACAAGGGCGAAAAAGCTCCCATTGAGCTGAACGAGATGCTGGAAGGCCACAGCCGCGTGCTCGATCTGAAGGTAAACCTGAACAAAATCGATTACGACGTGGACGTGCTGGTCATCGGCGGCGGCGGCGCGGGCTCCTCCGCGGCCATCGAAGCCAACGAAGCCGGCGCGAACGTGATGATCGTCACCAAGCTGCGCATCGGCGACGCCAACACCATGATGGCCGAGGGCGGCATTCAGGCGGCCGACAAGCCCGGCGACTCCCCCGCCCAGCACTATCTGGACGTGATGGGCGGCGGACACTACGCCAACCGCCCCGAGCTGGTTCGCAAGCTGGTCATGGAAGGCCCCGAGGCCATTCAGTGGCTCAACCGTCTGGGCGTTGAATTCGACAAGGCACCCGACGGCACGATGATCACCACCCACGGCGGCGGAACTTCCCGCAAGCGCATGCACGCCGCGGCCGACTATTCCGGCGCGGAAATCATGCGCACGCTGCGTGACGAGGTTCTGAACCGCGGTATTCCGGTCGTGGACTTCACCGCGGCGATCGAGCTGATCAAGGACGACGAGGGCAAAGCAGCCGGCGCGGTTCTTCTGAACATGGAAACCGGCGAGATTCGCGTGGCGCGCGCCAAGTGCGTCGTCATCGCCACCGGCGGCGCGGGACGCATGCACTATCAGGGCTTCCCCACCTCCAACCACTACGGCGCGACGGCGGACGGCCTGATTCTTGGCTACCGCGCGGGCGCGAAGCTGCTGTATCAGGACACGCTTCAGTATCATCCCACCGGCGTCGCCTTCCCGCAGCAGATTTACGGCGCGCTGGTCACCGAAAAGGTGCGTTCGATGGGCGCGAAGCTCATCAACAGCGAAGGCGAATGCTTCATGCATCCGCTGGAAACCCGCGATGTCGCCGCCGCGTCCATCATCCGCGAGTGCTCCACCCGTGAAAAGGGCGTTCCCACGCCCGCCGGTAAGGCCGTTTGGCTGGACACCCCGATGATCGACATGATTCATGGCAAGGGCACGCTGGAAAAGCGCCTGCCGGCCATGCTCAGAATGTATCTGAAGTTCGGCATCGACATGCGCGAAACCCCGATTCTCGTCTACCCGACGCTGCACTACCAGAACGGCGGTCTGGAAATCAACGCAGATGGCATGACCTCCGTTGAGAACCTGTTCGTCGCGGGCGAGGCCGTCGGCGGTATCCATGGCCGCAACCGTCTGATGGGCAACAGCCTGCTGGACGTCATCGTGTTCGGCCGCAACGCCGGTCAGCAGACGGGCAAGAAATTCCGCTCCGTCACCGTCGGCAAGCTCACGCTTGATCACGTGAAGGCATATGACGACGAGCTGAAGGCCGCCGGAATCGACAGCGATACGCCGTCTCCCAAGCTGCTCCCTGACTACACGCGCAAGTTCAACTAATAAACAGAAAGTAGGCTTCCATCATGTCTGACCTTCTTGAAGCGTTGATGATCATCTGCTTCGGCCTGTCGTGGCCGATCTCCATCCGCAAGTCCTACACCGCCCGCACCGCCAAGGGCAAGAGCCTCTTCTTTGAGATCTTCCTGCTCATCGGCTACATCTTCGGCATCGTCCGCAAGGCCGCTTTCCCGCCGGAGACCAAGAACTGGCTGTACTGGCTGGCGCTGTGCGCGTACTGCTTCAACTTCCTCGCCATCTCCATCGACGTAAGCCTGTACTTCCGCAACACCAAGCTGGACAAGATCGCCGCTCAGACCAAGAACTGATTTTCCCCGCGCTTCCGTGCGCCGTCATCCTCGGGTGACGGCGCCGTATTTTTGTCCATTTCTTTTCATATTTTCATTGACAATTCGCCTGTACATGCTATAATAATTATATAAAAAATAAAATCAGGAGGAACCCTCATGTTCAGCAACATCGGCCGCAAAATCAAGACGCTCGCGAAGGTTCTGTGCTGGCTCGGCATCATCGCATCCCTGCTTTCCGGGATCATTATGGTGGTCATCGGCGTGACTGTCAGCAGACCGTCTCCCTTCCAAGGATACGTAGATCCGATCGGATTTTACCTCGGTGGAACCCCCGGCATCGTCGGCGGCATCGTGATCATGGTCGTCGGCTCGCTCACCTCGTGGAGCAGCTCCTTCTGCATGTACGGCTTCGGCCAGCTGATTGAAAACTCCGACACCCGCACCCGCGTCGC